>CAZFCY010000143.1:0-13218 GCA_964517665.1 uncultured Opitutaceae bacterium | reverse complement strand
AAAAAGGTGAACCTTTTTATATATTACTCTCGACACGCCTTCTCATGGAAGCCGCCAGAGCCAACGCGCTTGCTTGGCCCGTTTTTCGTGAGCGGCTTCTCCGCTCATCATCGTTTGTATTTCGAAAGGGCCGAGACCACGCTCGCGCGCGTGGCTCATCTATAACGATGGGCGAAGATATGAAAGCACTCACGATACTTCTCTTGGTCCTAGCGACGTGCGCGCGCGGGAATCCAATCGAAGAAGAAGGCGGACGGTTCCATGTCGAGTTTCCGAAGAGTCCGGGCTGGTCTCCCGTGCGTGAGTCACGTCCGAATTCTCAGAGCATCCAGTGGACGGCGAAGCAGGAAGAGAAGAAGAGGATATTTCTGTTTTCGGTCGTGAATTCACCCGTGAAGAATCCGGATGCCCCGTTTAGCGAGCACGCGGCCGAGTGGCGGAAGAGCGTCGAAGAGTCAGCCGACTCAGTCGATTTGCAGCGCTTCATGGAGATCGGCGGAGTGCCAGCCTGTGAGCTTACTGGTCGCATCACGAATGCGGGTTCGTCGTATTTCTTCCGTCGCTATTTGATGCAGATTCGCCACGTCACCTATCAGGTCACTGTGGTCTCCGGCGCGAAGATCGAGGCATCAGATGCGGAGGTAGCAGCCTTCCTTGCTTCGATACGAATCAAGACGGAGGCCCATCCAGTCGGCACAGACAACGACCGGGCTGCGCCCGGTCGTGTCTGACCTCAATCGTTGGGCATACAAAGATGATGACATCGGAACAAATTGCTGAGGCTTGGAAGATCGCTGCCGACGATCTCGGCTTTACCTTCACCGCACCATTCGAGCTGGACGAAGAAGGAAGAAAGATTCGCTATGCAGGCCTTGTCCGCGAATTCGGGAGCGATAAAAGCCGGAATGAAGGGGTCAAAATTTGCACTTTGCACTCGTGTTATCGCGGTTTCAGCGCGCACGAATTTGTGTCCACCGGCGATCCGTTGGAGGAGTTGACCGAGGCATTCGAGCGCGCCGGAGCGCAGTTGAGCGGCGCGGCGGTCGATCTCCGGCGCGCGAGCCGGGGCAGGGGAGCGGGCCGTCAGCTGGCGGCCGACCAGCCGCGGGCATGTTCGGGCGTCTTCAAGATGCGGCGGCGCCAGAGATTCGGCGTGGAGCCGTGGAGGGCCTTGAACGCCCGGCAGAAATCGCTCGTGCAGGAATAGCCGCACTCCTCGGCGATGATCTCCAGTTTGGCGTTTGTCTGCGTCATCAATCGCATGGCGGCCTCGAGCTTGATCCGGGAGAACACCTGCGCGGGGCTCTCGTTGCGAATCTGCCGGAAAAGCCGCCGCAAGGTGCTGGCGGACACGTGGACGTGATCCGCCACCTCGGTGACGGACGGGTTCTGGCGGACATGCTCGGTGAACCACGAGATGGCGTTCTCGACCGCGCGATTCGCGTAGCCCTCGGGCAGCGGCACTTCGTGGACTTGAAGCTTTTGGAGCGCGAACAACGACAGCTCGACGAGCGCGCCCTGGTAGCGGAGTTCGCTGAAGTTGGTGGGGTGATGGAAATGTTGTTTCAGCTCCTTCGCGAGCGCCACCAGCCGGCGGCCCTCCGCGGGCGTCAACGGCAGCTCGAGGTGGCCGTGTTCGCGGACGGCGGTCTGGAGCTGCTCCGGCACGGAGCCGAAATGGAAGGCCGTGATGTAGGCGCGGCGGTCCTCGTGCCCGCCCCAGCCATGCCGGCTGCCGGCGGGAAAGATCCAGAGCGTGCTCGAACGCAGTTGCGGCGGCGTGTCGGGGCGCAGGACGGGGCCGCAACGCCCGCGCACGACGGCGTAGAACTCCCAGTTCAGGCGGCCGCCGGAAACGAGGGGATAGAGTCCGAATTGACGATAACCGAGCCCGAGGTAACGCAGCATAAGTCGATCTCAGGAATTAGGGCGCGGGCGCGGGCGGCGCGAGCCCTTTGTGATTCCCGTCCGGAGCGGAATCGCGCGGGGGTGGCGGGGTTTGGGGGACGTCTGTGCGCGAATCTGCATACTTGCTGACCGCTTCGAAGCTATCGCCGGGCGGGCGAACTTGTTAGGATTGCGCGGTTCCCCGTGGTCACCCTTTCTCGTCCAGCCTTTTCTCGCGCGTCTGTCTGCTGATGCGGTTTCTTCTGCGCTCCATCGTCCTCGTGATCGGAACGGCCTGCGCCCTCGCGGCCTTCCTGTGGTTGTGGGGGCTGGCGTTTCGTCCGGCCCAGCTCCCGCCGCCGGAGCGCACGGCGGAAGAGATCGCGACCGTGGAGGAGCGGCGCGCGATGCGGCTGCACCCGGAGAACCCGCCGAGGATCGTGCAGGATGTCGATTATGGCGAGGGTCCGGCGGCGGCCTGGTGGCCGCGCGTGGATCCGCCCGTGATCGCGCCGCACGTCGAGGCGGGGCGGCTGCCGCCCGTGGCCACGCGCGTCGGATCGGAGCCGATCGTGCTCGCGGGGGTGGACGGCGTGACGAACTACGGCGGCACGTGGCATCGCCTGATCGCGTCGCGCGCCGACCTGGTCCAGATCTACAACCGGATGAGCTACGCGAACCTGCTCCGGTGGTCGCCGGAAGGGCATCCGATCGTGCCTCATCTCGCGAAATCGTGGGAGGTGTCGGACGATCGCCGCGTTTTCACCTTTCACCTGCGCAAGGGCATGCGCTGGTCGGACGGCCATCCGGTCACCGCGCGCGACATGGGCTATTGGTTCGAGCACGAGGTCCTGTACTTCGGGGCGAACCCGCGGCTGCTGCGCAACGGCGGGGAGATGGGCCGGCTCGAGGTGGTGGACGACTTCACCGCGCGCTTCGTCTTCAAGGAGCCCAACGCGCTTTTCATCGAGCGCGTCGCGGCGTACGGCTCCGGGCCGGAGGACTATACGGACTATATGACGCCGGCGCACTACCTGCGCGCCTATCATCCGGAGCTGGGGGACGCGGCGTTGATCGAGCGCGCGATGCGGGCGCTGAAGCTGGCGAGCCCGGCCGCGGTATATCAACGCATGAAGGAGTGGAGCAACCCGGAGATGCCGCGCCTCTGGCCGTGGATATTGCGGACCTACAAGGCGACGCCTCCGTTTGTCTTCGTGCGCAACCCGTTCTTCCCCGCGGTCGATCCCGAAGGGCGTCAACTGCCCTATATCGACCGCCTGGTGTTGACCATGCGGCCGAGCAATCTCTTCGGCCTCACGGCGGCGACGGGGCAGGTCTCGCTGCAGGATCGCTTCATCCGCTATGACGACCACGTGCTCTTGATGAACGAGGCGAAGCGGAACGGCTACGACGTCTATCACTGGTATCCGGCCACGCGCTCGGTCTTCACCATCTTCCCCGTCGTCAACCGCCGGATCGATCCGGCGCATCCCGAGACGCGCTGGAAACACGAGCTGCTCAACGACCGCCGCTTTCGCCAGGCGCTGTCGCTCGCGATCGACCGGCGCGCGATCATCGCGACGTTGTTCAACGGGCAGGGCGAGCCCGCGCAGATCGATCCCGGGCCGGACTCGCCGTTTCACAGCGAGGAGCTGATGAAGAGCCACACCGCGCACGATCCGGATCGCGCCAACGCGCTGCTCGACGAACTCGGCCTGACCCGGCGCGACAGCGAGGGCTACCGCGCGTTTCCCGATGGATCGCGGATGGTGTGGTATCTGAACATGACGGAGTTCACGAGCAACGATCCCGCGCAGTTCGTGGTCGAGGATTGGGCGCGCGTGGGCCTGCGCTGCATGCAACGCATTCGCGCGCGCAACCTGTTCTATACGGAAAAGGCCTCGTATCGGTACGACTTCACGGTGTGGACGGGCGAGAGCGATTTCACCCCGCTCGTCGAGCCGCGCAACTTCGTGCCGGTCCTGCGCGACGCGCACTATGCGCCGGGGTTCGGGATCTGGTATCAATTCGGCGGGCTGGCCGGAGAAGCGGCGCGGGGCGCTCCGCCCGGCGCGATCGCGCCGCCCGAGGGTCATCCGCTGCGGCGGGCGATGGAGACGCTCGATGAGATTTACCGCACGCCCGACTTTGCGCGCCGCCGCGAGTTGTTTCGCAAGATACAGGACGCGCAGGTCGAGGACGTCTGGCACATCTCGATCGCGACGCCTCCTCCGCAGCTCGTGGTGGTGAAGGACGGCCTGCGCAACGTGCCGCGCAACGCGCTCTACGGAAACTCCTTCAACACGCCCGGCAATACCGGCATGGAGACGTTCTCGTGGGACGCCGCCTCGGATCCGCCGGCCACCGTCGCGGATGTCAGCCGCGCGATGGTCGAGATCGTGCCCGATCCGGCGCTGGCGCGCGGGCACGCGGACGACCCGGTCGGCGGGGTGCCCGTCGTTTCCGAATCGGGCGATCCGCGCGTCGGGCAATTGTTGCGCCTGTTGTTCGGCGGCGGGCTGGCGCTGGCGATCGGCCTGGTCGCCGCGCGCCATCCGTTCATCGGCCGGCGGCTGTTGTTGATGGCGCCGACGCTGGCGGTGGTGTCGGTGCTCGTCTTCATCATCGTGCAGCTTCCGCCGGGCGATTTCGTGACCTCGCGCATCCTCGAGCTGGAGATGCAGGGCACGACGGAATCGGCGCAGGCGATCGCGGATCTGCGCGCGAACTTCCATCTCGATGAGCCGGTCGTCAGGCGGTACCTGCGCTGGGTCGGGCTCGAGTGGTTCGCCAGTTTCTCCGCGGCGGACGCCGGTCTGCTGCAGGGCAATCTCGGGCTCTCGATGGAGCACAACCGTCCGGTCTCGAGTGTAGTGGGAGACCGGATACTGCTCACCGTCCTGGTGTCGATGGGCACCATCTTCCTGACGTGGGCGCTCGCGCTGCCGATCGGCATTTACTCGGCCGTGCGGCAGTATTCATTTTCCGACTACGCGCTGACCCTGATCGGATTTCTCGGCGTCTCGGTGCCGGGCTTCCTCCTCGCGGTCGTGCTCATCTGGATCGCCAACCGCTGGTTCGGCCTGCAGGTCGGCGGTTTGTTTTCGCCCGAGTTTGCGAGCATGCCGGGCTGGAGCTGGGCCAAGGCGCTCGATCTGTTGAAACACATCTGGGTGCCGGTGGTCGTCCTCGGTGTCGGCGGGACGGCGAGCATGATCCGCATCATGCGCGCGAACCTGCTCGACGAATTGCGCCGGCCCTACGTGACGACGGCGCGGGCCAAGGGCGTGCGGCCGTTGAGGCTGCTGGTGAAATATCCGGTGCGGCTCGCGCTCAATCCGTTCGTCTCCGGGCTGGGCGCGTTGTTTCCCCAGCTCGTCTCCGGCGGCGCGATCGTGGCGCTGGTGCTGAGCCTGCCGACGGTCGGGCCGCTCATGCTCGATTCGTTGATGGCGGAGGACGTCTATCTCACCGCCTCGATGCTCATGGTGCTCACGCTCCTCGGCGTGGTCGGCACGCTCGTGAGCGACCTGCTGTTGTTGTGGCTGGATCCGCGCATCCGGCTGGAAGGAGGCGCGCGATGAAGGGCGGGCCGCGGTTGGGCGCGCCGGCGCTGGTGGACGCAAACCCGGACGCGAGCGCGGGCGAGGGCGCTTCACCCGCGGTCGCGCCCGCGGCGGTCGTCGCCGGCCGCAGGGCGGGACGCGGGCCCGCGGGCGAGACGCAGTGGGCGCTGATCCGCCGCCGCTTCGCGCGGCACCGGCTCGCGGTGGGCGCGCTTCTCGTGCTCGCGGCGCTTTATCTCGCGGCGCTCTTCGCCGAGTTTGTCGCGCCATACTCCGCGCAACATCAGGATTTGCGCTATATCTATTGTCCGCCGCAGCTTCCGCGCTTCACCTTCGCGGACGGCCTGCACGCGCGCGGCGTGGAGCGGCACGTCGATCCGGTTTCGTTTCAACGCACGTATCGGGAAAACAACGACGTGATCATCCCGCTGCGGCTCTTCGCCCGCGGGGAGCCGTACGAGCTGTGGGGGATTTTTCCGATGGAACGGCGGCTCGTCGGCGTCGATCGCGCGGCCGTGGCGCGCGCGGAGTCGCCGGATTTCGGGCCGACGTTTTTCTTTCTCGGCACCGATCGCTTTGGGCGCGACCTGTTCAGCCGGCTCGTGTTTGGCGCGCGCGTGAGCCTTTCGGTCGGCCTTGTCGCGATCGTCGTGACCTTCCTGCTCGGCGTGACCATCGGCGGCGTGTCGGGCTATGTGGGCGGCGCGGTCGACAACGTGACACAGCGCGCGATCGAGATCATCAACGCGTTTCCTCACATCCCGCTCTGGCTCGCGTTCGGCGCGGTGCTGCCGGGCGACTGGTCGCCGCTGTCGGTGTATTTCGCGATCACGATCGTGCTGAGCCTTCTCGGCTGGACCGGACTGGCGCGCGTCGTGCGCGGCAAGATCCTCGCCTTGCGCGAGGAGGATTACGCGACGGCGGCGCGGCTGCTCGGCGCCTCGCACGCGCGCATCCTGTTTCGCCATCTGCTGCCCGGTTTCACCAGCCACATCATCGTGGTGCTGACGTTGAGCGTGCCGGCGATGATCCTCGGCGAGACGGCGCTGAGTTTTCTCGGGCTCGGCCTGCGCCCGCCGATCGTGAGCTGGGGCGTGCTGCTGCAGGACTGCATGAGCGTGCAGACCGTGGCGAACTACCCGTGGCTGCTCATGCCGGTCGTGCTCGTGGTGATGACCGTGCTCTCCTTCAACTTCCTCGGCGACGGCCTGCGCGACGCGGCCGATCCCTACAGCGAGCGTTGAGCCGTGAGCAAACCCGTGCCCGGCCCATTGCCCCTTAGTGTGGCGCCTGCTAAATCGTTGGTCCTGAAAGCGGCGATGAATCGCCGCGCTCCATATTGCGCCGCGCGCTCTGGAGCGCGGCGATTCATCGCCGCTTTTGGCCGCATCCGCGGGCGGAAGCGCCCGGCCTCTCTTTGGGAAATATATCCATGATCCGAATCGCCTTGGTGGGAGTGTCCGGCTATGGCCGCTGGCACCTGAAGATGATCGAGGAGCAGACGCGTCGCCGCCGGGCCCGGCTGGTCGCGGCGACGATCACGAACCAGCCCGAGGTCGTCGAGGTCTGCGCGCGCCTCTCGGCCGGGGGCGTCGCGCTTTTCGACGACTACGAAACGATGCTGAAGGCGATGCGCGCGTCGATCGACCTCGTGATGCTGCCGACGGGCATCCACCTGCATGCGCCGATGGCGATCGCCGCCCTGGAAGCGGGGCTCCATGTCCTGGTGGAGAAGCCGCTCGCCGCCACCCTGCGCGAGGTGGACGAGATCGAGGCCGCCCGCCTCGCCGCGGGCCGGATCGTGGCGGTGGGTTTTCAGGAACTCTACACCGCGACCACGCACGAAGTGAAACGCCGCCTGCTCGCTGGAGAGATCGGCGCGGTGCGGCAGGTCAACGTCATCGGCCAATGGCCGCGGCCGCTCAGCTATTACACGCGCAACGAGTGGGCCGGTCGCGCGCGCGTCGGCGACGCGTGGGTCCTGGATTCGCCGGTCAGCAACGCCTTCGCGCACTTCGTCATGCTCGCGCTCTTCTGGGCCGGGCCGCGCCCGGAGACGGCGGCGGAGATCGAGAGCCTGGAGGCGGAGCTTTATCGCGCGCAGCCGATCAAGACGTTCGACACCGTGAGCCTTGTCTTGATGACGACGACGGGCGTGAGAATCACCTTCAACGCCAGCCACAGCGGCGAGATCAACCTGCCGCCGGAAGTCCACGTGGCGGGCGACCGGGGGGAGGTGCGCTGGGTGCTGGGCCGCGAGTGTATCCGCCGTTCGGATACGCTTCCGGACGAGACGTGGGCGCTGCCGGACATCACCGAGACGCGGCTGCAGGTGCTGGATGAGGTCGTCTCGCGGCTCCGCGGCGAGGAGGCGTTCATCGTCGATCCGGCCCTGGCGCGGGTGCACACGCAGTTGATCGAAGCCCTGCGCGACGGCGGCGAGCCGCGCCTGATCCCGGCGAGCGCGTGCGTGCGGAAGGCGCGCGGCGAGGACACCTTCATCGCCATACCCGGCCTCGACGCCGCCATCCGCCTCGCCGTCGACAGCGGCCGGTTGCTCAGCCAGGCCGGCCTGCCGTGGTAGTCATCCGCCGGCCATCGAACCGACGATGAGGTAGGGCTCGGCTCCGCGCGCGACCGCTTCGGGCAAAGGCGCGTCCGGCGACTCGTGCGAGAGATCCTCCTCGCAGGCAAAAAACCGCACGAGCGGCCGGCGGCGTTGCGTGGCCTGATCGCGGATCATCCCGCGCAGCACGGGATGGCGCGCCTCGAGCGCGTCGAGCACGCTGCGCTGCGTGACCGGCCCCGCGATGTCGAGCGCCACCTCGCGCCCGGCCCGCGCGAGCGTCCGCAAATGAACGGGAAGCACGACTCGTATCATGGCGCAAGAGTGGCGAGTGGCGAGAAGTGAGGCGTATCCAGGACACAGGGAATGCCCGCTGTTCGCTGCCTCCATTTATGGCAGCGTCTGGACCTCGACCGAGAGCACGGCGGGAAGGTCGCGCACGATCGGGGACCAGCTGTCGCCGCCATTGGCCGAGGCGTAGACCTGGCCGCCGGTGGCGCCGAAATAGACGCCGCACGGATCGAGCGAATCGACCGCCATCGCGTCGCGCAGGACGTTCACATAGCAATCGCTTTGCGGCAGGCCCTTCGTGAGCGCCTCCCATTCGTTGCCGCCTGTGCGGCTTCGATAGACGCGCAATTTGCCCTCGGGTGGATAGTGCTCGGAGTCGCTCTTGATCGGCACGACATATATCGTTTCCGGCTCGTGCGCGTGCACGTCGATCGGGAAGCCGAAGTCGGACGGCAGGTCGCCGCTGACCTCGCTCCATGAGCCGCCGGCATCGTCGCTGCGCATGACATCCCAGTGCTTCTGCATGAACAACACATCCGGGCGCGATGGGTGCAGGGCGATGCGGTGCACGCAGTGGCCGACCTCCGCGTCCGGATCGGGAAGCTCGTAGGGCGACTTCAAGCCGCGGTTGATCGGCCGCCATGTTTCGCCGGCGTCGTCGGTTCGAAACGCGCCCGCCGCGGAGATGGCGACGAAGATCCTCCGGGGATTGCGGGGATCGATGATGATCGTGTGCAGGCACATCCCGCCGGCCCCGGGCTGCCAGAGATGTCCCTTGGCGTCGCGCAAGCCGGAGAGTTCGCGCCAGCTCTGGCCTCCGTCGCTCGAGCGGAAGAGGGCCGCGTCCTCCGCGCCGGCGTAGATCGTTTCGGAATCGGTCGGCGACGGCTCGAGATGCCAGACGCGCTTGAATTCCCACGGATGTTGCGTGCCGTCATACCACTGGTGCGTGCCCGGCGCGCCGTCGTAGGCGAAGGTTTTTCCGACGGGCTCCCATGTCGCGCCTCCGTCGCTCGAGCGCTGGATCACCTGTCCGAACCAGTCGCTGGTCTGCGAGGCATATATAAGGTCCGGATTCACCGGCGAACCCTTCACGTGGTAGATCTCCCAACCCGCGAAATGTGGACCGGTGATTTTCCAGTTCTCGCGTTTCCCATCCGCGGTGAGGATGAACGCTCCCTTGCGGGTGCCGACCAACACCCGGACGCGGCTCATGCGTGGCTCCTTTTCATACGTGGAAGGTTCCGTTTGTGATCAGATGAATTGCGGCCTCGGGGGTGATCGAACTGTTCGCGCATGCAAAGGGTCGACGAACGAAGCCGCTGCCATCGGACAAGCATGTGTGACTTCTTTCCGGCTGGGGCGCGAGTCATTCCCGTTGCCGGCTCGTGGATCGCCGCTCCGTCCGGAAGGACAGGCGCTCTCACGATCCGGCGCCCGGAAGCATCAAATCGATCCCGGCTGCTTTCGACCCGCGGCGTCGTTGGTTTCGTTCACTTTGGGTCGGATAACCCGAAGCTTGCTTCGGCTTGGATTTCCTGGAGGGACGGCCTCCGTGTCGTCCGCAGGCGAAGCGGTCCACACGGAGGTGGACCCTCCAATGCCTCGGGGCCTGCCCCGGGGTTCTTTACCATCCTCGTGGTATCCGGCGTCCGCCCAGCTTCCGCAGGCGATGGATATTGTGCCCATGTCGTGGCCCGGCGCGCCTGATTTTATATCAAACAGGATGGGTCCGCGCGGCGAGCATGGGCCGATACGCGCGCCGGTATTTCCACGCCAGATACAACTCGAGGGCGAGGAAGACGATCGCCATGGGAAGTCCGGAGCGCTCGAGGAAGAGGTGAAACGCGATGCTGTTGACGATGAAGGGCGCCAATAACGCGAGGGCGAGCGGCACGAAGCGATTGCACAGCAGCAGCACGCCGACCACGAGGTGTGTCGCGCCGATGAGCGGCATCATATAGCCGGTGTCCATCAACGCGGCGGCAAATGCCATGGCGCCTTCCGGAAGCGGCGTCTCGGGTTGCGGAATGAGGTTCAGGAATCCATTGAGCCCGAACACCGCGAGCGGGAGCCCCAGGAGGATTCGCGCGATGGCGGGGAAGTGGCGGGTGAAGGATTTGTTGCCGCGGGCGGCGGGTTCGCCGGCGCGGGCGGTGGCGTCTGTCGTCATGGCGTTCGCTTTCGGTTGTGGGCGGCTGGCCCGATTGTTTGATTCACTCATTCAACGAATGGACGGGCTTGTTTCGGACAGAAGATGGCGCGGCGGGCATTTTCGCCGGGATTGCGGATGGACGGTTCTTCGATCGACTGCTTCGTCGGTTCAGCCATGAAGCGGACATTGGCGGCCTCTTCGATTCGGGCAAGCAACGGAACATTCGCGACGCAAAGCCGGCCATGTTTCTCTTCCGCCACGAAGTTCAAGCCCGCGCGCCGACGGGTCGTTTCAATCTGGCCCGACTTCCGCAATCGGAGCAGGACTTTGGCCGTTTTGTGGGGTCGAGCGCGCAAGTCGTTGACGCATGGCGATCGATTTTTCCACGGGGCGTGTGTAGCCGCCCGCGGCGGGACTGAAGCTGAAGGACGGGAACGCTGATCCGCGCTGATCGTAAGCTGATGGTCCGACTTCCGACGCCGACCTCCGCTCTTCCCGGTCTTGACCGGCCTTGTTTCTGCTTATATCAAATCACAGTCTGTTCTCGAAATTGCGCCAATGGCTGTGCGCCTGCCCCACCACATCCTGACCCGCGCGTTCGACTGCGTACAGGAACTGCACCGGATGGACACGATCGCGGATTTGCGCGTCGGGCTCCCGCGGTTGCTGCGCCGATTGATTGCGTGTGATCGCGTCAGCGTGAACGAAATCACGACTGGTGTCGACTGCTTGCTGGTTTTGCCCAGCCCGCTGCCGCCCTATTGGCGCCGGATCGGCGATTTTTGGGTGACACACTGCCGTGAACATCCCATCTGGCGGGAGGTTGATGCGGCACGCGTGCTGCCGGCCGTGACGTTTGCCAGTTTTCGTCATGATCGGGATTGGAGCCGCTCGCCGCTGCATCACGAGTACTACTGCCCGCTCGGCGTGCGCGACCAGATGGCCACGTTCATTCATCAGAGCGGGAGACATCGCGTCGGTATCGCGTTCAGCCGGGCGATCCGGGATTTCACCGCGACGGAACGCGTGACGTTCGACCTGATCGCTCCGCACATCGCCTGCGCCTGGCGCAGGGTCGTGATCGATCGTACAGCGTCGGGCTTTGTACATTGTATCAAAAATCCTCGGGGCGAGCCCCGAGGCGTCGCTGGAAACGCAGGAGTGGCTGCGGCATCGTCGACGTGGCCCGAGATTCGGGAACCTTCACACCGCAATCTCTCGCCCGCCGCAGGAGCCTGGCCAGTATCGTTGGCTGGAGGAAAGCCTGCGGCATGGCCGCGGAAACAGAAGGGCTCGCACCAGGACGCCGGGACGCGGAAAGCTTCCACTCTGCGTCTTTGCGCCTCCGCGCGAGAAGTGAATCCGACAGCCGGGGCTGGGCCCGTTTCTGCGGACGGGATCCTTCCGGGAAGCGGGCAAACGCCGGCGCGCGACGCCGCGGAGGGCAAGCGCGGCCTCGGGAGCTGTGGAAGCCCGGACCGGGCGACTTTTCCGTCGCAGCTCTGAATCCCCGCCACGCCTTTCGCCGTCATACTCGAAGCATGCTCTCCCGATCCCTCCCGATGACGGCCGCTTTGCCGGCCTGTTTGTGGCTCGCATCGATCCAACCGGCGCCCGCGCAGGAAATGAGTTTCGAGGAGTACGAGCCGCGTTCGACGCTCGTCGTGCCCGAGAACCCCGTCACCCGCGCCCGATTTCCGTTCATCGACGCGCACAATCACCTCTTTGGCCCGCGTCTCTCGCCGGACGGCGTGGACGAGATCGTGCGGCAGATGGACGAGTTGAACATGGCCGTGATGGTCAATCTTTCGGGTGGAAACGGCGAGCAACTGAAGCGCACGGTGAAGGCGCTGGAGACACGTTACCCGGACCGTTTCGTGGTCTTCGCGAGCCCCTCGTACGACGGAATCGACGACCCCGGCTATCCCGCCCGCACCGCGGCGCAACTCGAGGAGGATTTCCGCCACGGCGCGCGCGGCCTGAAAATTTTCAAGAACCTCGGCATGCGCGTCGAGGATGGGCGCGGCAACCGGGTCCGTGTGGACGATCCGCGGCTGGATCCGTTGTGGGCGAAGGCGGGCGAGCTGGGCATCCCTGTGCTGATTCACACCGGCGACCCGGCTTCGTTCTGGCTTCCGCACGACAGGCACAACGAGCGCTGGCTCGAGCTGAAGGAACGCCCCACCCGCAAGCGCGAGGGCGAGCCGTCCTTCGACCAGTTGATCACCGAGCAGACCAACGTCTTTCGCAAGCATCCTGAAACGACATTCATCGGCGCGCATTTCCTCTGGCTCGCGAACGACCTCGACCGCCTCGACCGGATCATGGACGAGTTGCCGAACGTCGTCGTGGAACTCGGCGCCGTGATCTATGATCCGGCGCGGCAGCCGCGCCGCGCCGCCGCCTTTTTCGAGAGGCGCCAGGACCGCATTCTCATGGGCAAGGACGTGTGGGCGCCGTTCGAATATCACGTTTATTTCCGCGTCCTCGAAACGGCCGACGAATATTTCGACTACTACCGCAAGCGTCACGCGTTCTGGAAAATGTATGGTCTCGCGCTCCCGGACAGCATCCTGCGCAAGGTCTATTACGAGAACGCCCTGCGGATTATTCCCGGGTTGAGCCGGGAGCTGTTTCCCGACGCGTGAGCCGCGGCGGGAGGACAGAAGCGACCGGCTCGATCATCGACGCGTCACCCCGGAATCGGGCCAGACGAGCGGATGGGGTCAAACTTTGCCGTTTGCACTTCAAGT
>CAZFCY010000142.1:0-13235 GCA_964517665.1 uncultured Opitutaceae bacterium | reverse complement strand
GATTCTCCATTCGTATTCGTCATCGGCCATGGAATCGCTCCGTTCGACGACCTCCCATCTGCTGCCGCGATACCCCGCAACATCAGAGCCGTAAGGGATTCCGATCGTGTATCGTTCGAGGAATGCCGCATGAACCGGAGACTCTAAATACGGCGCAAGTCGAGAGGCTTCGGTTGGTGGTAAATTGTTGTTCGCTGCGAGATAGTCTTCGAGCGCCTGCTGAAGTTTCGGTCGGAAATGCTGCTTGGCGATAAGGCGTAACTGAGCCAGTGCCTTCCGTACTCCGATTTCGGTTGAGAGATCGGACCTGCGCGCCGCTTCGAGCCAGTCGGTCTCGGTCAGCAGACTCATTTCCGGAATCGTCCGCTCCGACATGCGCGCGGCCCATTCCTTGAGGCTCTTTGTTCGCTCGACCCACGCGAGCAGTTCGGTCTGCTCCAAGCTCCCGCCGGCCGCGAGCGCTTGCGCGGCATCCGTCAGTAATTGCTCCGCTTCACCGAGCGTCGCGTCTGTCGCGCGCATTTCACGCCTGGCGGCGGCCAGTCCGAGCCGGGCTCTGTCGCGTTCCTCTTCGAGCGCCTTCGCCGCGCCCTCGAACGCACGAATTTGCGCACGCTGCTGGCGAATCACGCTCGCCTGATAAAGACCGCCGGCGATGGCAACGACGAGACCGGCGGTCACAAGAGTTTTCTGGACTGTGGTCATAGCAACTGTGGTGGCGACGGAAAGAGCGGCGGCTGTTCCCAGCGAGACGCCGGAACTTGCGACTGCGACCGCGACAGACGCGCTCAACCCGACCGGAGCGACTTGCGCGGCGTTCGCGCAAAGCTGCGTGCCCAAGGCCGCCGCGCTTGTGGTTACGCCCTGCCTGACGAGAACCGCACGCAGCCGTTCCAGCGCACGGCTGATTCGTTTCTGCGCGGCGTCATCGGAAACGCCGAACACCGCCCCGATCTCGCGCAGGTTCTTGTTTTCAAAGAAACGCAGCAGGATCGCGCTGCGGTCGCGCTCGTCGAGCGACTCCATCGCTTCGTCGAGCACCGGCTCGATGCGCGACCATTCGGACGTGTCTGCATGCATCGCGGCAAGTTCCACGGCGATCTGTTCGCGCGCGCGCCGCCGCGCTTCGCGCCGGACGACGTCGATCGCCGTCCGGCGCGTCACGGTGTAGAGCCAGGCAGCAAGCACCAGGTTGTCCTTCAAACGCGCCGCGTGGCGCGCAAGATCTACAAAGACCGATTGCGCCACTTCCTCCGCGAGTTGTGGCGAACAGACCTGCCGCCGCGCCGTCGAATAAACGAGATCGAGATGTCGTGCGACGACCTCGGCAAACGCGGGCTGCGCGCCCTCGCACGCGTATCGCCGCAGAAGCTCGTAGTCGGTGGCTTGCATCGTGTCGCTTCTATCATGTCGTCGCCGCGGCGCAAAATCCGACAACCACGCATGTGACGAATGAGACGAATGGGAAGGTCGGACGAATGGAATCGCCGTTCGCTGCGCTCGAAACGGAAGACACCCGTCAGTTCCCAGTCCCTCCCTGTCCGCCGGGAGGCAAAACACGCGCCCCTCCAACGTCGACCAATCCCTTCAAATTCCGCGCGCAGTCACCGAAATCGCTGGCGAACCGCATCCGCTTTCTGCAATGACGATGGCACACGGACATCCGCTGTTGGCTTTCAGCGCGGATGCCGGGCGCATTCCCTCCTCTACCTCCCCCCATGATCAAGAAACTCCTGAAGTTCCTTGGAGCGCTGCTGCTCCTTGTCGTCATTGGCCTCGCCGGCCTCGCCGGTTATATCAAACTCGCGCTGCCCAATGTCGGACCCGCGCCGGACCTGAAGGTCGAGGTCACGCCTGAATTGCTTGCGCGCGGCGCCTACCTCGCGAATCACGTCTCGCTGTGCATGGACTGCCATTCCACGCGCGACTGGAGCCGCTACTCCGGCCCCCTCATCCCGGAGACGCTGGGCCAGGGCGGCGAAGTATTCGACCGCGCCTTCGGGTTTCCCGGGACGTTTGTCTCCCGCAACATCACCCCGGCCGGCGTCGGCGAGTTCACCGATGGCGAGTTGTATCGCACGATCACGACCGGCGTCACGCGCGACGGCAGCCCGCTGTTCGCCATCATGCCCTATATAAACTACGGGCAAATGGATCCCGAGGACATCCATGCGATCATCGCCTACGTGCGCTCGCTCGCGCCGATTGCGCACTCCACCCCCGACCACGATCCGGACTTCCCGGTAAACATCCTGATCAACACCATGCCGCAGAAGGCCGCGCCCCAGCAGCGGCCCGAGCCCGCGGACACGCTGGCTTACGGCGCCTACATGACCAACGCCGCCGGCTGCATCGTCTGTCACACGAAACAGGAAAAGGGCAAAGTAATCGGCCAGCCCTTCGCCGGCGGTTTCGAATTCAATCTCGGCGGCGGACACATCGTGCGCTCCTCCAACATCACGCCGGACGACACCGGCATCAAGGCGCTCACCAGAACCGACTTCATCGCACGCTTCAAAGCCTACGACGATCCCGCCGCCGCGACCCCCGTGGACATGAGCAAGGGCGACGCGCAAACCGTGATGCCCTGGACCATGTACGCCGGCATGACCGAGCAGGATCTCGGCGCGATCTACGATTACCTCCGCACCGTGACCCCGGTAAACAACACCGTCGAACGCTGGACGATCCCGACCGCGGGGAAATAGTTCAAGTTTGCTTCCAAGGTAAGGCCAATCTGTCCCGCCGCTCCCGCGGCGGGCTACCTTTGGCATGGCGCATATTGTCGATGACCTGGCCAACCTCCAAGGCGCCGCGCACATCGCCTTTGGTCTGCAGGAGGATACGGACTATTTGTTGCATGCTGGCGCGGAGCGTGCTTAGGTCACAGCGTTATGATCTACCTCGCCCTGCTTCTAGCGCTCCTCGCACTGTCGTTCGTGCCGGTGGTGGCGGTTTTCGTAGTGCCGTATCTGATGGCGCTGCGGTGGGCCGACCGTGCTGATGCCCGGGACAGGGCGGCGCGCAACACGGTGTCTCACTGAGCGGCCCTCCGCAGTTCATTCAGGGCTGAACCAACCTCGGCGGAATCGCCGAGAGCGAAGCCGATGGCATCGACCATGCGCAGGGTTTCGGCGGCGCGGGAGGCCTCGGACAAGACCATGACCTCCACGATGGAGTGCTCGCGGACGACGCTCATGGGCTGGCCCAGGATCACGGCGCAGTCGGCGAGCCAGCGCGCGAGGGCGCGTCGTCGATGATCTGCTTGAGCAGGCGCTCTTCGAGGCCATGCTGGAGCTTTTCCCGCCGCGCGCGCTGGCGGGCCGCATACTGCGACAAGAGGTCGAGGTTGAGCGCCTCCCCTTTCGCCAGCATGTAGCCCTGCGCGGGAGCGCAGAGACTGTTTAATCGTCTCAATCTGAAGGCTGTCTGGAATATGGGGAATAGCCCGATCCGTGCGGAGGATCTCGACCGCGGATTGCGCAAACAACACCGATTCAAACCAGGGCTCGGTGACCATCCGAACCGCTGCCTTCATCCGCGCAATCCGTGGTTCGATAAGTCATTGCCACTCACGCAGCCGCACATCGACGCCCGCGCCATCGCCGGCCCGTTTTTTTGAACTGCTCCACGTCGCTGCCGCGCGATCGGGCAGTTGCAACCGATGCGGGGCACCAAAGTCAACGGCGTGGAATACAGCCCGGACGGCACACGCATCGCGACCGCGAACGACTGGGGCGAAGTGCAATTGTGGGACGCCGCCACGCTCCAGCCCGTCAGCCCCGTGCTGCATCATGCCACCTCGGCAGGGAGCGTCGCATTTTGCCACGACAGCCGGCTCCTGCTCTCGAACTCCACCGATCGCTCCGCCCGCCTCTGGGATGCACGCGACGGCGCCGTTGTCGGCGAGCCCATGCCGCATGCCGACGGGGTGCGATCCGTCTACTTTGACCGGCCGGGCGGTCGGGTCGTGACGGCGTCGAACGATGGAACCGCGCGAGTCTGGGAGGCGCGCACTGGATTGCCGCTCAGTGAGCCCATGCTCCACGGAGCCTTGCGCGTTCCGTTGGCGGAGTTCAGCCCAAACGGTCACTTTGCCCGGACCGAGACTGGCAGCACTCCCGACGAACCCTCGCGATTCTTCCTCTGGGCGGTGCCGCCGTCGCTGCCTCCGGGTGCGGCGACACCCGACTGGCTGCTGGATCTGGCAACGATCTGCGCGGGCCAAAGCATCGACAGCGAAGGCCGCGTCGTTGATGCCGCAGACGCGCTGGCGAAGATCGACGACGTGCGCCGCACGCTGGCCGCGCTGCCGGACGATGCGGCGTTTGTGGAATGGGGCCGGTGGATTCTGGCCCACCGCGCGACGCGTTCCATCGCGCCCGGTTTCACGATCACGCCGGCGGAGGCCGATGCGTTGTTCGCCACGATGAAAACGTCCGGCGCACTTTCCCCATGAACCGTGAGCCAGAAACGCCACCACCGCCCGCGGGCGGCAGCGTCTTTCCCAGCACCCAATGGTCGGTCGTGTTGCGCGTCGGCGCGGATTCGGAATCCAAAGCGCGCGCCGCGCTGGAAACGCTGTGCCGCCAGTACTGGTATCCACTTTATGCCTTCGTGCGCCGCCAGGGGCGAAGCCATCACGAGGCGGAGGATTGCACGCAGGAATTCCTCGCGCGTCTGCTCGCCAACGCCGGCATGGCGCACGCGCGGCCGGAGCGGGGCCGGTTTCGCACGTTTCTGCTCACCGCCCTGCGGAACTTCCTCACCAACGAATGGCATCGCGCCCACGCGGAGAAACGCGGCGGCGGGCAGACCATCCTCTCGCTCGATCTCGAAAAGGCCGAGGAGCGATTCACCCACGAACCCGCGGACACGGGCCTCACACCCGAGCAGGCCTACGATCGCAGTTGGGCGCTGGGGCTGATCGATGCGGCGATCACGGAGTTGCGCGACGAATACACCGGGAGCGGCCGCGGCGCGCAGTTCGCCGCGCTCGTGCCGCTCGTGTGGGGCAACCCGGCCACGGAATCGCTCGCCGCGCCGGCCGTGCGCCTCGGCCTGAGCACGCATGCGTACACCGTCGCGCTGCACCGCCTGCGCCGCCGTCTCGGCGAACGCCTGCGCGCCGTGGTCGCGGAGACGGTCGCCGATGCCAGGGAGGTCGATGCGGAGCTGCGACATCTGATCGCAGCGGTGAGCACGACCGCGCCGGGACCCTGAGGGCAGGGACACGTTCCGACGACCACACGCCTGAGAAGAGTTGCGTTTAGGGCTCGGCGAACGGCGGCAGAGGCCACACGGTGAGGGCGGACCTTTCCGACAATGAACCAAGAGACCTGGACCGCGGTGGATCGCTTCATGACCGGGCAGTTGGCGCCGGCCGATCCGGTGCTCGACGCCGCGCTCGCGGCCAGCACGGCCGGCGGCCTGCCGGAAATCCAGGTGTCGCCCGCGCAAGGCAAGATGCTGCACCTGCTCGCGCGGGCGATGGAAGCGCGGACGATTCTCGAACTCGGCACGCTCGGCGGCTACAGCACGATCTGGCTCGCCCGCGCGCTGCCGCCAGACGGCCACTTGATCACGCTCGAGTACGAACCGAAACATGCCGACGTCGCCCGCGCGAATCTCGCGCGGGCCGGGCTCGCCGCTCGCGTCGAGGTGCGCGTCGGCCGCGCGGCTGACACGCTGCCGCAGTTGGTCGCGGAAAAGCGCGGACCATTCGACCTGATCTTCATCGATGCGGACAAGGTCGGGTATCCGGAGTATTTTGGCTGGGCGCTCCGGCTCGCGCGCCCCGGCACGCTGATCATCGCCGACAATGTCGTGCGGCAGGGCACGGTCGCCGACCCCGCGAGCACCGACGCCAGCGTGCAGGCCGTGCGGCGCTTCACGGAAATCGTCGGCGCCGAACCGCGCGTGAGCGCAACCACGATCCAGACCGTCGGCAGCAAGGGCTATGACGGATTCACACTCGTGCTGGTGGAGCGGTAGCGCGCGGATTCCTTTCACCGCGAAAGGACCCTGGCGCGCAACCAGTCGCCTCTGATCGGGTGGCCGCGTTCGAGGGCGTTGGGCGAAAACGTGGCCCGTTCGCGATGCGGCCACGTTCTCGTTGATACCGTCGGCTTCGCCGCAGTCCCAACGGCCAGGAGGCCCATCGTCTCCAAGCTCTCGGATTCTCCGAACATCTCTCCGAGCTGGAAGCGGCCGTCGAACAGCCCTATCCAATGCCATCGATGCCCCGCCCGCCGCTCCATCTCATGCTCCTGCTCGCGATCGCCGCGACCGGAACGGTCGTCGCATCGACTCCGCGCCCGGAGATCATACCGTTTCCGGCCCCAACCGGCCGCTCCGTTCCCGAAGCCGTGATGGCGGCCATGCATCGCCGTGTGGAAACATCTCACAAATACGGTGTCGTGCTCCGCGGCGAAGCGGGCGAGCGGGTCGATGGCCCCAAGATCTTTCGCGAGGACGGGCGTTGGTATATGATATATACAACATTTCAGGAGCCGATCGGCTACGAGACCTGCCTGGCTCGCAGCGACGACCTCCTGCAATGGGAGAAGCTGGGACGCATCCTGCCCTTCCGGCGCGAAGGCTGGGATGCCTGGCAGGCGCATGGCGCGCCCGCTCTGATCGACCATCGCTGGGACGGAACCCACGGCTTCGGCGCCCACGACGGCAGATATTGGATGACCTACGTCGGCGGCGCCCGCCAGGGTTATGAAACGGATCCGCTCTCGATCGGCCTCGCGTGGTCGGCCGATCCGACCCGGCCCGGGCCGTGGACACGCGCGCCCGAGCCGATCCTGAGCGCCGCGCAAGGCGATGCCCGCGAATTCGAAAACACCACGCTCTATACAAGCACGGTGATCGCGGTCGATCCCGCCCTGCTGGGTTATCCGTTTGTCATGTACTACAACGGCAAACACAAACCCGGCGGCCACGAAGCCATCGGCATGGCCGTCTCCCGCGACCTGCAAACCTGGCAGCGCCATGGCACGGGCCCGGTCGTCGACAATATCAGCGAGATCTCATGGTCCCTCAGCGGCAACCCGCAAATCGTCCAGATCGACGACATCTGGGTGATGTTCTATTTCGGCGCATTCTGGCAGCCGGGCGCCTTCGATACCTTCGCCTGTTCTTACGATCTCCTGAACTGGACCAAATGGACCGGCCCCCACCTCGTGGAACCGAGCGAACCCTACGACCGCGAATTCGCCCACAAGCCCTGGGTGCTGCAGCACGACGGCGTGGTTTATCACTTCTACTGCGCCGTCGGCGATGAAGGCCGCGTCATCGCCCTCGCCACATCCAAGGGCCTGCGCGCTTCCAGAAAATAACTCCTCCTCGAGACGATCCCAGCCCCACCGTCCAACCGTCCGAACCCGAGATGATTTCGCGCAACTGCTGATCGATCTCGCTCAGCGAAAAGGAGACTGCCTGTTGTCTCTTTCCGCGACTTTCCACTACGGTTACCGCAGCGCTCCGTTGTCGCCGGTTCCATGCTGAAGCCGGTTCGTCGTATAGCCGGTTCGATCCAAAGCGAGGACCACGCTGTTTCAGTTTTTCGAACCGTAGTGGGCGCTTCCAACGACTGGGTTTCGAGGGTGTGGCAACAAAATCGTTGTGCCGGTTTGAATAGTCGTGCAACATGCAGCGTCGCACGCATGCGGTCGATCCCAACGTCCATGCACGCTCCCCCTCTTCAACGTTCCCCGGCCATGCATCGGCTACTCGCGTCTGGCGACCTGAAAGCGGCGCCGACTTTGGCCGAGCCTCCCTGATTCCTGATCCGACGAGCCGCAGCCGCACGGAACGGCAGGAAACACAGCATACTGGTCCCTGGGACCACATGCCTGCCATAGCCACGAGCAGCCGCAGTCGGGAGCCTGCCGTAAACCTCGTCTTCGGAGCAGGTCTCTTACGTGGTCGATCGTTTCCCACCAGCACCCCACCCCGATCCGACGCCCGGACTCCGGCTTCGCCAGATGGCCGGGCACATTTTCCGAAAAATGAAATCAACAACATCTCACCTCATCCTCGCCGCGATCGTCAGCGCCTGTTTCTCACCCGCAGTCCGGGCTGCCCAGACGGCGGGAGGCCACGCCGCCGCGGCCCAACCCCTCGACGCCCTCACGGCATACTTCGTCTTCCACAAGCTCACCGGTCAGGAGCCCAACTTTGACCAGTTGGCCAGCCAGACCAACAAGGTCCGCGGTGCGGCCGTGTTTAACACGGCGCGCATCCAGGCACAGGTGGCCGCCGCGCTGCGGGCGCGTTACGAGGCCGCGGATCCGGCGGCGACGTACACGATCGGAGTCCAGACGAAATTGAACTACCAGCTCGATCAGCAGCGCTTCGAAGCGGAGGCCTTCCAAGAGGGCAGCGTGCTGCCACTGCAACCGTTCCGCGATGAGCCCATAATGCCCATGGAAGCCTACCGGCATCATGGAGTGCGGCTGGCCTTCGCCAACGCCGATGCCGCCCGATTCGTGCCCCTTGCCGCTGAGCGGGCGCGCGTGATCGATTCCGTGGCGCGGCATGGCGTCACGGGCGCGGCCGCCGAAGTGACGTTTCGGTTCATCGACGCGGAAAACAATCTTCCACGGACCGTGCGTGCGGAGATCGCGTCGGTCCGCTATGGCTATGATCGGCGGATCGTGGGCTACATCCCGATGTCCAACCCGGCGCTGTGGCCGCTGAAAGACCCGATCGCCGTGGCGGCCGTGGATCGCGAAGAGCTGGCCAGCGCGCCCAAGCCGCTCAACAGCCTCACGGCCCTGTTCCTCTATCACAAACTCGCCGACGAGCCGCTCGATTTCGACGCGATCGCGCGCCAAACCCACACGGTATATCGCGCCCCCGCGTTCGAGAAAGACAAGGCCGCGGCGGACATGGCGGCCACGCTGCGCGAGAAGTTCGACGCGGCGGATCCGGCCGCGACCTACACGATCACGCTGCGCGCACAGATGCGGTACGACATGAACCAGGAGCGCTACGAGGTGGATACCTTCGGCCCGGATCGCTACCTCCCCATGGTTCCCTTCCGTCCGCAGGGCGGTGTCGCCGAACCGCATAGGTTCGCCAACGTTCAGTTGGCGGACCAATACAATCGCCGCCTGATGTTCCTCAACGCCGGCGCAGCGCGTTATCTCCCGCTCGCGGCCGCCAAGGCGCGCGCGGTCAGCCCTGCCGGCGGGGCGACTGTCGTGGCGGAAGTGCGCTTCGCGTTCGTCGACACGCAAGACATCGTCATGGACGCCGAGAAAACGCTGCGCGCGCAAATCACCAGCGTCCAATACGCACCCGGCATCGGGCGCGTGACGGCCGCTTGGCCGTTGCAGGAACCCATCGCCATCGCCGCGGCAGAAATCCCGGCCGCCGGCGAAACGACGAACAAGATCGACGACCTCACCGTCTTCAATCTCTACCACAAGCTGGCCGGCGAACCGATCGACTTCGAGGGCATTGCGGGAATGCTGCAGAATGTGGCCCGCGCGGGGCAGTTCGAAAAAGCGAACGTCCAGGCGGCCGAGGTGGCGAAAATGAAGGCCCGCTACGAGGCCACCGATCCCGAAGCCACCTATTCGGTGCGCGTTCGAAGCAATCTCAAGTACGAGCTCGAACAGGAGCGTTTCGAGATCGAGTTGTTCGAGCCCGGCCGCCATCTGCTGTATCGGCCCTTGGATACTTTGGGAGTGGACAGCCGCCATGCCACACAGGCGCAGCTCTACCACCGCAAGCTCGTCTTCGCCAACGGCGCCTCGGCGCGTTATATTCCACTGCCCAAGGCCGAAGCCGCCAAGATTGGCAACGTGGCGCAATACGGCAGCACGGGCGCAGCCGCCGAGCTGGAGTTCCGTGTCGTTGGCGCCGGAGATCCAACGGGGGCGGTCGACAGCGGCGGCGTGCTGCGCGCGGAGATCCTCGCGTTGCGTTTCGACGGCCTCGACCTGCCCGTCACCGTGACGCCCTACGACCCGAAGGCGCTCCGGGAAAAACCGGTGTCCGGATTCGACATCGTGGGGCTGAAGACCGGCGTGCCGCTTACAACGCTGCAACGCGCGATCGAGAAGGAATTCGGCCCCATCGGCGCGATCCGCCCAGGCAACAACGAGGATCCGCGGCTCGTGTCCGGCATCGGCCACAATCCTGACGGGTGCTTTACTTTCGGCAACCGCGTCGCAGCGGTTGGCAACGTCTGCATTCGCGCCTTCGCTGACGATCGCGGCACGGTGCGCAAAATCATCGTCGAGCAAATCCTCGAAGGCGCCGACTGGGAACCCATACGCGAAGCCCTCCTGCAGAAGTACGGGGCGATGAGCGAGTCGGTCAGCAAGAGCAATAACCGGTACTACGCTTGGGGACCCGAAGTCGCCCGATCGGTCACGATGGACGAACAGCTCGCGCCGCAGCGCGCCCTCGCCGCGAGCGTGAGCACCATTCAAAGTGCGATGGATCGCATGGCCGCCTCGACCCGGGTCTCGACAAACCTCCGAATTCGCCTCGTCGATCCGGACTGGGCCGGCGCACCCGCGCCGGAGGCCGTGACACCGGCGGAAACGCCCCGCCCGAGCGGTCCGCGGCTCTGACGCCCGCGCGCCGCTCATGTCATAGGCAAGGAAGTGAGCCGTACGGCTCGCCGGCGTCCACCCTCCCGTCACATGTGCTCTTCGTAGGTGATCTCGATCCGGGCGGCGAAGGCCTTCCGTTTGGCAACTCCCTCGAACCGGACACTGTGCGCGCGCTCATCGTAGACGTACCCGTTCTCCGCATCGGGAGTCACCTCCTCTCCGTCCACCAGCACGCGCAGGCTCTTCTCGTAGAACGTCGCGGCGCCTTCGATCGGCTCGAGCGCCACGGCGACGGTGTCGGCGATGCGATCGCCGAGCGCGGCCAGCGGAGCAGAGAAATCGCTCTCGATGTTCAGCACGGCGCCGCCCGTGAGTTCGGCCGCGCGCCGGTGCGAGACGTTGCCCGGTGACACCACCGCGTGCATCTGGAGATTTCCGCGCTTGTTGCCCTTGATGACGATGAATGGGCGGACCACCCAATAGTTGATATAACCATCGAGCGTCTGGCGCGCGTCCGGGTGGCTCGCGTTGTATTGCCTGATCAGGTCGGGCAGCCTGCCGTTCTCGATCCACCTGGCCTCGCGGGCGCCGTCCTTCTGCTCCTGCCACGTCGCCATGCGCGTCTCCTCCTCATCCATGAAGAAGACCACGATCGTGGTGGCATCGGGCCGCAGAAACGCGTGCTGCCCGTTGTATTCCCCCGCGACGAAATTATATACCGCGGTGAACGCCGTGCGGTTGCTGTCTCCATTCGTGCCGACCCTGACCAGCTCGGCGAAGATGCCGTCCGGCGTCCGGGGCGTGACCCAGGGCTGATTCATCACCGGGAGCCTCACGAGATCGCCGTTGCTGGCGACGCGCTTGGTCGCCTGCCTCGGACGCCCGCGGCGGTCGAGCACGGGGTTGCCCGACTGGTCGAGCTGCACGGACCGAACCTTCTTGTGGTACGGCTGGTCTCCCGGCTGGCGAAGGCGCGTGTTCATGAAATCGGTGGTCAGCACCGCGATGCGATAGTCGAGATCCCGCGTGTGGAAGAGTTCGCGGAAGCGGCTCAGGTTGGCCGCGATGCGGTCCTGGTGCGCGGCCATCGAGGGCGAGTTGTTGATGACGAACACGAGATCGACCTCACGGTTGCGGGAGCGATCGACCGTCACCTGTTTCGGGATGCGGATCGGCTCGACGCCGACACTCACCACGTTGTCCACCCCGAGCTCCGGGTTGTTTTCGTCGAACGTGTAGTATTTGAAACGGTCCTCGCCGATGAAACCCGGATTGGGCGCGTAGATAAGCTCGCCGGTCGCGCGGTCGAGCCTGGCCGAGCCATTCCGCGGCTTCGTCTGGTCGTCCAACAGGTACGCGACTTTCGGATCGTTGATGCTCTCGCGGTCCTCCGGCGACATGAAATCCTGATGGCTCGGGATCTTTGTCGTGACCGGCGTATTGGGCCGGGTGGTGAGCGCGACCTCGCGGACATCCATGGGGCGCGCGCGGGTCGCGATGATCTCGAACTCCGGCAGCTCCACCGGCGGAGGCGGCTTCACCGTGATCACGACTGTGTTCTTGAAGACCAGGCCGTTCGTTTCATTGCGCACGGTGTAGCTGAAGGAGTCCTCGCCCTCGAAACCGTCCTGCGCTTGATACACGAAATAGCCGACGCGAGACCGCTTGGTGGCGAAGAGATCCGAATCATCGTCGCCCCCCGCCAGTCTCACCCGGCCATGGACTGGCTCCCCGGTGATCGAGTAAACCAGGTCGGCGCGGACGCCGGGGGGAAGAACCTCCCGGGCCACCATGAGATGCCCGTAGGCGTCCGAACCCTCGACTTCGAGCGTCATCGGCGTCGTCGAGACGATCGCCTCCGCGTCGCCGGACGCGTCGCGGGCTTCTTCAGTCGCATCGCTCGCCCCCGCGGCAGCGGAAGCGGGACTGGGGCTGTCGGCGCCGAAGGTGGGCGCCACGACCAGCATGGCGATCAGGCAAAGGACCGGCGAACCGGCGCGGAAAAGGAAATCCAGGATCATCGAAATGGGGGCGGGTTGTGCAGTTCGTCGCCTTGGCCTAGCGTCGGCGAAGGCTTGGTTCCGTCAAGCGCGGCCATGCCGGTCGCGGGGCATTCCGCAAATTCCCAGCGGAACGTTCCCGGCGTGATCCACGTTCATCCTGGCAGTGATTCCCGGGACAGGGAGTGGAAAAAACGACTTCGCGCGGACGGCTCAAGCAAGGCCGCCATCCCGCGCGTGATGAACGGCGTGCTCGCGGATTCCGGCCAAAGGGCCGAACGGCGGCCTCTATCGGACCATGGGCTACATGACGCGCGCCCGGCGACAGAGAGGCCTGCATCGCGAGGAGCCGGAACCCGGAACCGTCACGGAGTTCGCGGCCTGAAGACGAACGCATCTCGCACTTCAGACCCGATCCATCAAGCCGGCCGACGCCTTCAAGCGCGCCCGGCTTTTACCCATGCGTTGAGCTGGGTCATGAAACCACTCAGGCATCTTCAGAGCGTCGATCGCTACCGATCCGAAATCGACGATGCCGTCTTCGCTGCCCACGAACTCGAGCGAGCGATTCGACACTCGACAACGATGAGACAAGCGGATGATTCAATCATCCCGAATCATGCGGCGAAACCTTTGGACCTTTTGAACCCTTTTC
>CAZFCY010000141.1:0-13329 GCA_964517665.1 uncultured Opitutaceae bacterium | reverse complement strand
GGTTTTGCCAACCCCTGCCACACGCAGATCCATCCCACCTGCATTCCGGTCAGCGGCGATTACCAATCGAAACTCACGTTGATGTCGGAATCGTTGCGCAACGACGGCCGCATCTGGGTTCCCAAGAAGGCCGAGGACTGCCGCAAGGACCCGAACTCGATTCCCGAGGAAGACCGCGACTATTATCTCGAGCGCAAATATCCGGGCTTCGGCAACCTCGCGCCCCGCGACATCTCCTCGCGCGCGGCCAAGCAGGTGTGCGACGAAGGCCGCGGGATCGGCGTGACCGGCCTCGGCGTCTATCTCGATTTCTCGGATGCGATCCAGCGGCTCGGCGAGAACGCCATCCGCGAGCGCTACGGCAACCTCTTCGACATCTACCACGAGATCACCAACGAGGATGCCTACAAGGCGCCCATGCGCATCTTCCCCGCCGTCCACTACACGATGGGCGGACTCTGGGTGGACTACAACCTGATGTCCAACGTCCCGGGACTCTTCGTTCTCGGTGAAGCCAACTTCTCCGACCACGGCGCCAACCGCCTCGGAGCCTCGGCGCTGATGCAGGGGCTGGCCGACGGCTATTTCGTCATCCCCTACACGATCTCCAGTTATCTCGCCACGATCAAGCCGGGCACGTGCCCGAAGACGGACCGTCCCGAATTCGCCCAGGCCGAGGAGAACGTGACGAACATCACCAGGCGTCTCCTGTCGGCCCGTGGAAAACGCACGGTCCAGTCGTTTCACAAGGAACTCGGCAGAATCATGTGGGACCATTGCGGCATGGCGCGCACGAAGGAGAGCCTCGAGAAAGCCCTTCAACTCATCCCCGCCTTGCGCGAGGAGTACTGGCGGGACGTCAACGTCCCCGGCTCGGATGCGGAACTCAACCAGGCGCTCGAGCGCGCCGGCCGCGTCGCCGATTTCTTCGAGCTGGGCGAGTTGCTGTGCCGCGACGCGCTCGTGCGCGAGGAATCCTGTGGCGGTCACTTCCGCGAAGAACACCAGTACCCGGACGGAGAAGCGAAACGCGACGACGAGCGCTTCGCCCACGTCGCCGTCTGGGAATACCAGGGAGACAACCAGACCCCGGCGCGGCACACCGAGCCCCTCACTTACGAAGAGGTGAAGATGTCCACCCGCTCCTACAAATAACCGCCCGCATTTTCCCGCCCATGAAAGTTAAGATCAAAGTCTGGCGCCAGAAAAACGCCGCCACTCCGGGCGGGTTCAAGGTTTACGACACGCCTGATCTGAACGAAAACATGTCGTTCCTCGAGATGCTCGATGTCGTCAACGAGGACCTCACCAATCGGGGCGACGATCCGATCGCCTTCGACCACGACTGCCGCGAAGGCATCTGCGGGACCTGCTCCTGCGTGATCAACGGCAAGCCCCACGGCCCCAACCGCGGCATTGCCACCTGCCAGACCTACATGCGCAGTTTCAGGGACGGCGACCTCATCACCGTCGAGCCGTTTCACGCCGAGCCGTTTCCCGTCATCAAGGACCTCATCGTCGATCGCAGCGCCTTCGACAAAATCATCCAGGCCGGCGGCTTCATCAGCGTGCGCACCGGCGCCGCTCCCGACGCGAACGCGCTTCCGATCTCGAAAGAAACCGCCGACCTCGCGATGGACGCCGCCGCCTGCATCGGCTGCGGCGCGTGCGTGGCCGCGTGCAAAAACGGTTCGGCCATGCTCTTCGTCTCGGCCAAGGCTTCCCAGCTCAACCTCCTCCCGCAGGGAAAGGCGGAAAAGGACGCGCGCGTCCTCGCCATGGTTGCGACGATGGACGAGGCCGGTTTCGGCAACTGCACCAACTATTACGAGTGCAGCGCCGTCTGCCCGAAGCTCATCAGCTCGGATTTTATCGCCAGACTCAACCGCGACTACCTCGGCGCCACCCTTCGCTCCACCTTCAGCCAGAAACCCGCCATGGCCGGCGGCGCGCACTGAGCCGGAATCACCCGCTCAACCACGGATAAACACGAATCGAGGGATCCTCTTTTCGGTTGTTTGCGTGAAGGCGCGCCCGTTCGTGGTTTCCGTTCCGGGCAACAAAAAGGCGGAGCCTGCGCTCCGCCTGGATGAGTGATTGCGAAATGATCGTTCGCAGCCCGGGGAAGGGTCAGTAGCGATCCCCGCCGCGTCCGCCACCGCCGCCACCGCGACGATCGCCGAAACCACGGCCGCCACCGCCACCACCACCGCCGCGCCGCTCGCCGCCGAATCCACCACGGCCACCGCCGCCGCCGCCGAATCCGCCGCGACGTTCGCCGCCGCCACCGAATCCACCACCGCCGCCGCCGAAATCGCGCGGAGCGCGCTCTTCCTTGGGACGGGCTTCATTGACTGTCAGCTTGCGGCCGCCGATCTCGGCGCCATTGAGCGCGTTCGTCGCCGCTTGGGCCTCTTCGGTGGAGGCCATCGTCACAAACGCAAACCCGCGGGAACGCCCGGTAAACTTATCGAGGGCAACAAACACGTCCGTGACCGTGCCATGCGCGGCAAAAGCTTCGCGCAGCTCATGTTCGGTCGTGGCAAACGCGAGGTTCCCCACATACAACTTCGTACTCATGATGACTTTCCCCCGATCTATCTGTATCTCACGGACTGTTCCCGACCTTCGGGTTTCAAATCATCACCGGACCCCTTGGCCCACCTGACAATCCACCAAATCTCGTAACCATACACTCAATCCAGGATCAGCCGGGACAACACACGGCGGATGGTCAAAGGCAAGGGGAATCGCGAGCGCCCTGATCGGGAAAATTTCCCCCCGCATCGCCGTCAGCCACGACTTCCAAAGAGTCGCGCAGCGGGCTCAGAAAATCGAAAGCGCCTGCGCGCTCTCGATCACCACCCAGGCAAAACCCGCCACCATCACCCACAAGACCGCGTAGGCGGCGACGCGGCGGCGGCGCATGCCCCGCTCATACTTGTCGGGATCCACCCGCCGGAATCCGCTCTCGTCCAGGAAGCTCACGAACTGGACGTTCTTGGTGCTCGTTCGATCGAAATTCCGACGATGCAACAGGGCGCTCGAAGCGACCGGCGGGCGGCGGATCAGATTGAGGACGAAGCGGAGCATGAGTTTCGGACAGATTCGACTTGGGACTTGGTCGCGGGGATAAGCTCTTGCTTGCTCCCTATCGGACCAATTCAACCAGATTTTATCGAACCATAGTGCCCGGATGTTTGTTTGACAAGACCCTGACCAAACAAGTGTTCGATTCAGGTAAAATCGCTCAGTTTTTTTGAAGTTTCCTCCGCACCCTTCATGGATCCAACCTCCTTCCTCGATCGTGACGCCGTCGAACGTGTCGTCGCCGCCGCCGGCACTCCCGTTTACGTCTATGATGAACGCGCCTTGCTTCGGCAGGCGCAGGCCGCGCTGGCGTTCCCCAACGCCTTCGGACTGACCGCGCGCTACGCGATAAAGGCGCTTCCGAACGCGGCGGTGCTGCAGCTTTTCGTGGGCGCCGGCATGCACATCGACGCAAGCTCGGGCCACGAGGTCGCGCGCGCCGTCCGCGCCGGGGTTGCGCCCGGGCGCATCAGCCTGAGCACGCAGGAGCTGCCGGAGGATTTCGCCGACTGGGTCCGGCGCGGCATGACGATCAACGCGTGTTCGCTCAATCAACTCGAGCGGTTCGGCCAGGCGTTCCCCGGAGGGAAAATCGGCCTGCGCCTCAATCCCGGCCTCGGCTCCGGCGGCACGACGAAGACGAACACCGGCGGACCCGCTTCGAGCTTCGGTATCTGGCACGAACTCCTCGACCAGGCCGATGCCATCATCCAGCGGCACGGCCTCGAGGTGTTTCGCATCCATTCCCATATCGGGAGCGGCAGCGATCCGGATGTGTGGGTGCGCGTCGCCTCGATGACGCTCTCGCACGTGGAGAAGCATCGCACGGTCACGACCTGCAATCTCGGCGGCGGTTACAAGGTCGCGCGCATGCCGCATGAGAAGGGCACGGATCTCCAGGTCGTCGGCGCGCCGGTGAAGCGGCTCTTCGAGGAGTTCGCCGCGCGCACCGGCCGGCGCATCCATCTCGAGGTCGAGCCGGGCACATTCATGGTCGCCAATGCCGGCGCGATCGTGACGACCATCCAGGACACGACGGAGACCGGCGCGGCGGGCTATCGTTTCCTGAAACTGGATGCGGGAATGACCGAGCTGCTCCGGCCCGCGCTTTATGGCTCGCAACACCCGATGCGGGTCGTGCCTCGCGATGACGGGGCCGGCCGGGGCGAGGCCGATTATATCGCGACCGGCCATTGCTGCGAATCCGGCGACATGCTCACGCCGAAGAGCGGCGACCAGGAAACGCTCGAGCCGCGCCGCCTCATGGAGGCGCGGGTGGGAGACCGCCTGATCATCGGAGGCGCGGGCGCTTACGCGTCGGCCATGTCGGCGATCAATTACAATTCGTTTCCGCAGGCGCCCGAGGTTTTGCTGCGAGCGGATGGAAGCGTGGCCGTGATCCGTCGTCGCCAGACGCTGGAGCAGGTTCTTCAAAACGAGATCGCGCTTCCACTCTGATGGCAGGCGCGGGCGCGGCGGGGCGGGGCAATGCGATTGCGGCGGCCGGCGCGCCCCCGCTAGGATCACGGGCATGACTATCACCGTCCTTGGAGCCGGCGCCTGGGGCACCGCCATGGCCCTGCATCTGGTGAAACTCGGCCATACGGTGACGTTGGTTCCACGCCGGTTCGAGATGGCGTTGGAACTCGGCGCGGCGCGCGAGAATCGCGATTACCTGCCGGGCTTCGCGTTTCCGGATTCTCTTCAGGTGGGTTTCGAGGTTCCCCCGGTTTTGATGGAGACCGAAATCATCGTCCTCGCCTGTCCGGTGGCCGGCCTGCGCGAGTGGTGCGCGCGCGTGCGCCTCGGATTGGAGGGCGCGCGGCAGGTGAAACTGCTCGTCTGCCTCGCCAAGGGCATCGAGCCCGGCGCCCACCTGACGCCGAGCCAGATCGTGCGCGATCTCCTGCCGGAGTTGAACGTCGGCGCCTTGACCGGGCCGAGCCACGCGGGCGAGGTGGCCCGGGGAAATCCGACCGCGCTCGTGCTCGCCACCGCCCGGCTCGACGAGGACACCGAAGCCGTCCAGGCCGCCTTGAGCGGGCCGGCGTTGCGCGTTTACACCTCGGACGATCTGCGCGGCGCCGAGCTGGGCGGCGCGATGAAGAATGTTTACGCCATCGCGGTCGGCATCTGCGACGGGCTTCAGCTCGGCGACAACGCCAAGGCGGCCCTGCTCACGCGCATCATGGCGGAGGTCATTCGCATCGGCGAAAACCTCGGCGCGCGACCGGCGACTTTCATGGGGCTCAGCGGGTTTGGGGATCTGGTCGCCACGAGCTACGGCGAATGGAGCCGCAACCACGAGTTCGGCCGCGGCATCGGCTCGGGCCGGAGCGCCGAGGAGCTTCTCGATGGAAGGCGAACCGTCGTGGAAGGCTATCGCACGACCGAATCGCTCTGGAGCCTGTGCGAGGGCCTCGCCATCGACGCGCCGATCCTGCGCGAGGTCCACGCGATCCTGTTCGAGGCGCGGAAACCGCTGGACGGCCTCGTCGCGCTCATGGGCCGCGGCCTGAAGCGCGAAAGCGCGAGTTAGAAAACTCGTTTCGATCCGCGCCCCAAAACGAAGGGGCCGCCCACGCGCGGGCGTTTTGTGAAGGCCGAGAAACCATGCGGGGCCCGTGAGGTTGGCGGCGAGCTCACACGATTTCGTCATCGCGAGACTTGAAACTGTAAAAAAGCACGCAATACTGCCGCGTAGTTTCGCTAAGCTTGGCCAATGTGCGACGATATGGACTACCCCTCTTTCGATCTCGAATTCGCCCGGGTGAGAAGCCAGCAGCTTCCCGCTGTGCCGCGGGAAGTCGGCGCGGTTTGTGGCGACCTGAACCTGTTGCCGAGCGAAGCGCGCCGACTCTATGAGGAAGGCTGGCTCTCGTTCGAGCCAAAGGCCGGCGCAAAACTCAACGAAGCGCGCGAGGCGGAGCTTCTCTTTGTCGGCTCGCTGGCGGCCGCGGGGCTCGGGCGGCGCGTGCTCAAGCAGATGCTGTCCGGCCTGGTCGCGCCTTACGCTTACGACCTGCGGTGCCTCTACTACGATTTCCGCGCCGCGCACTGGCAGTTGTTTCCCTTCATGGATGATCCGGAGGGCGCTTTCTTCACTCTCCTCGAGCATCTCGACAGCGCGCGCGAGGAGCATGTGCTGCGCTCCGTGCGCACGTGGATCGACGAGGCCCTGGATCTCACGCGAAGTCGAAACGTCTTCTTCGAGCACCTCGTCAAGCTGGATGCCGATCGCCGCCTGAAGGCGCGCGAAACGGACGCAGGCGGCTGAGGCCGGCCTGGCCGATCCCTCGAGGCATTGCCTTGCGCGCGGCAGGCCGGCTTTATTCTCCGCGCAATGAAAGCCGAACTGTTTTTCGATGCGCGCGCCGCGCTGGGCGAAGGGGCGCTGTGGTGGAAGGATCGTCTGCTCTGGGTGGACATCGAATCCGGGACCGTGAACCGGCTGGATCCGCGCGCGCGCGCCAACGAGTCGTGGAATCTCGGCCAGCGCGTCGGCACGGTCGTCCCGCGAGCCGCGGGCGGCCTGGTGGCGGCCGCGCACCGCGGTATCGGAATTCTGGATACAACCACCGGGGGCTTCGCGATCTTCGCCGATCCGGCGGGCGGCAGGGAGGAGCTTCGTTTCAACGACGGCAAGTGCGACCCGCGCGGCCGTCTGTTTGCCGGCACCATGGGCCTGGTCAAACCACGCGCGCCGGGCGCGCTCTATCGAATAAACACGGACCGGACCTTCGCCGAGGTTCTCGGCGGCGTCGGCACCTCCAACGGGCTCGCGTGGAGCGCCGACGAGGCGACGATGTACTATATCGATACGCCGACGCTCGAGGTCAGCGCCTTCGATTACGACGCGGAAACCGGCGCGATCTCGAACCGGCGCCCCGTGGTCAAATTTCCTGGCGGCCAGGGCCGGCCGGACGGAATGACGATCGATGCCGACGGCAATCTCTGGGTCGCGCTCTGGGCCGGCGCGGGCGTGGTCTGTTGCGATCCGCGCACGGGCGGGATCCTCGATCGCGTCGATGTGCCGGCTTCGCAGACCACCTCGTGCGCCTTTGGCGGGCCCGAACTGCGCGATCTTTTCATTACATCGGCGCGGCACGGCCTTTCCGAGGAGGCGTTGAAAACCGAGCCGGATGCGGGCGGCATCTTCGTCTGCCGTCCGGGCGTCCGCGGCGTTCCCGCCTTCGCCTTCGGCGGCTGATCGATCCCTCCTCGCAGCCCGGCCCGGGAGCGCCGGGGCCGGACTGCGCCGCGTTCCCGCCCGATCCGCGGGCTCCCGCGCGGGCCCACGGAAGCTGAAGGCCTGGAGCAAACACTTCACGCAAAGTCCGCGGCGGTAGTGATGAAGATGCTTAAAGCCCGTGGGGTGATGGACCGATGAGGAACTGTTTTCTCATCTCCATTCATTCATATGGCCACACATCCCACTGCTCCCCGGAAAAAGAACAACCCGCGCGCCGCCTTCAGTCTCGTCGAGATGATCGGTGTGCTCGCCATCATCGCGATCCTCGCGGTCGTGATCGTCCCCAAGGTCTTCTCCACCATCGCCTCGTCGCGCGTCACCAATGCCGTCGCGTCGGTCAACTCGGTCAAGTCGGCGGTCACCGAGTTCGTGGGCAAATACGGCACGATTCCGACGACCAACAACAACGCGCGCATCGACGATCTGCTCTTCAACCAGGGATTTCTCGAGGGCCGTTTCGCGGTCAAGATCGGAACCCAGCCCGTGAAGCCCGCGATCGTGGGCGCGACCTGGAGCCACTCCAGCGGCAACTGGACGTCGTCCGGCGGCGCCAGCCAGACGTCGCAATCGCGCGTGATCTGCCTGACTTCGAACGCCACCTCTCCGGACACGGCGAACGGACGCAACTTCCAGCTCGATGGCGCGGTTGATCTTCCCGCGGGCTCGCGCGTGATCTCCGCCGTCCTCGTCAACGTCCGCGCATCCGAAGCCCAGGAGCTGAGCCTTCGCATCGATGGCGAGCCGTTGTCCGAGGCGGACACCGCCACGGCCGACTCCGGCGGTCGCGTCGTCTATCGCGCCCCGAATTCGAGCGGCCTCACCACGGCCTACGTTTACCTGGCGCACCAGTAAGGGCGATCGCCGCCCGCGTTCCTTTCGGCGGCGTATCCGGCGCGGCACTACAGCCGCGCCCCCTGGCCATGGCCACCACCACTCCTTCAGCCCCCCCGAAGAGGCTGGGCGATCGTTTGCTGGACGCGGGACTGATCAACCGCCACCAGCTCGAGCTCGCCCTGCGCGAGCAGAAGCGATCCGGCCGGCTCATCGGCGCGGTTCTGCAGGAACTCGGATTCGTCTCCGAGCAGGACATCGCCTCCTTTCTCGCGCAGGATGCGCAGGCGCCGACGATCGATGTCGCGCGCCTGTCGATCGAAGGCGGAGTCGCCGGGCTGCTGCCCTACGATTTTTGTCGCGAGGCGGCCATTCTTCCCTGCGGCGTCAACGGCGACACGCTGACCATCGTGATGGCGGACCCGTTCGACGTGGTCGCCATCGACCGGGTCGAGCAGCTCACGCGCCTGAAGGTCGAGGTGCTGAACGCGCCGAAGCCGGACATCCTCGAGAAGCTCGCGTCCGTGCACGAGCGCGAGGGCTCGATCGACCAGACGATCGACGAGCTGATGAAGATCGCCCAGCGCAAGTCGGGCGAGGAAACCTCCGCCCCGATGATCCGGGCGGTCGAGCAGATCATCGCCGCGGCGGTCCGGAAAACGGCGAGCGATGTGCACTTCGAGCCGGACGAGAAATCGCTTCGCATCCGCATGCGCGCCGATGGCGTTCTCCAGGCCTTCATGCTCGTGCCCAAGGATCTGCAGGAGCCGTTCATCGCGCGCCTGAAAGTGATGGCCAGCCTCGATGTTTCCGAGACGCGCCTGCCGCAGGACGGGCGTTTCTCGATCACGGTCGGCCGGCGCGAGTTGAACGTTCGCGTTTCGTGCCTGCCCACCAACTACGGCGAGAGCGTGGTGCTGCGCCTGCTCGACAGCGCGAGCCTGGTCTTCGACCTCCGCTCCATCGGGCTGCGCGCGGAGGACGAGGCGAGCGTCGCGGCCGCGGTCCTGCGGCCGCATGGCATCGTCCTCGTGACCGGCCCGACCGGTAGTGGAAAAACAACCACGCTCTACACCGCGCTGAGCAGCGTGAACCGCCTCGAGCGCGCCGTCTTCACACTCGAGGATCCGATCGAGTATCGCCTGCCGCACATCCGGCAGACCCAGGTGAACGAGAAGATCGGCCTCTCCTTCGGCAACGGCCTGCGCACTTTGTTGCGCCAGGATCCCGATGTGCTGCTCGTCGGCGAGACGCGCGATCGCGAGACCGCGCAGTTGATGGTGCGCGCGGCGCTCACGGGCCATCTGGTCTTCAGTTCGCTCCACACCAACGATTCGTTCAGCGCCATCCCGCGGCTGATCGATCTCGGCGTGGACGCGTTTCTCCTTCCCCCGACGCTTCGCCTCGTCATCGCGCAGCGGCTTGTTCGCCGGCTCTGCGCGACGTGCAGGGAACCGGTCGCCGATCCGGCCGCCCATCTGTGCGCGTTCGACCTCACGGCTCCATCGGGAGTCGAGGCGCGCCTGCGCAAGGCCGCCGGCTGCGCGGATTGCCGCCAGCAGGGTTATCGCGGCCGCATGGCCATTTTCGAGACCCTGGTGATCGACGAGGCGTTTCATCCGCTCCTCAACGAAGGCGGCGTGGGCAAACTCCAGGATCTCGCGCGGTCGAAGGGAATGCCGATGCTCTTCGATGACGGCCTGAGGCGCGCCTTCGCCGGAGACACGTCGATCGAGGAAGTCTTTCGCGTCGCGGTTTCGAACTAGGATCGCGATGAGCCTGTTTCACTATAAAGCCTTCAGCTCCTCCGGCGAAGCCGTGTCTGGCGCGATCGAGGCCGACAGCCTCGCCGTGCTCGAGGCGCGCCTGCGCTCCGCCGGCGTGTGGCTGCTCGAGGCGCGCGAGCATGGCGCGGGGCTCGTCGCGGCGGACGCGACGGTCAGCCGCATGAAGGTGAAGCGGGCCGAGGTGATCACGTTCTTTGTGCAAACCTCGCTGCTCTTGCGCGCGGGCATCACGCTTCCGCAGGCGCTCGAGCGCATGGTCGAGGACTTCGAGGGCCTGCGCATGGGCCGGGTCGCGGCCTCGCTTCTGGAAAAAGTGACGATCGGCGTGCCGCTGCATCAGGCGATGGACTTTTTCCCGCGCGTCTTCTCGCGGCAGGTGGTCTCGATGATCGAGGCCGGCGAGGTGAGCGGCCGCATGGCCGAGGTGTTCGACAGCCTCGCGAAATATTTCGAATGGACGGACGGGCTCATGGCCGACATCCGCCAGGCGCTCGTCTATCCGATGATCGTCACCACCGCCGCGCTCGGATTGATCGTGTTGTTGTTCACCATGGTGGTGCCGAAGTTCGTCGGCCTCCTCGAAGATCTGTCGCTCGAGGTTCCGATGGTGACGCGCGTGGTCATGATGGTGAGCGACCTGCTTCTGACCGCGTGGCCGGTTCTGTTGCCGGGCCTCGCCGGCGCGGTGGTCGGGTTGCGCGTCGCGCTGCGCTTCCCGCGCTTTGGCTGCGCGTTCGATCGCATGCTCATGCGCCTGCCTGTTTTCGGATCGCTGGTCGCGATGTTCAGCCTGTCCCGTTTCGCGCACAACCTCGGGATGCTCTATCAAGCCGGGATCACGCTGCTCGATGGACTGGAAATCTGCCGCAGCCTCGTCGGCAACCGCGCGGTCGAGGCGGCGCTGATCTCGGCGAAGGGCGACGTGCTCGAGGGCGTGCCCATGAGCAAGGCGTTGGGAAAGCACGATCTCTTTCCGAACACGGTGGTGACGATGATCGCGACCGGCGAATCCTCCGGGCATCTCGACGAGGCGCTCGGGAGCATCTCGGACTATTACAACAAGCTCATTCCCCGCCGGATCAAGATGGTCTTCGCGATCTTCAACCCGGCGGTGATGGTGATCCTGATCGGCACGGTCGGCACGGTGGCCTTGGCCGTCGTCCTGCCGATCCTCCAACTCTGGCAGGTGCGATGAAGAGGCCGCGTCCACATCCTCGACTTGCGCGCGCCGCGTTTTCCCTCGTCGAGATGATCGGCGTGCTCGCGATCATGGCCGTGCTTGCGAGCGTGGTCGCGCCCAACGTCTTCCGCTCCGTCGAGCGCGCCGCCATCCGGGCCGAGGAGGAAACGCTGAAGGCGCTGGGCGGGCAGGCGAAGCTGCTGGCGCGCGAAACCGGCGCGCCGCCGACGGGCAACGGCTGGGCCGCCGAACTCGCCGCCTACTCCGATCTCTCCGCGAACGACGTGGGCAAAAACAGGCGCGGCCTTTCGCGCGTCCTGATTCTCGACCGCGCCACCAACCCTTCCGAGCGGCTCATGATCCTCTCGAGCATGCGCGGCGGGCTGACGCTGCCCTCGAACGCCAGCGTCAACACCGCGCTTCGCTTTCAGGAAATCTGGGACACGCCCGACGGGAGCGTTCCGCCGGCGACGAGCTGGAGTGGCTGGAGCAATTGGTCCGCCGTCGCGAACAGCGGAGACAGCCTGGTGATCGAGCGCGTCAATCTCGCGCCCGTCTTCCGGCAGGATCTTCGGCCGTTCACCATCACGCTGAACAACCAGAGCGGAGCCGCCGCGAGTTACGTGATCGTGAGCGCCTCCGGCGTTTCCGGATCCGCGGTGAACGTGGGCGCCGGCGCCTCGGTGGTCTTGTCGGGCCTTCGCGCCCGGCAGCGCGTGAATCTCTACCGGGCCGCGGGCGGATCGGTCCTCGACTACAGCTACGTCATCAGCGACTCGGGAAAAACCTTCGATTTCGACGGCGCCGGATGGACGCCCCAATGAGCGCGCAACCCACAGATTCTCCCGCGGGCATCGCTCCCGCCCCCGCAAGCGGCCGCCGCGCCGGCGTCCTCGGCGTCGCCTGGCTCCACGGCTGCTTTCACGTATCCAGTTTTCGGAGACAGCAAGCGGCCGCCTCCTGGTCGGCGCCGGCTTCGGTGAACACGCTGGAGGAGTTCGCGGCCGCGCTGGAAACCGCCGCGCGGGAGATCGGTTACCGCGGCACGGACGCGTTCATCGTGCTGGCCAACGAGGTCTTCCTGCACCAGATCGAGACGGTTCCGTCGTTCTCGGATCGCGCCGCGCGATCCTACCTGCGCGGCCGCGTCGAGCGGATCGAGAAGGAGCGGGAGCCGATGCTGTGGGTGTCGCAGCGCGCGATGACCGTGCGCAAGGAGCACGCGTTTCTCCTCCATCTCCTTCCGGGCGGATTCTATCACAAGCTCAACGAGATCTTCCTCGCGCGCCGGCTCGAGCTGACGCGCGTGCTGCCGATGATCGTGCCGCTGCAGTTGGAGCTGGCCTCGCTCGCGAATGGCTTGAAGACGCCCGTGCTGCTCGCGGCGGAGGCCGGCAGATCCACCGCGGTGATGGCCGGAATCCCGGGCGGGGACGTGCTCTTTTCGAGAACGACGCTGGCCTCGTGGTCGGATGACGCGGCGCGTGTCGCGGTCGAGGTCAATCGCTCGCTGCTTTACGCGAAGCAGCAGTTCGGCGCCACGGTCGATCAGGCGTGGCTGCTCGGATCGCGCGCCGAATCCGCGAAGCCGGAAGTCGAGGCGCGTTGCGGCGCGGAAAAAAACATCATCGCGCGATCCAGGGGGCCGGAGGACTGGCTGCGGCTCATCGCCGGACTCTCGCCGCGCCATCCGGTGAACCTCGTGTCGGGGCACCTTCGCCGCCGGCGCAGAAACCGCTGGGCGCGCTCGCTCGTGATGGCCGCCTGCTGGGCGGCGTTTGCGCTCGCCGGCGTCGAGACATGGAGCGCCGTGCAATCCTGGCGCGCCGAGAGCATCGCGCAGCGGGAACTGCAGGGCGGCGAGGACGAGTTGCGCGCCGAACGGATCCGGCTGGAGGAGCGGAACGCCGCGGCGGATCGCGATCGCGCGACGATCGATCGGATCGTGAACGACCGGCTCCCGCCCGTGCCCGGGCGATTTCTCGCCACGCTGGCGGAGAGTTTTCCACGAGAGGCGCGGATGATCGATTTCAACCTGAAGCTCGACGACTCGGGCGCGTGGTCGGTCAGGATCGACGGCGAGATCGAGGCCGACGAGGAAACGACGCGCATGGTCTCGGGCTCTTTGCGGCGGCAGCTCGCGCGCGGTGCGTTCAGCGTCCGGTTCATGGAGAAGGCGCGCCCGATCG
>CAZFCY010000140.1:8575-13414 GCA_964517665.1 uncultured Opitutaceae bacterium | reverse complement strand
CGCTGTTTGGATGGAAACGGACACCTGAGCGCTTTGTGGCGCGGTGCGCGGAATACGTCCGCATCCATGTGAAAGAGAAGGGTGTGAATCCTCCGGACAGCCTTTCGTCTGCGTGCTGTGTCGCTCTCTCGCAACTGGCGTATCTGAGAGCGGCAGACATGAGACCTGATCAACGCCCACGCTTCAAAACATACGTGCGACATTTGGAAAGTGTTTCCGATCTCGTTGTGCAGGCACTCGCGGGAAAAGAGATTGGTGACGAAAGAATCCGCAGCATCCTTCTGCTTCATCAGGTCATCTGAACATGACCGAAGCGGCACGTCTCGCGCCAGCAAAGCTGTCACGAGCCCTGCTTCCTCCTTTCGCTCCGTTGTCGCACCCTCTTCCGCGGCCCGGCGTGGAGGAGGTGAGCACCTTCAGATGGGACGATCCCATCATTCTCCGCGCCGCCACGACAGATCCAACCCGGAGCGCGGGGAGCCACTTTTCTTGTTGGGAGACGAAGAGAAAGCCGGGCTGGTCTCGCGCCGGATTTGACAGGCGGACCGGGCATGATGGGTTGAGCCCCTTGCACGGCGACCAATCAAGCCACTCGGGATCCGCATCGGGCGTCTGGGCCGCGCTGGGCGCGTTCTTCCTGTGGGGCGTGCTCGCGATTTATTGGAAGGAGATCGAGGCGATTCCGCCGGTCGAGGTCATCGCGCATCGCGTGGTGTGGTCGCTGGTGTTTCTGCTCGCGATCCTTCCGTTGCGCGGGCGGATGGGGCAGTTTTGCGCGGCCTTTCGGAACGGGCGCATGGTCCGCCTCTATTTCATCAGCGGAGCGCTGCTGACGTTGAACTGGCTGACGTTTGTTTACGCGGTGCAGCGGGGGCAGATCGTGGACGCGAGCCTCGGTTATTTTCTCAACCCGCTTTTCAGCGTGGCGCTCGGGGCGCTCGTGCTGCGGGAACGCCTGGGCGCGGTCCAGTGGGTCGCGGTGGCGCTGGCGGCCGTGGGCGTGCTCGCGCAGATCGCGTGGAACGGAAGCCTGCCGTGGGTTTCGCTCGTCCTGGCGGGGACATTTGCGCTTTACGGTCTGTTGCGGAAACAGGGGCCGCTGGGATCGCTCACGGGGCTCGCGGTCGAGACGGCATTGGTGACGCCCCTCGCGATCGGCCATCTGGTCTGGATGCACGCGGCGGGGAGCGGCGTCTTGTTTCGCGGATCGGGCGCGGACCATGCCTGGGCGATCTCGACCGGGGTGGTGACGACGATTCCACTCCTGCTCTTTGCCACCGCGGCGCGGAGGCTTCCGCTGACGACCGTCGGGCTCTGCCAGTATCTCGCGCCGACCCTGCAACTGGCGGTGGGCGTCATCCTCTACGCCGAGCCTTTTGGCGGCGGGCGGTCGATCGCCTTTGTCTTCATCTGGGCCGGCCTCGCGCTTTACACGATCGACGGTCTGCGGCGAAGCCGGAACGCCGGGCGCGAGCGGCGGGAGCTTCGCGAACGGGAAACTCAGTGTTGAGGCGCGGGCGGCCGATCGCCGGCGAGAGTGTCGCCTGAAGGCGCGCGGGGCTGCGCGGGCAATTCCGGCTTGATCTCGCGCCAGCGGGTGTCGAGTTCGGCGCTGAGCGTCTTGAAGGCGTCGGCCGACATGCCGTGCGAGATCTGGCAACCGAGCTGTTCGGCGAGAAAGTCCTCGAGTTTGATCCAGCGGCCCCCGCATTTCACACGGTGCGTCCAGGCGCACAGCACGATCCAGTCGCGCATGGTGTGGGCCTTTTGCATGTAGTAGATCGTCAGCCACACGTTGATCGATCCGACGATCGCGACGAGGCAGCCGGCGACGATGGCCATTTCCGGTGAAAGCCCGGAGCCGCCGGCGCGGAGCGCGCCGGTGAGATCGAAAAAGGTGTCGGCGAAGATGAAGGTCACGATCAACCCGTAGGAGAGGATCTCCGCGAAGATGATGGCGTAGTGGATTTGTTTCATGGCGGACCGTTGCGAAAGTGGAGCGAAGCGGCGCGCGCCGCTCCTGTTCACGCGCATCGGATCGGGCGCGCGCGAAGGAAGCGGGCGCCGTTTGAAATCATGAAAACGAGCACATCGCTCCATGCGCTTGATCCGTGCGGACGCTCACGCGCCGGCGAGATTCGCTCAGGAGCGCGTGAGCGATGTCGGATGAAGCCGCGTCGGGATGCCGCGGGTTCCCGCCCTTGCGGGATCAGGAGACAGGGATCAGAATGATTTTTGTCTGCCGCGCCGGCGGGCGGAATCCGCCGGGGTCACTTTCCAGTTTGCAGGATGGGGGTTGGGGGTTTGAGTGCGAGGAATGGACACGCCGCGCGCACCGCGCTTCGGGTTGGGAATTTACTGGCCCGACGATTTCACCGACTACCTTGTGCACTATCATGAGCCGTTCGAGGTCTTTCGTCTCGAGACGGATCGCGACGCGGCCGGCCCGATGATCTTCTGGACGCCTCCGGATTCGCCTTTCGAATCGATGGGCGAGGAACAGTTCGAGGCCTTTGTGCGATCCGCCCGCCAGTTTCTCGGCCTGGAGGAGCTGATCCCGCTCGGCTCGAATCGTCAGGTCGAGTTGCGGACGACCGAGGTGCCGTTTCCGCCGATCCTGATGACGAGCAACCGCGCGGAGAAATTCTACGCCATCGTCGGTCTCGGCGAGGAGCCTTTCACGGCCTACATCAGCGCGGACGAGTCGGAGGCGCTGATTTCCGACATCGAGATCGGGTTTCCGACGGATTCGCCGACCATCGCGACCGAACTCGGCGATTACGCGGAGACCTTCTACAACGAGTTCTACGATCGGCAGGACGTGCTCGACAAAAAAAACGAGCAGCAGCAGCGCCACCATCCCGGGCTGCCGCGCGAGCCCCTCGGCGGCGGGGGAGACCAGGGGTTCTCCCGAAACTGAATCCGACCAGCCGTCGCTGTCGTGAAACTTCCGGTGCGCGTCGCCTGCGCTTTGATCGAGCGGGAGGGGCGGCTGCTGGTCGCGCAGCGCCCGCCTGGAAAGAGCCTCGCGCTCAAGTGGGAGTTTCCCGGCGGCAAGCTCGAGCCCGGCGAATCCGGCGCCGATGCGCTCGCCCGGGAGATCCGCGAGGAGCTGGGCGTGTCGATCGTCATCGGCCGCGCGCTGCCGGAGGTGACGCACGACTACGGCTCGTTTGCGATCACGCTGCTGCCGTTTGTGTGCGCGCTGGAGGCGGGCGAGATCGTGCCGCGCGAGCACGTCGCGGCGCGCTGGTGCGCGCCGGCGGAGATCGCGCGGCTCGACCTCGCGGCCGCGGATGTTCCCGTGTTGCGGCTCTATCTGGAAGCGGGGAGCAGCGAGGATCAGCGCAGATGAGCGGTTCAATCCCGTGCTTCCCGTTTCCAGGATCCGGGGCTCTGGCTCGCTGCTCGCCTCTTCCTATTGCCTCGCGCTGACCGGGCCGGGCCGGTTGGATGCGCGGCGATGCGCCCCGATCAGTTCGTCTTGATTCCTGCGTTGCGCGCCGGTGTGCCGGGGCGCATGCGTGGGTGGTTTGCGGGAATCGCGCTCATCGCCGGAACCGCGTTTGGCTGCAGTGTCGGCGCGCGGGCGGGCGTCGAGTTTGGTCCGCTCTGTGGCGGCGTGACTTCGAATTCGGCCGAGATCCGCGTGAGTGTTTCCCCCGGAGTCGAGCCGTGGTCGCTCGTGGCGCGCCCCACCGGGCGGGGCGGAGCGGTCGTGAGCGCTTCGGGCGCCGCGGTCTCGGAAGGCAGTTCGATGATGGCTTTCCGGCTCGGCGGGTTGGATCCAGAAACTGAATACGAGTACGCCGTGGTCGAAGGCAGCGGCTCGTTGGGCGTCGCGGCGACGGGGCGCTTTCGCACCTTTCCGGCGCGCGCGGCGAGCTTTCGTTTCGCCTTCGCCTCGTGCGCCCGCACGGGGTCGAACCACGAGGTCTTTTCCGCGATCCGCGCGGCGGATCCGCTCTTCTTCATGAATCTCGGCGACCTGCACGACGAAAACATCGCGCAGAACGACCCGGCGGTGTTTCGGGCGGCGTACAAACGCGCCTTCACGGCGGGGAGGCGCGCGGCGTTGTTGCGCGCGACGCCGTTCGTTTACGTGTGGAACGAGCACGATTTCGGGCCGGGCGACTCCGATCGCAGCTCATCCAGCCGCGAGGCTTCCCGCCTCGCCTACCGCGAGGTCGTGCCGCACTATCCGCTCGCTTTTGGCGAGGGCGACGAGGCCATCGCGCAGGCGTTCTCGGTCGGCCGCGCGCGTTTTCTCGTCACGGATCTCCGGTCGGAGCGCTCGCCCTCCGGCGATGCCGACAACAAGCGCAAGACCATGCTCGGCGATCTCCAGAAGGAGTGGTTCAAGCGCGAGGTGCTCGCCACGCACAAGACGCACGCGGTGATCTTCTGGGTCAGCCCGGCCGGCTGGATCGGGCGCGCCCGGCGCGGAGGCGACGACTGGAGCGCCTACGATTCGGAGCGGCGCGAACTCGCGCGTTTCCTCGCCGAAAACGACGTGCGCAACCTCATCATCCTCAGCGGCGACGCGCACATGCTCGCCGCGGACGATGGAAGCAACACGCGCCACGCCGTTGCGGATGACGCCGCCGCGCCCCTCGCTGTTTTCAACGCGGCGCCACTCGACCAGGCCGCCTCGCACAAGGGCGGCCCCTACAGCCACGGCGCGTATCTGCCGGGCGCGGCGGAAGGTTGCTTTGGCCTGGTCGAAGTCGAGGACGACGGCTCGCGCGTGAAGGTCGTCTTCAGCGGCCGCAACCACCTGCAGGAGGAGAAGATCCGGCTCGTGGTCGAGACGCCTCGGAAAAAGTAGCGAGTAGCGAG
>CAZFCY010000140.1:0-8475 GCA_964517665.1 uncultured Opitutaceae bacterium | reverse complement strand
GAGTAGCGAGCATGAATGGATGCGGCGTCGCATCGGGAAAGGCGCCTGTCGGCCGGCCGCTGCCCGCCACTCACTTCTCTTCGAATATCAGCCCCAGACGTGTTGCGAGATCGCCGAGGCTCGTCGTCGCGAGGCTGTCGACGCGCGCGTCGGTGTGGGAAAAATCCTGCGTGAACGTGATCGTGCCCGGCACGGCCACGCACCAGAGGCCCGCCTCCTTCGCCGCGAGCGAGCCGTTGTGTGAATCCTCGAGGGCGAGGCCCTCGCTCGCATCGATGCCCGCGCGGCGAATCGCCTCGAGGTAGAGATCGGGCGCCGGTTTCACGCGCGCGACGTCGTCGCGGCAGACCAGGGTATGAAACGACTGAAGCAGGCCGTGGCGGTCGAGATGCCCGCGCACCCATTGCCGCCTCGAACTCGAAACCACGGCGCGAAACAACCCACGCGCCTCCGCTTCCGCGACGATTTCACGCACGCCGGGCTTGATCGTGAGGCCGTGCCCCAGGCGCAGCTCCACCTCGCGCCGCGACGCCTCCAACGCGACCCAGTCGAGCGCGCGCCCCATGAGCTGGTCGAGCAGCGCGCGCGGATCGTGCGCGCTGTAATCCGAGCCGATGACCTTCAGATAATCCTCGAGCCGGTAGTCGTGGCCATGCTCCCGAAACAACCACTGCCACGACGCAAAGCAGGCATCTTCCGTGTCGAGCACGAGGCCGTCGAAATCGAGAAAGAGGGCGCGCAGTCGCTTCATCGCGCGGCATGGGTGCGGATCACGGAGGCGAAGGCAAACGCCTTCGAGAGACAGAAGTCGGGAAACAGAGGTCAGCGTGACACCTGCCGCTGATCCATGGCTATTTCTTCACCGAATCGCAGGCGAGTTCGTAGATGCCCGTCCAGTAGCCGTTGTTGTAGATGTCGCCGACGCGCAGCACGCCCTCGAATTTGAGCGGGATGTTCTCGAGCAGCGGCGCGGGGGCTCCCGACATGCGCACGATGATGTATTCGTTGATGTCGGGAGTCGCGCCGAAGCAGCAGACGGCCGGGCTGGTGACGACGAGAAACTCGCGCACCTGTTTTCCTTCCAGCAGCGTCGGCATCATGTAGCCCTCGACTCGCACGCGCTTGCCGCTGAGACCGTGCACCGCCTCGGGAATCTGATCGTTGAACGACGGGATGGGATCGGGCGAGCCTTCCATCGTGACGAGTTTGGGCTCCTGCGTGTTGAAGCGCAGATCGGCAAACGTGATGTCGCGCGACTCGGCGGTCTCCGCCAGGGCGGCTGTCGGCGCGCCGATTGATCCGAGGGTCGCAAGAAGCAGACCGTGAGCGAGGATGCGGGAAAACGTCATGGCAGATCCAGGTCGCAAAAGGGTGAGGGAAAATCGTCCGGCGTCAAAGCTCGCGCGCTGCCGGACACAGACAGAACCATGGCGCCGCCATCCCGGGCGGCGCTATGAGACCGGCGCGAGCCCATCGGCCACGTCCGTGCGGTAGGCTTTCGCGGCCGGGACAAGGCCGGTGAGCGCGCAGAGCAGGATGAGCGCGACCGGAACGATCACGAGGGCCGGATGCCATGCCGTCGCGTCGAGAACCACGCCGGTCTGGTCGCGGATGATCGTCGCGGCCGCCGCCATGAGCGCGGCGTGGATGACAAGTCCGCCGAGCGCGCCCGCGAGGCCGGTGCAGATCGATTCGCCGAGGACGACGAGAAACACCGTGGCGCGCCGCGCGCCGAGCGCGCGCAGGATCGCGATGTCGCGGCGCCGCGCGGACATCGAGCTGTAAACGCTCACCAGCACCGTGCCGAGGGCGACGAGCGCGACGCCGTAGGCCACGAGCGCGAGCACGCCCTGGAACCAGCCGAGCTTCGAGAACAACTCACCCACGACCGAGGCGATGGGCCAGGCGAGCGTGAGCCGGTCGCCCTGCTTGTTGTAGAGCATGTCGAGTTGAAAACCCGCGGCCGCCGCGCCCGGGCGCAGTTTCACGAGGACCGCGCTCACGTCGGTGGAGGCCGCGGCGCTGTGCCCGCTCATCGTTTGAATGCCGGCGAGGGGAATGAGGATGACGCGATCGAGCGGTGTGTTTGTCGGCTCGAGGATGCCCCGCACGGTGTATTCTTCCTCGTGCTCCTCATGCTCGTCGTGAGTGAAACCGTGCGCGGGATGAAATGTGTCGCCGACGCGCAGCCCGAGTTTGCGCGCGGCGAACGAGCCCGCGACGGCTTCGTGCGCGTCGCCCTCGAAGAGCGCCCCCGTGGCGATCCGCAGTTTCTTCCCTGGAGCGAACTCCACCTGCGCGAGTTGCTCGACCGGCGTGCCGACAAGGCGATATCCGCGGTGATTGTCGCCCACCGCGATCGGGATGGCGTGCGCGACAGCGGGATGTTTTGCGATCTGTTCGTAGTCGCTCCGGCGGATGTTTCCCGGCGAAGCCTCGATGTGGAAAACGGCGTTGAGAACGAGCTGGAGCTTGGAGCCGCGCGCGCCGAGCACGGCGTCGAAGCCGGCGTCCACGCGCGTGAAGGCGTCCTCGGCCTGCGCCTTCACCAGCCAGACGGTCATCGCGAGCCCGGCGGCGAGGGCGATCGAGGCCGCGGCGACGATGGTCGTGAACGCGTGCTGCCGGAGGCTGCGGTAGATGATGCGCGCGAGTGTCATGGCCGGGATGTGGAGGCTGGCGCGCCCGCGCGGTTGAGCGAGGCGAGTTCGATCACGCGGTCGAAGCCGTCTTCGACGTCGCGCGAGTGGCTGACCATGAGAAGCGCCGCGCCTTCCGCGCGGCAGGCTTCGTGCAGCAGCTCCATCGCGCGGGCGGCGGCCGCGCTGTCGAGGTTGGCCGTCGGCTCGTCCGCGAGCACGAGTTTCGGCCGGTGCGCGAGCGCGCGGGCGAGCGCGACGCGTTGTTGCTGGCCGGTCGAGAGCTGGCGCGGGAAATGATCGGCGCGCGCGGCGAGCCCGAGGCGTTGCAACAACTCGCGCGCGTGCGCCCGGCCGGCGCCGGGACCGAAGGTCATTCCGAGCAGCACGTTCTCCAGCACGGTGAAACCCTGGAGAAGGTTGAATGTTTGAAACACATAGCCGATCAGCGCGGCGCGACGGCGATCGCGCGCGGATTCGGAGAGCGCGGCCATGTCGGAGCCGTCGAGCAGAATCGCGCCCGCATCCGGCGCGAGGATGCCCGCGATCGAGTGCAAAAGCGTGGTCTTGCCCAGGCCGCTCTCGCCCCGCAGCAACGCGTGCTCGCCGGCCTCGATCGCGAAATGCGGGATGTCCAGAACCGGTTGGGAAACGCCTCCGGGCGCGGCGAAGGTTTTCTTCAGGCCTTTGATTTCGAGAAGGGGCATGGCAGGGAAACGTGGAGGATGGGCAGACTATCGAGCCTGTCGAGTCGGGGACGCGATCGGCGCCCGGAGCGCCTGAATGTGAGGATCGGGATGGGGGATCGCGGCGCGCCGTCCGCCCCGGCAAGCGAGCGATTGATCCCGCCGGAAGTTCACGTATGTTCGCGCTCAACTACGAAACCCCATGCGCTTTCTCGCGACTTCCGCCCTTGCCGCGGCCCTGCTGGCTGCGAGCGCCCCTCATCTCACGAGCGCCTCCGATCGCCTGGAGGCGGAGGATTATTTAAACCTCCTGCGCATCGACCTGCGCGCGGTAAAAGGGAAACTGGTCGTCGAGGCGCTCGAACTCACGGTCGAGGAAGCGAAGGTCTTTCTTCCGATCTACCAGGACTATGATGAGACGTTGAGCCGGTTGAACAGCGACCGCATCAGCCAGCTGCGCAACTTCACCTCGAACTACGCCGGCATCGACGACGCGAAGGCGCGCGAACTCACCGCGCGCACCTTCGAGTTCATGCGCCGCCGGCTGGATCTGCTCGAGAAATTCACCCGCAAGGTGGAGAGATCGGTGTCTCCCCGGACGGCCGCGCGGTTCGCGCAGATCGAGTATCAACTGCTCATGTTGGTCGATGTGCAGCTCGCTTCCGACCTTCCGCTCGTGCCGCGCCGCCCGCTGCCGGAACAGGGGTCGTGACCGCCGCGCGCGGCCAGGGCGCGGGAGCGCAGGCCTGGCGCGCGGATTCTCCCCAAAGGTCCGCGCGCTGAATGCTTACGCTCCGGCGACCGCCTCGCCTCGCACTTCGAAGATCCGGTGCAGGCGCAGCAGCTCGATCACCGTCTGCACCGCCGGGCGCACGCGCGCGAGCTTCACCTGGGCCGGGGCGGGCAGGCGTTTGTAGATGCTCAACAGCGCGCCCACGCCCGAGCTGTCGAGAAACTCGACGCCGGCCATGTCGATCTCGACCCGGCATGTCACGCTCGCCCACGCGGAATCGACCGCGACCTTGAACTCGCGCACCGACGACGCATCGAGCCGCGGAGCCGTCACAGTCAGGCAAAGCAGGTCGCCCTGGCGGGAGGAGTTGAGCACGGAAGCCATTGGATCGGTTCTTCGGATGCGCCGCCGCGGACTGAAGCCCTGCCCGGGCAACAGATGTCGGAGCCCGACTCTTGATCCACCGCTCAGGTTTGCGTTGGCCAGACCGAACTTGCAAAGGATGGCGGAGGATCAGGACCTTGTCGCGTATTGGAGCCGCGCCGGCACCGGGCCGGGCCGGTTGCGGTTGAAACTGCGCGTCGCGCGCAAGCGGGCGCTGTGGACGTTCGCCGTGGGCGGCGCGCGCGTGGCCAAGCGAGCGCTCGACGTCGTCGTGTCCGTGTGCGCGCTGGTCTTGCTCGTCCCCGTCCTTCTCGCGACCGCCGCCTTCATCAAGATGGAGGACCGCGGCCCGATCTTTTTCCGGCAGCAACGCGTCGGCCGCCGCGGCCGGCTCTTCGGCATGTGGAAGTTTCGCTCCATGGTGGTGAACGCCGACAAGCTGAAGGAAGCGCTCCTCGCCGAGAACGAGATGGCGGGCGGCATCACGTTCAAGATGAAGCGCGATCCGCGCATCACCTACGTCGGCCGCTTCATCCGCAAATACTCGATCGATGAGCTGCCGCAGTTCTGGAATGTGTTCTGCGGCGACATGTCGCTCGTCGGCCCGCGCCCCGCGGTGCCGCGCGAGGTTGCGATGTATTCGGTCGACGACCGCCAGCGGCTCCTCGTCAAGCCGGGCCTGACGTGCTTCTGGCAGGTGGCCGGCCGCAGCTCGATCGACTTCGACGGGCAGGTGCGGCTCGACGTCGCCTACATCCAGTCGGAAAGCGTCTGGCTCGATCTCAAGCTGCTCGTCCAGACCGTGCCCGCCGTGCTGCTTGGAAAGGGGGCGTTCTGAGCGCGACAACCGAACTCGTCATCGCGACGCCCGACTGGCCGGACTTCGACACGGTGGCGCGCCGGGCCGAGCCGCCCGTGCTCTGGCCGGTCGGCGCGCAGCCGCTGCTCGCGCACTGGATGGACGAGGCCCGGCGGCGCGGCGCGACGCGCGTGCGCATCTACTGCGCCGATCGCCCGCATCTCATCCGCGCCTGGCTCGAGGGCGGCGCCTACTGGTCGTGCCCGGTGGAAGTCATCCCGTCGGACACGACTCGTTATCCCGCTTCGGCGGAATGGGCCGATCGTCTTCCCGGTGAACCCATTCCACGGATGCCGCGCGACGGCGCGACGCTCGTCGATTGGTGGCTGGATCGAAATCTCGCCTGGCTGCGCAGCCGCGAACAGCACGCGCGCCTGCTCGACGAGCGCCATCCCGATGGCGGCTGGATCGGACCGCGCGCGCGCGTTCATCCGAAGGCGCGCCTCGTCCCGCCGTTCTGGATCGGGGCCGGCGCGCAGATCGGGGCGGGCGCGCGCATTGGGCCCGCCGCGGTCGTGGGCGCGCGTTGCGTGGTCGAAACCGACGCCGAGGTGCGCGAGGCCGTGGTGCTCGACGACAGTTTCATCGGGCCGCACGTGAGCCTTCATCGCATCATCGCCGACGGCGGCGTCGTCATCGACGCGAAGCGTGGCTGCCGCGTCGAGATCGCCGAGAGCTTCATCCTTTCCTCCACGATGTCGCGCGGCGACCGCGTGCCGTGGCGGGACCGCGCGCTCGCGCTTCTCCTCTGGCTTCCCGCGCAGATGCTCGCCCTCGGCCGCCCGGTCGGGGCGGATTGTCTCGCGACGACTCCGCGCGGGAAACTTCTCCTGCGGCAGCGCATGACCGGCCCGCTGCTCGCGCGGCGCGCCAGTTGGTTCGGCGCGGTCGTGCGCGGACGCCTGCGCCTCATCGGCCCGTTGCCGCGCGACGAGGCCGCCTGCGCCCGCCTGCCGAGCGACGCGGCGAACCTGCTTCGCTCCGTGCACCCGGGCGTGTTTTCCATCGCGGACGTGCACGGCTGCCATGCGCCCGGCGGCGAGGAGGAGACGGTGCACGCCCTTTACTCCGCCGCGCAGCCGCAAAGCATGGGCGAGGTTTTGCGCGCGATGCCGCGCCTGCTCTTCACCCGCCCGGCCGATCGATGAAGCCGGCGTTCTCCGAAGTATTCGAATTGCGGATACACCCGGATCTCGCGGTGGTCGCGCCGCTGGTCGCGCGTTTGCGGGCGCATCTCGGATCCCTCGGCCTTTCCCCGGAAGCCTGGCAGCCGCTCGAGATCGGCGTCGTGGAGGCGGTCAACAACGCCGTCATCCACGGTTGCGGCGACGCATCCGCGGCCGAAGTCGTGGTTCGCGCCGCCTGGCGCGGGAACGGGATCGAGATCGAGGTGCGCGACCCCGGTTGTTTCGAGCCGGCGCGGGATTGGGGCGAGCTGCCGGCGGATCCGCTCGCTGAACACGGCCGCGGCGGCTTTCTCATGAAACAGGCCTTCGCCTCCGTCGAACACGTGAACGACGCGAACGGCCATGCCCTCCGGCTGCGCGCGAACGCGGGCCGCGCGGCGGGCGGGCCGCGCGTCGTCGAAGCGGCGGCGGCGGGCGCGTTTGCCGACGGCGAGTCCGAGCTGCGCATCGCCCACGAGACCGTGAGTGGCTTGCGCTTTCTGGTCTCGCTTCTTGCGCGCTCGACCACGCTGTCCGAACTGATCCGGCCCGCGCTCGGCAAGTTTCACGAGATCGATCCGTATGGGTTCGCCTGTGTTCGGATGGTGAGGCGCGCGCATCTCGAGCTGGATCGCGGTCACGGCGCGGCGCCCGGGTTGTTGCAGTCGCTTTCGATCGGCGAGGACTCGATGGAGACACGGGCCATCCTCACCCTCGGCATCCAGTGTATTGAAAACACGGATACGCTCGACGCGGCGGATCCGCTTCACGGCTCCGGGGGCTCCGCGGTGGTCGTGCCGATCTGTTTCGAGGAGGAGCGGCTCGGCACGCTCGCGGTGGTTCGCGCGCGCGGGCAGCCGCCGTTCGGCACGGGCACGGTGGCGCTGGTGCAGACGCTGGCGGAGTTTTTCGGCGTGGCCTGGGCGACGGCGCAACTGCAGGCGCGCGAGCGCGATCTCGAGGTGACCGCGCGCGAGCTGACCGTCGCGGCGGAGATGCAGACGCGCCTGCTCCCGGGGGCGTTTCCCGCGCGCGGAGACATCCGGTTTTCCGGCGCCTGCCGCAGCGCGCAGGCTGTGGGCGGGGACTTCTACGATGTGTTTGCCGTCGAGGGCGGGACGCTCGTCGTCATCGCCGACGCGATGGGCAAGGGCGTGCCCGCGGCGTTTGTCGCCTCGGTGCTTCGCTGCGCGATCCGCGCCCGCGCGCATCAGGCGGGCGATCCGGGGGCGCTTCTCGGCGAGGTCAATCGCCAGATCATCGACGACCTGCTTGCGGTCGATATTTTCATCACGGCGATGGTGGCTTTTCTTCCGGCTGGCGCGCGCGAGGTCCGCGTCGCCTCGGCGGGGCATTGTCCGCTCATGGTGCGCCGCGCGTCGGGCGCGGTGGATGTGGTCGAGGGCACCGGCCTGCCGCTCGGCGTGTTGTTGGAAACGGAATACACCACGATCCCGGTCGCGCTGGCTTCGGGCGACGCCGCCGTTTTCTTTACCGATGGCCTCTACGAAGTCGGCCCGGCGGACGAGCTGCACCTCGGCCTCGACTGGCTGCGCGAAACCGTCGGAAAGACCGGAGGTCGTGACGCGGATGACACCGTCGTCGACCTCCTCGAGGCGACCCGGGCTCGCGCCGGCGCCGGCCCCGCCAGCGACGACCGCACCCTCCTCGTCTGCCAGCGAGTCGCCTGATCCACTCAAAAGCCGGGAAATTGTAACGTACGTTACAATTTTCCGGCTTTGCCTCCTCGCAGTCAGTCGCGTGTGCCGGCGGCTTGGGCGGGGAGGAATTCGCGGATGTCGAGGTCGAGGGCATTCGCCACGCCGAGGCCGTAGGCGGGGTCGGCGCGGAAGAAGTGGCAGATCTGGCGGATCTGGATCTCGCGGGGAACCGCGCGCATGTGGCGGCCGATGTTGGCGAAGAGGCGCGCCTTTTCCCCGTCGTTGAATAGCCGGAAGAGATTGCCGGGCTGGGTGTAGTCGTCGTTGCCGTCGCGGTGATTGTAGCG
>CAZFCY010000139.1:0-13528 GCA_964517665.1 uncultured Opitutaceae bacterium | reverse complement strand
CCGCCGCGGCGTAGCCGCTGAAGAGGACGCGGTTTTCACCGTCGCGGATGGCGCTCTGCACAAGGCCGAACTTCGTCGAGCGCAGCCAGCGGCAAAAGGCATAGGCGAGCAGCAGTACGAAACCCGTTACAATATAAAGACCGCGTTGCGTCGCCGGATCGAGGAGGTCGTAGCCGAGGATGAATTTGAAGTCCGTGAAGCCGTTGTTTCCGCCCATGAGCAGGTTGTTGCGGAAGAACATGATGGAGGCCGCGTAGGTGAGCGCCTGGGTGAGAATCGAGAAATACACCCCCTTGATGCGCGAACGAAAAGCGAGATAGCCGAACACGAAGGCGAGCAAACCGGGAACGACGATCACCATCGCAAAGGCGAAGAGGAAACTGTCGAACGGCCGCCAGAAAGCCGGGAGTTCGCTCCAGCCGAGAAAGACGAGGAAATCGGGGATCGGTTTCTTGTATTGGCCGAGGTCGCCGATCATCCGCATCAGGTACATGCCGTGCATATAGCCGCCGAGCGAGAAGAAGAGCGCCTGGCCGAGGCTGAGCAATCCCGTCGAGCCCCAGAGGAGATCGATCGAGAGGGCGAGGATCGCGAAACTCAGGTACTTGCCCCAGAGATTAATGGTGAAGTTGCTGATCACGCCCTGCGCGTTGAGGAGCGGAAGGACGACGAGCGCGATCAGCGCGATCACGGCGACCGCTCCGATCTCGATCTGCAGCTTCCTGTTCGCGCCGGGGGAGGCTCCGGCCGTGGGCGCGCGCGTGTTTGCTTTCATCCTTCGAGGGTGCGGCTGCGGGTGACGAATATGCCCGCGGGGCGCCATTGCAGGAAAAGGATGATGAACATCAGGACGAGAATCTTGCCGAATACGGCCGAATCCTGCGCCAGGTTCTGGAGGAAACCGCCGATCAGCGGCACGCCCACGAGCCCCGGCGCCCAGGCGGGCAGGTACTGCTGCAGGATCTGGTCCACGCCACCGATGCCGAACGCGCTGATCACCGTGCCCGCGATGTTGCCGACGCCGCCCACGACCACGACCATGAACGAGTCCACGATATAACTCTGACCCAACGAGGGGCCGACATTGCCGATCTGGCTGAGAAACGCGCCCGCGAGCCCGGCGAGCCCGCTGCCGAGGCCGAAGGTGAGCATGTTCACACGCTCGGTGCGCACGCCCATGCACGCGGCCATGTCGCGGTTTTGCATCACCGCGCGAATGAGCAATCCCAGGGGCGTGCGGTTGAGCGCGAGCCACACGCCGAACACGATCATGACGGCGAAGAGGATGACGAAGACGCGATTCCAGCCGAAGATGATGTCGTTGATCGTCCAGTTGCCGCTCAGGTAGCCGGGGCTGGACACCTGCACGTTGTTCGCGCCGAAGGTGAGCCGAAACACCTGCTGGAGCACCAGCGACACACCCCACGTCGCGAGCAGGCTTTCGAGCGGGCGCCGGTAGAGGAAGCGGATGATTCCCCGCTCGAGTCCGATGCCGACGACGGCCGCGGCGAGGAAGCTGAAGGGAAGCGCCACGATGAAATAGGCGTCGTAACTCCATCCCCGCAGGCTTATTCCGGGGATGGGAAGGCTGTATCCGAAAAAGGGAAGCACCACGCCGTTTCCGAAGACGCTTTGAATGATATACGTGGCGTAGGCTCCGACGGCGATCATCTCGCCGTGCGCCATGTTGATCACCCCCATGAGCCCGAACGTGATGGCGAGGCCGAGGGCGACGACGAGGAGGATGCTGCCCAGGCTCGCGCCCCGGAACATGGTCCCGAAGAGGTTGACCGCGCTGCGGTGATTGTCCACTGCGCGCAAGGCGCGGTCGGCCGCGGCGACGACGGCGTCCTCACCGGCGTTGCCGGCCGCGGCGCGCGCGCCGCGGATGAAGTCGTAGCTGCCGAGCGTGGCGAGATCCCGAAGCGTATCCATGGCGTGGATACGAACGTCCGGCGCGGGATCCTTCAACCGGATCAACGCGACGCTCTCGCGCAGCGCGTCTTCCACGCGGCGGTTCGTTTCGGCGGCCAGGCGCCTCTCCAGCGTTTCGAGTTTCGATATATCCTGCGAATGGCCGATGGTCTGCGCGGCCTTGAGCCGGCGCCCGACATCGTCCGAACCGAGATCGACGAGATCGAGGACGCCCTTCATCGAGCGGCGGAGAAGCGCGTTGTGTTCGACGGGCCGCAGATCCGGGGTGGCGAAGCGCGCGGGCTGGCCGTTCGCGTCGAGCGCCGTCTCTCCGGTGGCGACGAGGGTGGCGGCTCGTTTGCCGTCCGCGCCGGCTTCGTCGGCCAGCCATACCGCGACGCGTTCGCCGCCGGCGTCCGTGGCGATGAAAAGCCGGTCCTGCCGCCAGGCGTCGAGCAGCGGCACGATGGCCGGGTCGCCTTCGCCCGCGAGCGAGTCGAGAAGCTGGCGTTTCTTGGGCACGCTGCTTTCGAGCGCGGCGCTTGCGATGATCTCGCGCGGCGTCTGGGCGGTCGCGCAGATCGCGCCCAGGCACAGGAGGCAGGGCCACAGCGAGCGGATGAATCGATATATCATGACGCCGTTCTCGGGCCGACAAGCGAAGGGTTTCAGGGGAGCAGGCGGGCGCCGGTCGACCACCGGCGCCCGCCTCCCGGGACAGACGGATCGCTTACTGGAACTTGCCCTTCAGCCAGGGCTCGCCGTAGACGTCGTCGTAGTGCTTCATGATCTTGAACTGGCCATCGGCGCGCGTTTCGCCGATGAACACGTTCTTCGTCAGATGCATGTTCGGCTGGGTCGTCACCGTGCCACCCGGGCCGTCGAAGGAGACGCCGCCCTTCCAGGCTTCACGAACCTTGTCCACGTCGAAGGAGCCGGCCTTCTCGACGCACGCCTTCCAGAGATGCGCGCCGTTGTGGCTGAGCACCATCGGGGAGCAGGTCACGCGGCCCTCCTTGACGATTCCCGGCACCGTGCTCTTCGCGAGCCACGCCTGGAAGCCGGCGACGAACTTTTTGTTGGCAGGCGAGTCGATCGATTGGAAATACGTCCAGCAACCGAGCTGGCCGACAAGCTGATCGGCCGGGAGGCCGCGGAACTCGTCCTCGGAGATCGAGAACGAAACGACCGGGCATTCGTCCGAGGAGAGGCCGGCGGCGGCATATTCCTTGAAGAAGGGAACATTGGTGTCGCCGTTGAGCGTGCTGATCACGGCCGCGCCCCCGCCCGCCGCGAACTGTTTTATCTCGGACACGATCTGCTGATAGTCGGTGTGGCCGAAACCGGTGTATTTGCCGGCGGAGATGATCTTTCCGGAACCGTCCCTGCGGAAGCCGCCGCCGATACTATCGATCTGCACGCCCTTGGAGAGAAGATACTCGAGCAACACGAGGTTGGTGGTCTGCGGATAGACATAGTCCGTGCCGAGCAGGTAGAACTTCGTATAACCCTGATCGAGCAGGTAGTCCACCGCCGGTGTGGCCTGTTGATTCACCGCCTCGGCCGTATAGGCGACGTTCGGGCTTTCCTCCTCGCCTTCATATTGAACCGGGTAGAAGAGCAGGCCGTTGTTCTTTTCGAACACCGGCAGCACGGCTTTGCGGCTGACGGAGGTCCAGCAACCGAAGACCACGGCGACCTTGTCCTGCTCGAGGAGCTGCTTCGCCTTTTCGGCGAACAGGTCCCAGTTCGAGGCGCCGTCCACCACGATCGGCTCGATCTTGTGCCCGAGCACGCCGCCCTGGGCGTTGATTTCGTCGAAGGTGAAGAGCAGGACGTCGCGCAGGGAAGTCTCGCTGATCGCCATCGTGCCGCTGAGGGAGTGAAGCACGCCGACCTTGACCGTCTTTTCGGCTGCGCCGAAAGCGGGGAGGAGGGCGGCGGCGCCGACCGCGCAGGCGGCGACGTATTTTTTTGCGGAGGTGAACATATGATATCGGAGGTGTTTGGGTTGCGCCGTGGATCAGAATCTGAAGATGCTTTGCACGCCGAAGAAGATCGCATCGTCGATGCCGGCGTCGTCGTAGTTGGTGTAGGTCACCTCGCCGCGCACGAGAAGGTTCGGCGCGATCGTGAAGGTGGGGGCGGCGGACACGCGCAGGAACTCCGGGCCGTTGTCGATGCTTTCGCCCGCGACTCTGAACATGGCGGAGACGCTGTCTGTGAACCGGTAGTTGCCATACAGCGTCCAGCCGAGCCCGTCCCAGGCGCCCGCGTCCTTGTAGGTGATTTCGGCCGCGCCGGTGAATCTTTCGGTGAAGGCGTAATCGCCCCAGAAGTTGAACATGAACACATCGTCCGGCTGAAACCCGCCCTCCGTGTCGTAGGCGGCGCCGAAGTAGAGGGTCGCCCTGTCGATGCCGGTGTATTTATAATAGGCCTCGAATCCGACGTTGTCCTTCAGTTCGCCGTCGCCCTCGAGGTAGAGATGGGGCGGTGTATAGACCGAGTCGAGCACGGCGACGCCGGCCGCCCAGGTTTCGCCGGCCTGCTCGAGGCGGATGCCGTGGTGATAGCCCGGGATTCCACCGAGGAAATCTCCCGTGGCGTAGGTGAGCTGGGACATGTTGACGATGTCGAAGGCCTCGTATCCGTGCCAGCTCAGGAACTTGCCGGCGCTGATCGAGAGGCCGTTGCCGGGCGCGTAGGCGACATAGGCGTCGAGGAGCGTCACGTCCTCCGCCCCGGTGGGGGAGTAATAGAGGCTCATCACGCCCGTGACCTGGTCGAACTTGGTCGAAAAGAGGAGCTTGGCAGCGTCGATATCGAAGCTGTCGAAGCTGCCGTCTGCATCGGTATAGCGATAGGAGCTTCCGATATAGCCCTCGAGGGAGAGATTCTCGGTAAAGGCCACCGCGGCGGAGGCCGTCTCGAGCGCCATTGAGGACACGGCGCACAGCGCGGCCGTGGCAACGAGTTTCGTTACCTTCATTTTGGTTCGTTGGTGTGTGGGTTGATTGATGCCCGCCGCGATGGTTTAGCGGCGGCGCGCCGGGTCTTTAGCAGGGCCGATGCCTGACAATCGACAATGCCAGCGATGCCAGGCGAATAGGATTCATCCGGATGATGAGCTGGATTCATCGGAGCGAGTGGATGACGCCGCGCCTGGATGCCCCGGGAAGATATGCGAGATGACGCCTGGTCCGGGGATCGCGCGCGCTCCGTGCCGGCCTGGGCGTCGCCATCGCCTGGCGAGAGCGTTGGGGGCGCGATCGGAAATGCCGGCGGGGAAAGCGCGGGCGGGGACGCCCGCGACCACCTGGGATGCGGCTTCGAAGGTGGTCGGGCGCGTCCCCGCGCGGTGATATGAAGGCGTTCTCGCGCCTTCGGTGCTGTCGCGACCGGGGTCAGTAAACGTCGCGTTGATAGCGTTTGGCGGCGCGCAGTTGTTGCACGTGCCCGGCCGCGCCTTCGGTTGTTTTTCCGCCCGCGGTCGCGATGATCTGATGGAGGGCGGCGTCGACGTCCTTCGCCATGCGCGAGGCGTCGCCGCAGATGTAGATGTGCGCGCCATCCTCGATCCAGTTCCACAGATCCTGGGCGGCCTCGAGCATGCGGTGCTGGACGTAGATCTTGTCGGCCTGGTCGCGCGACCACGCGAGGTCGAGTCGCGTGAGCACGCCGTCCTGCTTCATCGCGAGCAGCTCGTCGCGGTAGAGGAAGTCGCTCGCTTCGCGCTGGTCGCCGAAGAAAAGCCAGTTCGCGCCCTTCGCGCCGGTGGCGCGCCGCTCCTCGAGGAAGGCGCGAAACGGCGCGATGCCCGTGCCGGGGCCGATCATGATGATCGGCGCGCCGGGGTCGTCCGGGAGGCGGAAGGCCTTGTTGGCGTGAACGAAGACCGGCGCCGATCCGAGCCCGGGCGCGCGCTCGGGAAGGAAGGTCGAGCACACGCCTTTGCGGCGCCGGCCGTCGATCTCGTAACGCACGGCGCCGACGGTGAGATGAACCTCTCCGGGATGCGCGCGCGGCGAGGAGGCGATCGAGTAGAGGCGCGGTTGCAGGCGCTTGAGCAGCGTGACGAAAGCGGCCGGCGCGAGCGCGATCCCGCCGGCGGAGGCGAGGGCGTCGAGAACGTGAAATCCCGCCTGCGCGCCGACGCCGAGGGCTGCGGCGAGGTCGGCCGAGGGCCGGCCGAGATCGTAGAACTCGGTGAGCGCGCGGCGCAGGGGAACCTCGCGGCCGTCGGGCGCGGGCACCGCTTCCTCGCCGTCGCAGCCGAGCGCGGCCAGCACCTCCGCGACGAGGTCCGCGCAATTGTGCGGGTACACGCCGAGCGCGTCGCCGGGCTCGTAGGCGAGATCCGAACCCTCGAGGGAAAACTCCACGTGGTTCACCTCCTTGGCGGAGCCGGCGGCGTTGAGGCGGCGCACGGCGAGCAGCGGCGCGGGAAACGGGCGGGCTCTCGTGTGGGAGGAGGGAGTGAGGGAATGAGGGAGTGAGGGATCGGACTCTGAGCGGCCGATAAGGCTCGGGGGCGTCCCGTCCATGTCTTTGGCGATGCCGGGCGTGTCCGCGAGCGCTCCGAGCGCGGCATCGAGCCAGGCGGCGAAGGCCGCTTCGTGGTCGAGATCGCAATCCACCCGCGGCGAGACGCGCGTGGCCCCGAGTTTCTCGAGCGCGGCGTCGAAGTCCTTTCCGCACTGGCAGAAGAGCGTGTAGTTCGTGTCGCCGAGGGAGCAGACGGAGAACCTCATCGCGGTGAGCGACGGGGCGCCATCGGCGCGCAGGGCGGCGTGCAGGGCTCGGGCGTTGTCCGGCGGCTCGCCATCGCCGTATGTGCTGGTGATGACGAGCACGTTGCGCTCGTGCGCGAGCTTCGCGGCATCGGTCTGCGCCATGTCCACGGCGGTCGGCGCGAAGCCGCGCCGGCCGGCGAGTTTGGCCGCGCGTTTGGCGAGGCCTTCGGCGGATCCGGTTTGCGAGCCCCAGAGGATCGTCAGGGGCGCGAGCGCCGCTCGATCCGGGATTTCAGATTGTCCGATGCCGGCCTGCCGGCCTCGGTGGGGATTCGAGGTTCCCGCGGCGCCGCCGCGGGAGAAGAGCCCGGCGAGAAAGCCGTTGAGCCACGCGCGTTGATCGGGCGTGAACGGAGCGGAGTCGGGGATGAGAGGCGCGATGTTCATGGCGCGTGCGGTGTCCGGGGCCAACTGGAGCGGTGTGTCTGCCGGGGTTGGATTCATTGGTCGGACAACATCACCTGGAGGTCGCCGATCGAGTGGCGGCGCGACCATTGCGCGAAGGTCTCGCCGGAAGCGCGGCGCGCGCGAAAGGTGATCAGGATTTTGGACACAAGCGCGTTGACCTCGTCGGCGCGGACGCCGCGGAAGATCTCGCGCGCGATGCCCTGTTCGTGATCCGTGCCGCCGCCGAGCACGACGTGATAGCCTTCGGCGCCGTCGGCGAGTTTCGCGCCCACGAGGCCGATGTCCCCGCAATAGTGCTGCGCGCACGAGTGCGGGCAGCCGGTGAAGTGGATGTTCACGGGCGAGCCGGGGTTCGGGGCGCGGTCGCGCATCGTCTTGATGAGCGAGACCGCGTGCGCCTTCGTGTCGGTGGCGGAATATTTGCAGCCGCGGTTGCCGGTGCAGGCGATCACGCCGCCGGCCGCGTCGTGCGGATCGACGAAGAATCCCATGCGCTCGGCCGCGCGCTTCACGCTCGCGCCAAAGGCGTTCGTTATATGCGGAATGATCACGGACTGCCAGACGGTGAGCCGCAGTTCGCCGACGCCGTGGTTGGTGGCGAGATTCGCGAGCGCGTGCATCTGCCGCGCGCTCATGCGGCCCGCCGGCACGCCGATGCCGACCGAGTCGAGGCCGGCCTGGGCCTGGCGCTGGATGCCGAGCCAGCCGTGCTTCGTCACGGCCCGCCGCGGCTCGCAGGCCTCGAGCGGCGCGCGCGTGAGCGGAAACGCGAGTTTCTTCTGCGTTTCCACGAGGAACTTTTCCACGCCCCACCTCTCGAGCAGGTATTTGAGGCGCGCCTTCTTGCGGTTGGCGCGGTCGCCGTTCTCGCAGAAGACGCGTATCATCGCCACGGATACGGCGACGGCTTCGGAGGGCTTGATCAACAGCCCGGTGTCGCGCGCGAAATCGCGGTGGCCGGTGATGCCGCCGAGTTGCGCCCGGAAGTAGATTCCCGGATCGACCGCGGGCGAGGGGGAGTCGGCGACGCGGCACGCGATGAAGCCGATGTCGTTCGTGTCCGCGGCGACTGAGATCGAGCCGCCGTTGTCGAAGGCGACGTTGAACTTGCGCGGCAGGCCGTAGAGATCGCGGTGGTTGAGGATATAGTGATGCAGCGCCTTCGCGTGCGGGCGCACGTCGAGCAGCCCGGCCGGGTCGAAACCGCTGTTGGGCGAGGCCGTGATGTTGCGGACGTTGTCCGCCCCGGCGCCGCGCGAGGTGAGCCCGAGATCCTGCAGGCGCGTGAGGACGCGGACGATGTCGCGCGGCTTGAACTCGCGGATCTGGAGATTGCCGCGCGTGGTGATGTGCGCGTACCCGCCGCCCAGTTCGCTCGCGAGATCGGCGAGGCCGCGCAACTGGTGCGCGTTGATCTCGCACGCGGGGAGGCGCAGGCGGAGCATGAAGCTGTCCTGCGCGGGCGCGACGTAGAACAGTCCGTGAAACTTGAAGCGGAAGGCGTGCTCCCCGTCCGGCTTGCGATCGGCCTCCGCGTGCTCGAGCAGTTTTTCCCAGCAATCGAGCGGATTCGCCTCGTATTTCCACAGCTCCTCTTTGCATAGGTCGCTCACGGGCGTGCCGAAGACCGTCGCGCCTTCGGATGCGGCTCCCGCCCCGGGTTGCGGCGGCGCGCCCAGGTTTCCGGTGGTCGCCTGCGCGGGCGAGGCGGTGAACTGGCCGGCCGCCGTCGCGCCCACGAAGGGAAGCTGGCCCGATGCGGCGACGCCCGCCATGAACCCCTGCAGGTATTCCTTCTGCCCGGAAGAGAAGCCCGCGGGCGACGCTGGAACGGCTTGATCGGTCGGAGTCATGCGCGCCTTTCAGCACCGCATGTGCCGCGCCGCCCTGAAGCCGGTTGAGATGATTTTGTCATGATGATGAATGCCATTCATCCACTTCGGGCAGCGAAACCCGCGAAGAACTCAAATAATGGTGACCGGCGGAAGGAGGACCGCTAGTCGTGATCGATCGCATGAACACAGTTTCGATCTTTTCAAAGAGAGGCGCGGCGCGATGAGCGGCGCGACCATCGGCTTCGTCGGCACGGGAATCATGGGCCGGAGCATGGCCGGCCACCTGCTTGCGGCGGGAAACAGACTCCGCGTCTTCTCGCGCACGAAGGAGAAGGCCGCGGCCTTGATCGAGGCGGGCGCGGAGTGGCGCGCCTCCGCCGCCGGGGCGGCGGAGGAGGCGGACGTCGTTATATCAATCGTCGGCTTCCCGGCGGACGTGGAGGAGATTTACCTCGGGCGCGAGGGCATCCTCTCGACCGCGCGGGCGGGGGCCGTCGTCGCCGATATGACGACCTCCAGCCCCGCGCTCGCGGTCCGGATCGCCGCGGCGGCGAAGGAAAAGGGCGTCGCGGCCCTCGACGCTCCCGTTTCCGGCGGCGACGTCGGCGCGCGCGAGGCCCGGCTGTCGATCATGGTCGGCGGCGACGAGGCGGCGTTCGAGAAGACGCTGCCGCTTTTCCAGGCGATGGGAAAAAACATCGTGCGCCAGGGCCCGGCGGGCGCGGGCCAGCACGCGAAGATGTGCAACCAGATCGCCGTCGCCGCCAGCATGCTCGGCGTGTGCGAGGCGCTGGCCTACGCGAAGCGCAACGGGCTCGACCAGGAGCGCGTGCTCGCCTCGATCACCTCGGGCGCGGCGGGCAGTTGGTCGCTTTCCAACCTCGCGCCGCGTGTGCTCCGGGGCGACTTCGCGCCCGGTTTCATGGTGAAACATTTCCGCAAGGACCTCGGCATCGCGCTCGAGGCCGCGCGGGAATGCGGGCTCGACCTGCCGATGACCTCGCTTGCGGCGGCGCTCTACGCGCGCCTCGCGGAGGAGGGCGGCGAGGAACTCGGCACGCAGGCGCTCTACCGGCTCTACGGGGGCTGAGCGGGGAGTTGAAGTTTAAGTTGAAGTGTCGCCGCTGCCCGCGGGCTCCGTAAGCCACTTCAACTTAAAACTTCAACCTCAACTTAAAAACTCGAGCGTCATCCCCCCGCGAGCAGCTCGGCGACGAGCGACTTCTCTTCTTTCAGTTCGTTTTCCGTCGCCGTTATTTTCGAGCGGCTGAAATCGTTCACGGGCAGGCCCTGCACGATCTCCCAGCTCCTGCCGTCTCCACGAATTGGATACGAGAACATGAGCCCCTTCTCGATCCCGTAGCTGCCGTCGCTGCAGATCGCGACGCTGTTCCACCCGCCCTCGGGCGTCGGGTTGACGATCGAGCGGACGGTGTCGATCGCGGCGTTGGCGGCCGAGGCGGCGGACGAGAGGCCGCGCGCCTTGATGATCGCGGCGCCGCGCTGCTGCACGGTCGGGATGAACGTGTTCGCGAACCACTCCTTGTCGGTGATCACCTCCGGAACCGGCTTTCCGTCGATCTTCGCGTTGAAGTAGTCCGGATACATGGTGGACGAGTGGTTGCCCCAGATCGCGAGGTTGGTGACGTCCGCGACGTGCCTGCCGGCCTTGATCGCGAGCTGCGTTTTCGCGCGGTTTTCGTCGAGGCGCGTCATGGCGAACCAGCGATCGGCCGGCACGTCCTTCGCGTTGTTCATCGCGATGAGGCAGTTCGTGTTGCAGGGATTGCCGACCACGAGCGTGCGGATGTCGGAGGCGGCGTTTTTCGCGATCGCCCTGCCCTGGCCGGTGAAGATCTTGCCGTTGATGCCGAGGAGATCCTTGCGCTCCATGCCGGCCTTGCGCGGGACGCTGCCGACGAGCAGCGCCCAGTTCGCGCCGCGAAAGCCCTCGTCGAGATCGGCCGTCGCGATCACGCCGTCGAGCAGGGGAAAAGCGCAATCCTGCAACTCCATCACCACGCCCTCGAGCGCCGGCAGCGCGGGCGGGATCTCGAGCAGGCGGAGCACGACCGGCTGCTCGGGTCCGAAGACGGCTCCGGAGGCGATGCGAAACAGGAGCGCATAGCCAATCTGACCGGCCGCGCCGGTGACGGTGACTTGAATGGGCGGTTTCATAAGCCCGCCACTATACGGAAATGTCAGGCCCCCGGGCACGCAAAATTGGCCGAAACCTGCGCACAAATCCAATCATGGTCCTTTGTTTTGGCGCTCGTCGGTTCGATCCCACCGGGCGGGACGCCCGTGCCAGGTGGCTTGGGCGTCCCGCCCATGTCGAGGGAAATGGACGCAGAAAAAGACCATGGCCCACGAATCGCGGTCCGCCGCTCCCAACTGCGCATCCGACGCCTGAAACAGACCCGGTTTGCCGCCCGCCCGATGCGGGGCCTCCCGAGGCCTGGACCCGCGCCCGCCCGGGCATTCTCGATCCAACCTGCGAACGGGCGCAGCGGAAAACGACGCGCGCCGAACTCGAGAGCCGCCCTCGCAGATTCGCGCTCGCCGCTCGGTGGCACGCGGGCATCGTTCGGCCAGACCCGATCCCTTATGACGCTATTCTCATTGAAAACAGCATTGCTCTGGCTCGCGTTGTTCACGGCGGGAACATGTGTGGCTGCTTCCGTTCGCATCGTGAACACGGCGCCGTCCCTCATAAATGTAATTGATACGCACAAAATGCCTGACGCAGCGGCAGATGCATTGGCAGAGGTATTGAGCCAGCATGCCGGTATTTACCGGGAACTCTTTGGCATTGCCGATATTCGAACCCTATGTGGCGAATATGTAAGGTCTGTGGATTCGCAGCGGGCAGGACTCACGCGTTTGTCGGACGTTGAAAGGTTGAATGCTGCGTTGAATGCCAGTGTCACGTCTTTCACAGCCGGCTTTCCGAAGTTTGACTCGACCGAACTGTCGATCGTTCTGCTGCCGTCGTTCGGGCGCTTCCAGGCGCAAGCACGGACGTTTCGTGGCAAACCGATGCTCCTCTTTGACTCCGCCTTCTTCTCCACCGCGATGAGTGGCGCCGTTTCCACGGCTTTCGTTCATCATGAATTGTTCCACATTTACCATGGTCAAATTAATCCGGACGTGCGACGTGGCGTGGAGGACTTGTTTAGGATCGGTCAGATGCCTTCACTTGGCACGTTGCTCTGGGCGGAAGGCATGGCAGTCCATTGTGCGCGCCGGCTAAATCCCGACGTCGATGATGCAGAGTTGTTTCCTTCGGCGACCATTGTAGCGAGCACTGAAAGGGATTATGTTCGTCTTCTCAAGGAAGCGGCCGACGGCGCGGATAATGCGACGATGCCAGGTATCTCCGGTTTCTTCTATATCCCACGGTTGGACGGACAAGCAATTCCTCAGAACTGTGGTTACGTGATTGGAGAGAAAGTGGTCGATCAAATACTGAAAGAGCAGTCGCTGGATCAGATTATGTTATTGAGTGGCCCAGAGCTGACGTCTGCGGTGCGTCGGGCAGCGACTCAAATAGCAGGCAGCTTGGAATCGCCGAGCAAGGCGCCCGAATCCACGAGGTGAAAAAAGGCCGAAGCGGCCAGAGCCGACGACCATAGCTGTCACGTTCTGTGCTGACGCACGACCCGCGCCAGCTACGGTCGTGGCTCGTCACTGATCGTTAGCCAAGACGCAAAATGCGAATTCATCCCACACAAGTTCCGGTGTGCGCCGAGCGGTATCCTGATCGGGTAAAGGACCAGACGGTGATCTCGCGAGCTGCGCGCATACGAACGAGAGGCTTCCTGGATCTCGACGATCTGAGCAAGGTATGTTTCTGGAAGTCTCCCAGGTCTGCCGGTCGTGCGAGGAAGAACGAAGACGATGTCGTGAGGGAGATCTCGCGCTGTTCACTTGGCGCATTGTGCGAAGTATCGCGGATCGAGTCGTTACAGATTCTGCATGGCGTAGACTATCCCACCGCGTCTGTGATTTTGCGCCTCCACCATCGTGACGACTACCCGATCCTTGATTTTCGGGCGATCTGGTCGCTTGGTCTCTCCAAGCCGAGCTACCACCAGTTCACCTATTGGCAGGAGTTCTGTGCGATTTGGCGGAAAGCACTGGCTGAGTGTCGACGCGAACAAGCCGATCTTTCAGCCCGGGATTTCGATCGCGCTCTCTGGCAATTCTCGAAAGAGAATCAGAAGACAGGCCAACCCTGAAAGTTGTGTGACGCATCGCAGCAGGGCTGATCCGTTCTGGAACGCCGGCTCGAAGGGCCATCACCCCTCAGCCCGGCCCAACGGGCTGGGTATGCGTGCCCGAAGCCATGCGGGCTGAAAGTCTGCTATAGAGGATATCGCGCCCCTTCAGGGCGCAGGATCCGGGTCTTTGTTTCCCAGCCCGTTGGGCCGGGCTGAGGGGTGACGGCCCTTCGAGCCTCAAAGACAGAATGAGTCAGTCCTGCTGCCTTGTTCCCGGTCCACTTTTTCGAGCCGGGCCCGGCTTCACTCAGGCCGACTTGGGCGGGCGTCCATTTTTTCGAAAGCCGGCGCC
>CAZFCY010000138.1:11843-13554 GCA_964517665.1 uncultured Opitutaceae bacterium | reverse complement strand
AGGAGCGGCGGCGAGTCGGGGTCTTCGAGGCTGGTGGCGTAGATGCCGTTTTGGGGCAGGGCAACCCACAGCCTGTCGGCGGAATCGATGGTGAGATCGGAGACGGTCTCGGGAAGCCTGGGAATGAGGGTGCGGACCATCTCGATCTTTTCGCCGAGTTGCAGCAATTGCACGTTCAGGCCATCCGTCGCGACGCAGAGAGCGTCCTTCCATAACGCGAGCCGGTCGACCTGCGATTCGCTGTCGTAGGCCAGTGTCGCCTCGTCGCTTTCGAGGCGGACAATCCGGTCCCGACCGCTCACGAGAATGGATCCCGACGGTTCGTCCAAGGCGTCTTGAAAAGCATCGTTCAGCCCCGGAAACGGCTCGAAGTGCGCGGTGTGTTTTGCGTCTCGAGCAGGTTTCAGCTCCAACACACCCTCAGCCGCAATGGCGAGCGTGTGTTCGGGAAATGGCGCCATGTGGTAGGTCCGGCCGGCGTCGAATCCATTGAGCTGGTCGAAGAGCGAAGTGACAGCCGCGGCCTCAGTGCGGATAACGGCGAGCTGGGTGGCGATCCACAGGCTTCCTTCGTCGTCCACGAAGGCGCGATTACAGTTGAGACTGGGTAGTCCGGCCGAGCGGTCGATGATGCGTGCGAGCGTCAAGTCGGCGTTCAGGATGACGAGGCCGCGCGTGAAGGAAACGATGCCGATTTTATCGTCTGGAAGCGGGAGTCCCATCACCACCCCCGCGTTGTTTTCGAGCACGGCGGCAGCATCAGTGGTCACGCGCTCGAGCCGTCCGTCGCGGAAGCGGGTAAGCTGCTTGCCGGGATCGAGGAGTTCGGAGCCATCGGGAAGCGGCAGGATGAACGCGATCGCCTGCTTTTCCGCTCCTCCGAGCTGGACGCGCTCGAGTGTGTCGCCATTCCACTTCCACAATCCCTCACCCATCTGACTGATCCCGACGCCGCCTCGAAACGGGAAGGAAAACAGTCGCTTCTCCGCCGGCATGGGTATGTGGAAGAAGGCGCGGCCATCCCAGATGAGCGCGCCATCGGTGAGGACGAAGAGCGTCTTCCCGCCAAGTCGATGCACACCCCAGACGTCGGCGATATTCACGTCTTTCGGGACGAGGTGCGCAAGCGAGTGATAATGCCGTTCGCCCCTGGCATCCTGGTCGAGAAAACCGATCTCGTTGATCGCGCCGACCCAGATGCGATCCTCCTCGTCGAGGGTCAGGCAGCGCGTGCCGTAGGCGTTGTTGATATTGATCTTTGACCAGCGGCGGCCGTCGAACGAAAGCACGCCGCCGTTGCCCACATACACCCGGCCGGAGCGATCACGGATGACGACATGGTTTGCTTCGGAAGCGTGGTAGTCGGACTCCGTCCAGATCTCCAGGATCGGCCGGCCCGCCTGTGGATCGTCCCACCCGCCCGCGAGGAGCGGGTGAAGGAAGGCGAAGAGGCAGATGACGGCGGAGAGGCACGTGCGCATGGGCGATGCGAGGGTGTTGTGTCCGATGTCAAGCCTGCGCACCACCCAAATTTGGGGGGTGTGTACCACCTGTTTTGGGGGTTTGCGCGGCTCGAATCTTTGCGGCGATGGGTCGATTCTGGATGGCGATGAAACACCCCAACAAGTCCCTCCTCGTTCGTGGCGCCCTCGCCACGGCCCTTCTCACCCTCGGCCTCGCGCGTCTCTCGGAACTCTTCGATCCGGTCATG
>CAZFCY010000138.1:8247-11743 GCA_964517665.1 uncultured Opitutaceae bacterium | reverse complement strand
GCCGGTCGACAAGGTGGGCTGAAATGAATCTCGCTCCGTTCAGATATCGTCGCGTTCTGCGCGAGGACGGCGGTCCGATCAGCGCGCTGGAGTGTGGCGGCACCACGGTGATGGGCCGCCGCATGTTCCAGGCGAACGCCTACCTCTCGGATAATCTGAGAATGCACCCGCGCGAAAACGTGGTTTACGGAAATCCGGATGGCACCGGGACTTCGAACTACCCGTCCGTCGCGCGGCACAAGGCGATCTCCGAGGCGCTCGAGCGTTGGGCCTACGACGCCATCATGCATGGCTCGGACGGAGCCAAATACGGGTTCGACGTCGATCCGTCGTCGAATGGCATGGCGGCCTTCCCGGGTGTCTTCTCCCGGCAGGCCAGGGAGCTGGCCCGGGCCGAGGCGGCTGAACGGTTTGCCGTCATCGGCTGGTGGGCCGGAGCCCTGGACGCTCACAGCGAAGGCCAGGTCTGTCCTGGCGTGGATGTCTTCCACCTCGAGAATCCCTACACCTCGCACGCGGTCGTGCTGCTTCACGCGCTCGCCGACAACGATGTGCACGCCTACGCGCACGCCTCGGGCGAAACCTTCGTCGAAGCCTGCATGCGGGCGGGGGTGGAGTTGTCCCGCTCGCAGTTCGTCCTGCGCCGCTTCTTTCGTCGCGGCCGGGTCGGAGCGAGTCCGGTGGCGACGGGATTGTTCGAACGGCGCTGTGTGCACTTCGCCACAGCCGAAGGCTACGCCAGCTTCGAGGAGCGGGTCGCCCGCAAGAAATGGCGGTCGGCCGAGCCGGAGGTCGTCTTCGACGGGGAAATCCCCGGTCCGTGGTCGCGCTATGCGACGGTATGGCGGGTGGTCCTCAAGCCCGCCAGCCGCGACTTTCTGGATAAGAGCGAGAACTTCTTCTTTTGGTAGCCGAACCCGGATCATCAGTCCTTTTTCTCAGGGAGACGCCCGTCGACGGCGGGCGTCTCCTTTCGATCCCGTGCACACCGCCGGTCTCATGGTAATCACACGCAGGTTGTTCCTGAGCTTTGCCGCCCAAGATGCCCCGAGCCGGGACTTGTTGATCGCGAGGGCCCGGGAGGGAAACCTGCCGTGCTCATTCTCGGAGGTCTCGATCAAGGTGCCCGAGGACACGTTCTGGCAGCAGCATTGCCGCTCGAAGATCATGCAGTGCGACGCCCTCGTCGTGCTCTTGAGCGCGCACACCGGTCATGCGCGCGGCGTGCTCTGGGAGGTCGCCTGCGCGCGCAAGGCCGCGCTCCCCGTCTATGCGATCCGGATCGGCTCGAAGGAAGCCGCCGGAGATCTGCCGACAGAGCTTCGCGGACTGCCCACCTTCGAGTGGGCGGACGACAAGCTGGAGGAATTTCTCAACTCGTTCTGAGTTGGCATGGACGCGGGCCGCACCCGGGAGATGCGGCCCGCGTCAAATTTTTCGGCCATGGCGGGGCGGTCATATTGCCCTTGCCAACCCCCGGCGCCGGGCGTTTGGTTCGCCGCTCTTCTCTTGTCGGGCCGTAGCGTAGCCTGGTAGCGCGCTTGCATGGGGTGCAAGAGGTCGTGAGTTCGAATCTCACCGGCCCGACCAATTATCCTCTTGAGAGGGCTGTTGCCTCTGGGAGGAAGCTGGCTTGACCTTGCCGGAAATGGGTCAGGCAGGTGGTTCGTGCGAACCAGACGCGATCCGAAAAACGAACCAAAGGCGAACCAGTGGGAGCCGCCTCGAGGGATTCGTTGTTTCGAACGCCTTGGCCGTCCAGCGCCTTTTTGCGTGCAGTGGCGCGAGAATGGAAAAGTTCGGACGCAGGCGTTCGGGACGGCCGCCGATCGCGACAAGGCGGCGCAGGCACTGGCTGCGGCGCGTGCCGATCATGGCCGCGAGATCCTGACCTTCGACCCGCGGGACTGGCGCCGCTGGGTGGAGTTTCGCGACGCGCTCGGCGAGGAAGGCGAGCCGATGCAGGTGTTGCGCGAGTGGCGGGACATGCGCAAGGAGCGGCTCCCGGCGACACCGCCCATGACGGTGGCCAAGGCGGTGGAAGAATACCTGAAGATGCGCAAGGCGGAGGCGCCACTGTCGGAGGACACGAAGCGGCACATGAAGAAACGCCTGGAGACGCGTTTTGCCGGCCGCTTCGGGCGGTTGCCGCTGTGCGGGATCACGGCGGAACACATTCGCGCGTGGCTGGCGGGGCTGGTGAACAAGCGCAACGGCGCGCCCGCGCAGAACCTGACGCGGCGGCATCACCGCAAGGACCTCAACACCTTCCTCAAACGCGCGGTCGTGGAAGGGGGATACGCCGCAATCCCTGTGAGGCGGTGATCCCTCCGGTGAAGGAGCAGGAGGATGTGGCGGTGCTTCCGGTCGGGGACGTCCGTCGGCTTTTCGAGGTGAACAAAGACGAAGCCTGCGTGGGGCGGCTCGCTTTGGAGGCGAAGGGGAAGGCGTTCGTGCTGGCGGGGTTCAACTGCTGATCCCAAACCGGCGCTCGATCATCATCCGGCCTTGGCGACGAGGTGCAGTCCGGCTTCGTTGAGGGCGCGAGCGACGGCGAGCGCTTCCTCGGGCTTGAGCTGCGAGCCGCGCCGGACTTTGGCGTAGAGGGTCTGCTTGGGGATGCCCATGCGCCGGGCGATTTCCCCGAGGTTGAGGAGGTCGGCGGCGCCTTGCAGCTCTTCGATGGCCGCGCCGGGAGGCGGGATCTCCTGTTGGTGGGCACGGGCGGAGTCGAGCCAGAGGCGCATGGCAACGGCGATTTCGCGGGCGGCGTCTTCGTAGGTTTCGCCGAAGGCGCTGCAGTATTTGAGCGCGGGGACGCGGGCGATGTAGCCGCCGTCCGCCTGACTGTATTCGATGACGACCGGGTAGGGAAGGGCGGGTGTGGTTGCTTTGCGTTTCATAGGTTGTGCTCCCGAATGATTTTGCGGATTTGGTCGAGTTGGCAGGGTTTGGCTTTTCCCTTGAAGTTCTGGATGTTGACGGGGACATCGACGGTCGGATGCTGCCAGACCTGATGGCTGCTTTCCTGACGATCCAGTCGGAAGCCGAGGCCTTTGAGCATGGCGCACACGTCGGAGAAGGAGAAGTTGTGGTAGCCCTGCTTGGCGAGCAGTCTGGCCTTGAGCTTCTCCGTCTTGTTTATACCGATAGGTGCATACTAAATTATGCGCGGCGCAAGAAAAAATGCATACTTTATTATGCGTTTCGGAGTCGACGTGAAAAGCGTCCGGGCTCCACCGCGACGAGCTTGCCCGCCACGGAGGTTCCCGCGAATTGCCGCAACGCTCCGGCGAGCAAGGTCTCGATCATCGTTTCCGTTGGTGGCCATGGCCGCAGCCAGATTACTCCCGGTGTACTCTCCGGCGGGTAGCGCACGATATGGCTGAAATCGGAGTCGGTGGTGACAAGCGTGCGTTCCTGTTCCAACGCGAATTGCCGGATAACGGCATCGTCCGCCCCACCCAGGCCGGCATCGAGCACCGCCACGGCGTCA
>CAZFCY010000138.1:0-8147 GCA_964517665.1 uncultured Opitutaceae bacterium | reverse complement strand
CGGCGTCAGTGGTTGCACGATTGCGGCTGGGTGGTGAAAACGGCTTTGCCCGCGCAGTCCATGCGGGCATTTCTTGAGGAGACATGCCCTGCCCTGAAAACCCCGGTTCCGTTTGCGCGTCGAAAGAGGGCGAGGGATCTCCCTCGGGCGAAGACGGAGGGAGTCTCCTGCGCGGTTGGGCGTTCAAGACTCTGGCCGTGTTGTGCGTGCCGCCGGTTGTCGCCTTGATCCTCTCCGCCTGCGCGCAGAAACGCGGGGAGGCTGTCGCGGCCCCGATCGCCGCGTGGGCGGCGGGAGCGCCGGCCGCGAAGGTGACGAGCCTTCAGTGCGGGAGCTGTCACCAGCCGGAACAGGAGGCGTGGCGCCGTTCGCACCATTCCAAGGCCAATCGCGTGGTCTCCAATCTCGCCGACGCGCCGGCCTTCGCCGGGCAGACGGCGGAGACGCATGCCGCCGCGTATGTTTTTGAAACTGACGCGGCCGGCGACCCGGTCATCCGCGAGGTGCTTCGCAACGGCGCCGCGAAGGAATACAAACCGTCCATGGTCATCGCGCGGACGCCGCTCTGGCAGTATCTGGTCGAGACGGAGCCCGGACGATTCCAGACGACGGAGGTGGCGTGGGATCCGGCGCGCGAGGAGTGGTTTGGCGTTTTCGGCGACGAGGAGCGCAATCCCGGCGAGTGGGGGCACTGGACGGGGCGCGGCATGAACTGGAACTCGATGTGTGCGCGCTGCCACATGACGGCCTATGCGAAGAACTACGACAGCGCGACCGATCGATACCATTCGCGCTGGATCGAGCAGGGCATCGGTTGCATCCAGTGTCACAATACAATGCCCGGCCACGAGGCGGGCGGCGCCGCGATGGCGGGCGTCGACAACTTCGCGCGCGATCCGCACCGCATGATGCAGACATGCGTCGCGTGCCACAGCCGCGCCGAGAGCCTCACGGCCGCGTTCGTGCCGGGCGAGGCTTACGACGATCACTTCCGCCTTCAGCTTCCGGTCGAGCCCGGGCTGTATCATCCCGACGGGCAGATTCTGGACGAGGTTTTCGTCTTCGGCTCGTTTCGCCACAGCAAGATGCACGCGGCCGGCGTCACGTGCATGGATTGCCACGATCCGCACTCGGGCGAGCTGAAGCTGCCGCAGGAAAACAACCAGATCTGCATGCAATGCCACAGCGCGCCGGGCCGGCTCAATGCCCCGGTCATCGATCCGACCGCGCACAGTTTCCATCCCGAGGGAAGCATGGGCAATCGCTGCGTGGAGTGCCACATGGTGGAGACGACCTACATGCAGCGTGATCCGCGGCGCGATCATGGTTTCATCATCCCCGATCCGTTTCTGACGAAGGAACTCGGCGTGCCCAACGCCTGCAGCCGTTGCCATACCGACCAGACATTGGACTGGGTCCTTGGGCACTACGAAAAATGGCACGGCGGGAAGCGCGCGCAATCCCCCGACCGCGCGCGGGCGCGGGCGGTCGATGCGGCGCTGAAAGGCGAGGCCACGGTCGTGCCCGAGTTGTTGCGCCTCCTGGAGGATGAAAAAGTGCCGGCGCGCCGCGCGACCCTGCTCACACTCGCCGAGCAGGTCGCCGCTGATGATCCGCGGATCCTCGCGAAGGCGCGCGAGATGGCGGACCGGCCCGATCCGCTCGAACGATCCGCCGCGGTCCGGACGCTCGCGTCGGACGCCGCTTCGCGGGCGCGGCTGGAGAAGGCGCTCGAAGATCCGTCGCGGCTCGTGCGGCTCGACGCGGCCTGGGCTCTTTCGCCTTCGCTTCCCGAGACAGGCGCGATCCGGCGGGAACTGGACAACTATCTCGCCGAGGCCGCGGACCAGCCGGCGGGCCGCTTGCGCGTGGCGCAGGATTTCTTCAACCGCGGGCGGATCGCGGACGCCGTCGCGCACGCGCGCAAGGCGAGCGAATGGGATCCGCTCTCGCCCGCGTTCCCGGAGAGCCTCGGGTTGATGCTGAGCGCGCAGGGCCGCGCGGCCGACGCCGCGCGCGAATTCGAGCGTAGTGTAAAACTGGATACGATGAGCGCGCGTCCGGCGTTCCATGCGGCGCTCGCGTGGAGCGAGGCCGGCGATCTGCCCCGCGCGGAAAACATGCTCGGCGTCGCCCTGCGCCGCGATCCGGCCCTGGCGCGGGGCTGGTACAATCTCGGGCTGCTCCAGGCGCAGACGGGGCGCGCGCAGCAGGCCGTCGTTTCTCTCATGGAGGCGGAGCGGCTGGCGGGGAGCGACCCGGACATGCCCTATGCGCTGGCCACGGTGCTCGCCCAGCTCGGCCGCCGGGAGGAGGCCGCCGCGGCGGCGCGGCGCGCGCTCGCAGCGGCTCCGGATCATGCCGCCGCCGCGCAGTTGCTGCGGCAGCTCGGCGCCGCGGCGCCGTAGCAGCGAAGAGGCTGGTCTCCGCGTCAGAGGACCGGAGGACAGGGGACAGCGCTCGGGTCTGGCACCTGTTTCATGCCTCCTTGTGGCAGCCGACGTCAGGAGGCCGGCCGCACGACGCGGGCAGGGACGCCCGCGGCCACCTGGCGACGTGCTGCGCAACGCGCACAATTTTCCGATATTGCGCTCGAGAAAAAACGGCGGCGCATCCGGCAATCATACTCGTTCTCTTTCGTAAGACACGAGAGGACGAGTGGGAGAAGGAGAACGAGTATGAGAATGAGGACGCGCGCGGCCACATGCCGGCCCTCTGGCCTCGTCTCGGATTGACCCGCGGGTCTCCTGTCGCGATTGGTTCACGCGGCATGCCGCCGCCCATTATAGACTGCCACATCCACATGTACGCGCCGGAGGTCATCGACGATCCGCGCGGGTGGGGGGCGGCGCGCGGCGAGTGGGGATGGCTGCGCTGTGTCGCGCCCGAGGGACGGCGCTCGATCCAGGGTTGGGCGGGCATCGACCGGTTGTTGTCCGACATGGATCGGGCCGGCGTGGAGAAGTGCGTGATGCTCGGTTGGTATTGGGAAAACCAGGAGACGTGCGAGCTTCAGAACGGCTGGCATCTCGACTGGGTGCGGCGGCATCCCGACCGGCTTGTCGCATTCGCGGCCGTGCAGCCTGCCGCGGGCCAGCGCGCGCTCGATCATCTGGAGCGCATGCTCGATTCCGGATTTCGCGGCATCGGCGAGATGCTGCCGCAAGCGCAACATTTCGGGCACGAGGACGAGTGCTGGCAGCGCGTGCTCGGGATCGCGGCGGAGCGAGGTGTCCCGGTGAACCTGCACGTCACGGACGCGCTTGCCGTTCCCGAATCCGCGGCGCCGCGGACTCCGCTCGAGGACGTCGTCTCGCTCGCCCGCAAGTTTCCCGACGTGAGGTTCATCCTCGCGCACTGGGGCGGCGGCCTGCCGTTCTTCGAATGGAATCCGTCGGTCAAGGAGGCGCTGCGCAACATCGTTTACGACACCTCGGCCACGCCGCTCCTCTACGATGCCGGGGTCTTCCAGTCGGTCATCGACATGGTGGGCGCGGAACGCGTGATGTGGGGCACCGACTATCCGCTGCTCGTGCACCCGCGGCAGACGCGCGAGCCGGGCTTCGAGCGGTCGCTGGGCGAGGCCGTCGCGGCCATGCCTTCGGCGGAGCAGCGTGGGCGCGTTCTCGGAGGAAACTGCCTGCGGCTGCTTGGCCTGGTAGGTTGACCGGTCCGCGCGCCCGTGACGGTATCAGGTATGTGGATACACGCGAGGAACCGGATCAGCGCGCGCCGAACTTGTATATGGTCGATGTCCGATAGGTTTCGCCCGGGCGCAGGATGATGTCGGGAAACGCCGGCTGGTTGGGGGAGTCGGGGTGGTGCTGGGTTTCCAGGCAGAGGCCGCCGCGCCGGGGGTGGCCGCGGCCGGTTTTGCCGACGAGCGTGCCGTCGAGAAAGTTGCCACTGTAGAACTGCACGCCGGGTTCCGTGGTCCAGACTTCCATCACGCGGCCGCTTGTGGGTTCGCGCACCTCCGCGGCGAGGCTGAGCGCAGCCGGCGCGTGGTCGAGCACCCAGTTGTGATCGTAGCCGCCGGCCAGCTTCAGTTGTTCGTCGTCCGCGTCGATGCGCTCGCCGATCGCATGCGGGCGGGTGAAGTCGAGCGGCGTGTCGCGCACCGAGGCGATCTCGCCCGTGGGGATGAGCCCGGCGTCGGCGGGAGTGAAGCGCGAGCCGTGGATCGTGAGGATGTGATCGAGGATGTCGCCCGCGCCTTCGCCCGCGAGGTTGAAGTAGGAATGGTTGGTGAGGTTGACCGGCGTCGGCTGGTCGGTCGTCGCCAGATAGTCGATGCGGAGCGCATTGTCTCCAGAAAGTGAATACACGACCTTCACGTCGAGATTGCCCGGGTAGCCCTCCTCGCCGTCGGGCGAGCGCCGGGTGAGCGCGAGCGCGTCGGCTCCATCGATCGCGCCGGGCTCGGCCTCCCACACGGCCTTGTCGAAGCCGCGGAGGCCGCCGTGGAGGTGGCAGGGCAGGCCGCCCGGGTCGTTGTTGGTCGCGAGATCGTAAGTCCTTCCGTCGAGCGTGAACCGGCCGCGCGCGATGCGGTTGCCGACGCGGCCGATGATGCAACCGAAGTAGGCGGCGCCGGCCTCGTACTCCGCGATCGTGTTGAAACCGAGGACGACATCCGCCAGCTCACCCTTCCCGTCGGGCGCGAGCAGCCGCGTGATCGTGCCGCCGTAGTTGGTGATGTCCACCTGCGCGCCGTTCTCGTTCGACAGCGTGAAGAGGGAGGCATTCCGGCCTGAGGTCGTTTTTCCGAAGGGTCGTGAGCGCATGTATCGCAAAGAAGCGAAATGGAAAAGGAGCGTGGTGAAAAGGCGTCAGTCGCCGTGGATCCTGCCGCGGCCTTCCAGCCTGCCCTCCGCCGCGATCCATTCGCGGACGGGAGATCCGCCGAGGATGTGCTCCCGCAGGATGCGCTCGAATCGCTCCGGCGTGACGCCGCCATACCACACGCCATCGGGATAAACGACGAGCCACGGGCCACCGACGCAGACGCGAAGGCAATCCGCCTTCGTGCGCATCGCGGGGGCGCCGGTTTCCTTGAGGCGGCGTTTGATATATCCCCACGTGGCCAGCCCTTCGTCGCGCGGACTGCAATCGGGACCGGGACAGAGAAAGAGATGCCAGCGGGCGTAGGAAAGGCCGGTTTTTTCGAGGCCGGCGCGGACGGCGGGAGTCATTTCAGGAAGTGGTGAGAAGGATGGCGCATGATGCTCGCTGCGCGCCACTCACTTCCCGCGCCTTTTCGGCGCGGGGAACTGCAGATCGACCGCCTTGTCGAGGTCTGCGAGGGCTCCGTCGGTGTCGCCGAGCGCGCGGCGGACCTGGCCGCGGGCTTGATACGCGGGGATGAAGCCGGGCTTCAACTCGATCGCGGTGGTGTAGTCGGCGGCGGCGGACTCGAGTTCGCCGCGGGCGCGTTTGATATTGCCGCGCAGGAAATAGGGATCGGCGAAATCGGGCTTCAGCTCGATCGCGCGGTCGCAGTCGGCGAGCGCGCCGTCGAGGCCGCCGGCCGCGAACCGCGCGGTGGCGCGATTGTTATAAGCTATATACACCAGCGGATCGTCGGGATTGGCCTCGATCGCGAGCGTCTGGTCCTCGATCGCGCCGGCCACGTCGCCGAGCCGGGCCCGGATGATGCCGCGCGTGCCGTGGGCGGCGGCGGTGGGCTTGATCACGATGTGCGCGTCCAGATCCTCCTTTGCGCCGCGAAAGTCGCCGCGACTGGCGCGGGCGAGCCCGCGGTTGTAGAGCGCGTCGGTGTGGGAAGGATCGATCTCGAGCGCCTTGTTGAAATCCGCCATCGCGCCGGCGAGGTCGCCTTTTCGAGCCTTGATGCTGCCGCGGTTGTAGTAGGCTCCGGCGGGCTCGTCGCCGATCCGGATGACGACGTCGAAATCGGCGATGGCGCCATCGGCGTTTCCCTCCGCCGCGCGGGCCCCGGCGCGGTTGGAGTAGGCTTCGGTCAGGCGCGGGTCGATGCCGATCGCTCGATCGAAGTCGGCGATGGCCCCGCCAGTGTCGCCGCGCGCGAAGCGCGCATTGCCGCGCAGCAACCACGCGCGCGCGAGGGTGGGAACGCGTTCGATCGCGCGGCTCAGGTCGGCGATCGCGCCCTCGATGTCGCCGGCGGCGGTTTTCTCGCGCGCGGACGCGACGAGCGCATCCGCCCCGGTCTCCGCGGAGGCCGCGCCGGTTTCCCGCGGCGCGATTTCGTCGCCGGCCGGCGCGTGTTCCATCGTGGCCGGCCTCGATTCGCCGGGCGCTTCGTTCTGCGTCGCATCCGTTTCCTGGGCGGCACATGCGAGTGAGCCGGAAGCGACGACAAGCGCGATTGCGGCGAGGTAAGCGGACGGCGTTTTCATCGGAGAAGCGGCGCAGTGGCGGCGTGACGAGGCAGGCAGCTTCACTCAGGCGCGGTGTCCGGGCAAGAGGAGAGACGGGAACTGCGCGATTCGCGGGGGCGTGGATCGGCGCGCCCGGGCGCGCATTGGGCTTACGCAGGCGCCAGCCCGAACCCGGCCTGGCCGAGGGCGAAGAGATCGGTGTAAACGCCGTCGGCCCCGGCGGCGCGGAGTTCTTCCGCGGTGTGCGTGCCGGTCGTCACGCACACGACGCGGATGCCGGCGCTGCGCGCGGCCTCGATGTCATAGGTCGAATCGCCGACGAGCATGGCTTCGGAAGCGCTCACGCCGAGGCGCTCGAGCGCGTGTTCGGAGAACTCGCGTTGTGGCTTGCGATAAGGTGTGTCCCCGGCCCCGAGAACGAAATCCAGGCAGGGATCGAAGCCGAGATGCGCGCAGATGCCCCGCGATTGCTCGCCGACCTTGTTCGTGAACACGCACAGTTTCAGGCCGCGCTCGTGGAGCTGTTGCACGATCCACAGCGCGCCGGGATACGCGCGCACGTCCTCGAGGAAAATCTTCTCGAAATGCCGCCGCCACCAATCCGCCGCCGCGGGCCGCAGGGCGGCATCGGGCATGAGCTTCGCCAGCGTGATCTCCATCGAGCCGCCGACCGAGCGGAACACCGTCGGCTCGTCCGGCGGCGCGAGGCCGAAGTGGACGAACGTGTCGCGGTAGCATCGATACAACGTCGTGAAGTGATCGACGAGCGTGCCGTCGAGATCGAAGAGGACGGCCTTTGGCGAATGATGAATGCAGAATGTAGAATGTAGAATGATTTTAGCGGCGCCGGAGGCGCGGTGTAATTGATTCGTCACTCGTCATTTGTTATTCTGTCTCACTCCAGGACCGAGCGCACGCGCTCCATCGCTTCCTCGACGTTGGCCCGGGTGTTGAACGCGCTGAGGCGGATATAACCCTTGCCGCAGTTGCCGAAGCCCTCGCCGGGCGTGCAGACGACGCCGGCCTTTTCGAGCAGGAGGTCGAAGAACTCCCAGGAGTCGCGCCCGGCGTTGATCCAGACGTAGGGCGCGTTGTCGCCGCCGACGCAGGGGAGGCCGAGCTTCTCGACCGCGCCGCGGATGATGGCGGCGTTTTCCAGGTAGAAATCGGTGAGGCCGCGCGTCTGTTTGCGGCCCTCCGGTGAGAAGACGGCTTCGGCCGCGCGCTGCACGGGATAGGAGACGCCGTTGAACTTCGTCGAGTGCCTGCGGTTCCAGAGCGCGCGCACGTTGTGTTTGCCGCCCTTGTGGTCGAACGCCTCGAGCGCCTTCGGCACGACGGCGAAACCGCAGCGCGTGCCGGTGAATCCGGCGGTCTTCGAGAAGCTGCGAAACTCGATCGCGACTTCGGTCGCGCCCTCGATCTCGTAGATGGATCGCGGGATCACAGGATCGCGCACGAAGGCCTCGTAGGCGGCGTCGAAAAGAATGATCGCCTGATTCGCGCGCGCGTAGTCCACCCATTTCTCGAGCTGCCCTTTCGTGGCGACGGCGCCGGTCGGGTTGTTCGGATAACAAAGGTAGATCAGATCGACCGGTTCGGACGGAATCGCCGGAACATAGTGATTCGCCTCGTTGCATTCGAGATAGACGAGACCGGAATAGCGGCCGTCGATGTTCGCGCCGGTGCGGCCCGCCATGACGTTCGTGTCCACATAAACCGGATACACCGGGTCGGGCAGGGCGACGCGGATGTCGGTCGAGAAGATTTCCTGGATGTTGC
>CAZFCY010000137.1:0-13615 GCA_964517665.1 uncultured Opitutaceae bacterium | reverse complement strand
AAAGGTGATTTCGTCGCTCGCGAGCGGTACGAACACGCCCGTTGCGTCGAGCGCGTGGACGGTGACGTGAACGACATCGCGGCCGTTCGCGCGCAGTTCGAGGCGATCGGCCGTGAGCTCGAGGTTTGCGGGCGCGCCGGCGGTCCGCACGGAGGTTTCGACGACCGCCTCGCCATCGCGATGACCGACGGCCCGAACTTCGCCAGGCTCGTAAGGCACGTCCCAGACCAGTTGCATGTCGACCGTGGAGCCGCGCACAACCGGCCGCTCGTAGGTGTTCCAGCCGCCGCTGGTTCCCTGGCGCGGAAACTCGCGCGCCTTCGCGCCGAGGCTGCGGCCGTTGAGGAAAAGCTCCACGACCTCGCAGTTCGAATAAACAACGACGGGGATCACGTCTCCCTCGCGCCCGGCCCAGTTCCAGTGGGGAAAGGCATGAATCATGGGCTCGGATGTCCAGAGGCTCTGATAGAAATAAAACGAGTCTTTCTTGAACCCGCAGGTGTCGAGCGGGCCGGAGGCGGCCAGCTTGACCGGCCAGCGTGACGCCTCGCCCAGATAGTCGAAGCCAGTCCATGCGAAATCTCCGGATATATAGTCTCGAGTCGCGACGAACCGCCACAACTCCCCCGCGCGGATGGCTTCGTTCAGATACAAGGCGCCCGCGGGTCCGGCGTCGCCATCGGCCCCGCCGCGCCGGATGAGCGGACCGAACTCATAACGACCCCGCACGCCTCGCGCGCTGCTGTTCTCGGTTCCCACGAACTTCCGGTCGGGAAACAGGCGACGGTCTTCGGCGTAATGGGTCTCGCGCCGGGCTCCCCAGCGATCGACATAGTTGTAGCCCACGACATCGAGCAGGCCGGTGAAGGATTCCGGCGCGTGCCTGCCGTTGCTGAATATTCTATCCATCGCGGCCGTGACCGGCCGGGTCGGATCCTCGCGATGAAATATATCGACGAGGCCGGCGAGAACCGCGGGGCCGTTTTCCGCCACCTGCTCGCCGATCTCGTTGCCCGCGCTCCACATCACGATGCCCGGATGGTTGCGGTTCCGGTGAATCTGGTCGACGAGGTCGCGCTCGTGCCATTCGGCGAAGACATCCGAATACCCGTGGTCGATCTGAGGCTTGCGGATCGTCCATTCGTCAAAGGCCTCGTCCATGACGAGAAAGCCCATTTCATCGCAAAGGTCGTAGAACTCCGTCGACATCGGGTTGTGGCTGCAGCGAATGGCGTTGCACCCCATCTCCTTCAGCAGGCGAAGCCGCCGCTCGATCACGGCCTCCGGCACGGCGGCGCCCACGGCGCCGCCGTCATGGTGCAGGCACATGCCCTTCATCTTCACCGGCGATCCGTTGAGGAGAAAGCCGCGGTCGGTGTCGTATGCGATCGAGCGAATGCCGAAGGTCGTGATATAGGCCTCGCCGGGCTCTCCGTCCGCCAGGATCGACGAGCGCGCGCGATAGAGCGCGGGCGTCTCGACGGACCAGAGCTGCGGGTTCGGGATGAGCACCGTGTCGTCGAACACCGCCTCGGTTCCGGCGGGAATCGTCCGAAGGCTCTCGCTCGCGCCAGCCACTCGTCCGGCGGCGTCGACCACTTCGTTGCGGAGGCGGACGTCGTGGCTGCCGGCCCGGTCATTGCGCACACGAACGCGGATGCGCGCCGCCGCCTGTCCGTCCGCCACCTGCGGCGTTGTGATATAAGTGCCCCATTCCGGGATGCGCAGGGGATCCGTGACGGTCAGCCAGACGCGGCGATAAATTCCCGAGCCGGAGTACCAACGGCTGTTTGGCTGGCTGGAGTTGTCCACCCGCACGGCGAGAATGTTCGGTTCGTATCCGAAATTCAAATACGGCGTGAGGTCGTGGTGAAACTCGGCGTAGCCGTATGGGCGATGCCCGAGCTTGCGGCCGTTGATCCAGACCGTGCTGTGTTGATAAATTCCGCCGAACCGGATGGTGACGTGGCGGCCCCGGGCGCTTTCGGGAAGCGTGAAGGCCTTCCGATACCACCCGATCCCGGCCGGGAGGAAGCCGCCGGTCCGCCCGGTGGGAGCCTGCGCGTCGTACGGGCCCTCGATGCTCCAGTCGTGCGGCAGGTCCAGCTCGCGCCAGCCGGAATCATCGAAATCCGGGCGCTCCGCTCCGGCCGGATCTCCCAGGGCAAACCGCCAGTCGTCGTCGAAAGGCTGCGTGGCTTCCGATTGTGTCGCGGCGCCGGTGAGCCGGATGACACAGCTCATCGAGACGCCGGCCAGGATCCAGGCGCGGCAAAACGCAAATCGGGCTCGGGGCCTGGGGAATGCAAAAGGATGACGATTCATGGGAAAAAGGGCCGTGCGGCGAATCTGGCGGCCCGCGAATCAGCCGGCAAGAGCGCGGTTGCGCTCCGCCATCGACTGAGCGCGGACACGAGCGTTCTGGCGGGGCGTGGGATTTGCGCGCCAATTTTGGTGCTTCGAGGTCGTCGGGCATGTTATATTCGCGAGCGTCGCGGATGGCGACGTCACCCATGGGCAAAGTTTACCACGAATTGGACGCCGGTCTGCAGAAGTGGCTCTTGCGGCAGCGCATGTTTTTCGTCGCCACCGCGCCGCTGGCGGCGGACGGCCATGTGAATTGCTCTCCGAAGGGCGGAGATTCGTTCCGGATCATCGGTCCGCATGAGGTCGTGTACCTCGACCTCACGGGGAGCGGGATCGAGACCGTGGCGCACGTGCGGGAAAACGGCAGGATCGTGCTCATGTTTTGCGCCTTCTCGGGCCCGCCGAAAATCGTGCGCCTGCATGGGACCGGGGAGATTGTGTTTCCGGGCGACCGCGATTTTCCGGCGCTCTCCGGGCTGTTTCCCGAGCACATCGGCGCCCGGGCGATTGTGCGCGTGCGCGTTTCCCGGATCTCCGACTCGTGCGGCTATGCCGTGCCGCTGATGGAACATGTTTCCGATCGGACGATCCTCGATGAGTGGTGCGAGAGGAAAGGGCATGAAGGCCTCGTCGAGTATCGTCGGGCGAAAAACCAGGAAAGCATCGACGGACTGCCCGGCATGACGAGAGACGATGCGGGCATGCTCGAATCGCGACCGCGCGAATGACAGCGAGCGCGCCCGCCGCCGGTAATCAACCCTTCTGTATCTTCCGATAGCTGCGCGGCGCGCATCCCATGATGCGCCGGAAACATCGAGTGAAATAGTAAGGATCCGGATAGCCCACGCGCTCGGCGATCTCCTGAACCGGGAGATGCGTCGAGTCCAGCAACTGGCAGGCATGCCGCACGCGCAGCCGGATGAGAAAATCGATCGGCGCGAAGCCCGTGAGCCGCCGAAACAGCGTGGAAAAATGCGTGACCGAAACGCCCGCGGCAGTGGCGAGTTCCTCGAGGCGGTGCGGCCGCTGCCAGTCGCGGCGCAGCAGTTCGATCGAGGCCGTGACGCGTTCCCGCGCCGATCGCGCGTCGCGCGGCGCGATGGCCTGCAGCGCCACCGTGCTCAGCGAGTGCCGCAACGCCGCTGCCGCAGCCACTTGGTGGCGCAGGGCGTAACCTCGCTCGAGTGCCGCGTGCACGCGATCGAGCACGATCTCGTCGAGCCGGTCGGTGGGAAGTTTCGCCAACGCTGTTTGCGCGTGGGGCTCGAACTCCAGCAGGCTGCGCCACGCGGGAACCTCGTCGCCTGCGAAATGTGCCCATGCCACCGTCCATGCGTCTGCCGCGGCGCCATACGCGTGGGCCCGGCCGGCCGGCAGCCAGACCAGATCGCCGGGCGCGACCTCGCGTGTCTCGCTGCCGAGGCGAAACCATCCGCCGCCCCGGAGGCACAGAATGACGAGTGTCGTGGGCGCGCCCTTTGGCCGCTCCACGAGATGATTGTTCGCGACCGGAAAATAGCCCGCGTCCGTGACATGCAAACCGCGCAAAAGCGGATGCCGCCGCGCCGCCGCCCGCACGGGCTCAGGCACCACCACCATGTGTTGTCGGGCGAATCCGTCCCGTCGCGGCGCTCCGGTCATTGTGCGCATGATCGTGCAGGTTTTTCGGCCGTCTGTCCATTGCGAAAGTCGATGAATGGAATGTAAGATCGTCCCGGATCCGCGACCATGAACAAATCCACATCCGTCGAGGTGCGTCGGGAAACGGTCGTGCTGCCGACTTACGAGCCGCAGCGTCCCGACCCGAATCCGATGTTCCTGGAGAAACGCGTTTACCAGGGTTCCTCCGGACGTGTTTATCCGCTGCCGTTCACCGACCGCGTCGCCGAAAAACCGGAGCCGCGCGCGTGGGACGCTGTGTATTTAGAAAATGAATACGCGCGTGTCATGCTGCTCCCGGCGCTCGGCGGTCGCATCCACCGGATCCAGGACAAGACCAACAATTACGACGCGATTTATCATCAACCCGTGATCAAGCCCGCGCTTGTCGCCCTGGCGGGTCCGTGGTGCAGCGGCGGCATCGAGTTCAACTGGCCGCAGCATCATCGACCTTCGACCTTCATGCCGACAGACGTCGCCATCGAGCATCATCCCGACGGGTCCGCCACGGTGTGGATGAGCGAGCACGATCCGATGGCGCGGATGAAGGGAATGCACGGCGTGTGCCTTCATCCTGGAAAATCGCATATCGAGCTGAAGGTTCGCGTTTACAACCGCACGCCGGACGTCCGGACGTTCCTGTGGTGGGCCAACGCCGCGACGCGCGTCCACGAGGCTTATCAGTCGTTCTTTCCCGCGGACGTGACACATGTCGCCGATCACGCGAGGCGCGCGATGAGCACGTTTCCATTGTCCCGTGGCCGCTATTACGGAGTCGACTATGCGGCGCGCGCCCGCGGCGGCGTGCCTCCGGACGAGCAGCCGCGACTTTACAGGCCGGAGCCTCAGCCTTCCGCAAAGGGGCGCTCGAAACCAGCGGATGCCCTGTCCGACCCTCCGACCGCCCGGCCGGACGACCTTTCCTGGTATGTCAATATTCCCGTGCCGACCTCGTACATGTGCATGGGGTCTTCGGAGGATTTCGTCGGTGGCTACGATTACAAGGCTCGAGCCGGATTGATCCATGTCGCGAACCACCACATCGCGCCCGGCAAGAAGCAGTGGACGTGGGGCAACCACGAGTTCGGTTACACGTGGGATCGCAACCTCACGGATGCCGGCGAGAGCGGCGAGTTTCGTCCCTATATCGAGCTGATGGCGGGTGTCTATACAGACAACCAGCCCGACTTCTCTTTTCTCCAGCCTGGTGAAACGCGGACATGGAGCCAGTTCTGGTACCCGATTCGCGAGATCGGCCCCGCGCAACACGCGACGACGGAGGCCGCGATCAGCCTGCGTCGCGCGAAAGGCCGCGCGCGCGTCGGAGTGGCGGTGACGGCCGTTCATGCGGACGCATGCGTCCAACTGGAACTTCGCGGCCGGCTCGTGGCGAAATGGCCGGGGACGCTCGCGCCCGACCGGCCGCTCGTGGTGGAAACCGCCGTCGCCGCGCGCGCGCCGGACACCGCGCTGACCGTGCGGGTGCTCACGGCCGACGGTCGCGAGCTGGCCGCCCACACGCCGAAGGCCGTGACTCGCGGCGAAGCGCCGCCGCCCGCGACCGAGCCGCCGGCGCCGGCCGACGTCGTGAGCGTCGATGAACTTTATATAACGGGCCTGCACCTCGAACAATACCGGCACGCCACGCGCATGCCCGAGACCTACTGGCGCGAGGGTCTGCGCCGCGATCCGGGAGACGCGCGCTGCAATCTCGCGATGGGTCGCTGGCATATGCGCCGGGGCGAGTTCGCGGAGGCGGAAATCTGCCTGCGCGCGAGCATCGCGCGGCTCACGCTGCGCAACGCGAATCCGTGCGACGGCGAGCCGCATTATCAACTCGGCCTCTGCCTGCGCCACCAGGCATTTGCGGCCGCCACCCGGGGCGAGGCGGCGATCGCGAGCGTGAAATTCGAAGCGGCTTACGCGGCCTTCCACAAGGCGGCGTGGAACCAGGCCTGGCAGGGCGCCGCTCATCATGCGCTGGCGGAGATCGATATATCGCGCGGCAAGTGGGAAACGGCGCTCGACCACCTCGCGCGCGCCTTGCGCGTGAACGCGGACAACCTGCGCGCGCGCAATCTTCAGGCCATCGTCCTGCGCCAGCTTGGCCGGGTCGCCGATGCCGATGCGATCCTGCGCGAAACGCTCGCGCTCGACCCGCTCGATTGGTGGGCGCGGCACTTGAACGGCGAAGCCATCGCCTGCGACAACCAGGTGCGCTTCGACCTCGCGCTCGATTGCGCGAGGGCTGGTTTGTTCGCCGATGCGCGCGGTATTCTTGAAGGCGCGACTGCGTCGCGCGCGGCGTCGCGTCTCGCGCCGGAGGCAGGCGTGCCGCGCGCCGATCTTTTCGACGCCTCGCTCGGGACGGGGCCGTTGATTCATTACTACCGCGCATGGCTGGCGCATCTCGCCGGCGACCGATCGCAGGCGCGCCGGAGCCTCGCCGCAGCGGCGAAGGCCGACCCTGCGTATTGTTTTCCGGCGCGGGTCGAGGAGATAACCATTCTGGAGTTTGCCCTCGCGAACAATCCCGGCGATGCGCGCGCGCCGTTTCTGCTCGGCAACCTGCTTTACGACCGGCGCCGGCACGACGAGGCGATCCGGCTGTGGGAGCGGGCTGTGAAAGGCGATCCCGGCAATGCCGTTGCCTGGCGCAATCTCGGCATCGGTTACTTCAACGTCCGTCATCAGCCGGCCAGGGCTCGCGCGTCTTACGAGCGCGCCTTTCGCGCCAATTCCGCGGACGCCCGCCTGCTTTACGAACGCGATCAGTTGTGGAAACGCCTCGGTGTATCACCGGCGCGACGGCTGCATGAACTGCTCCGGCATGCGGGCCTCGTGCGTCAGCGCGATGATCTTTCGGTCGAGTTGTGCGCGCTCTACAACCAGACCGGCCAGCCCGAGGCCGCGCGCGCGGTTCTCACGAGTCGCAGGTTTCAGCCCCTGGAGGGAGGTGAAGGCCAGGCGCTCGGCCAGCACGCGCGCGCGCATCTCGCGCTCGGCCGCCGCGCGCTCGCGGCGGGCCAGCCGGTGGAAGCCCTCGCGTTTTTCCGCGCCGCGCTCGCGGCGCCGGAGAACCTCGGGGAGGCGAAACATCCGCTCGCGAACCAGAGCGATATTTACTACTGGCTCGGCCGCGCCCACGCCGCATGCGGCGACGAAGCTTCGGCGCGAGAGATGTGGACGATCGCCTCGAAGGCGCGGGGTGATTTTCAGGAGATGAGCGTGCGGACGTTCTCGGAAATGACCTATTATTCCGCGCTGGCGCTCGAGCGTCTCGGCCGCGCGTCTTCGGCGCGCAGACTTCTGCGCGAGTTGCTGGCCCACGCTCGCGCGCTCGCCCGGAGCCCCGCGACGATCGATTATTTTGCCACCTCGCTGCCGACGATGCTCTTGTTCGACGACGATCTCCAGGCCCGCCAGAAAACCACCGCGCTTTCCCTCGAAGCCCAGGCTCGTCTCGGGCTTGGCCAGGCCGCCGCGGCGCGCAGGCTGTTGCGCATGGTCCTGCAACGCGATCCCAGCCACGCGCTCGCGGCGGATCTGCCTGCCTGATCCCGATGTGCTCGACCCCCGAAACCCCATCCCGCCATGTTCATGATATCCGCAATCGCGCCGCGCGCGCGCGTCATCGTTCCTTTTGTTGCCATGGTTGCCTCCCTCAACCTCGCCGCCGCTGAGCGGCTCGATTTGTCGGGCGAATGGCGCCACGAGACCGATTCCGCCGACGTCGGACGCGGCGAACGCTGGTTCGCGCGCGAATTGACGGGCGCCGAGATCCGGCTGCCGGGCTCGCTGCAGGAGAATCGGATCGGCGATCCCATCACCGTCGACACCAAATGGACGGGCGGGATTTTCGATCGTTCCTATTTTACCGAGCCGGAATTCGCCCCGTATCGCGAGCCGGGCAATATCAAGACGCCGTTCTGGCTGCAGCCGGAAACACACTTCACGGGAGCGGCGTGGTATCAACGCGAGATCGAGATCCCCGCGGGCTGGGCCGGCAAGCACGTGTCGCTCACGCTCGAGCGTCCGCATTGGAAGACGGTGGTCTGGCTCGATGGCCGCGAGATCGGATCGAACGATGCCAACTCCGTCGCGCATCGCTACGCGCTCGGCGTGGACCTCGCAGCCGGCTCGCATATGCTGACGATTCGCGTCGACAACACGCTCGATCCCGACATCGGCGAAAACTCCCACAGCATCTCTGATCACACCCAGGGAAACTGGAACGGCATCGTGGGGCGGATCGAACTGACCGCGACCGCGCCGGTGTGGATCGACGATCTGCAGGTCCATCCGCGTGTGGAGGATCGGGTCGCCGTCGTGCGCGGCCGGCTCGGACGCGCGGACGGTCAGCCGTGGCCGGAATCCGTGCGCCTCGCGGGCGATTCGACGGTTCGATCTCCGGTCGCCGCCGCCGTCGATTCGGACGGCCGCTTTTCCGCCGAGTATGCATTCGGCCGCGAGGCGGCGCTCTGGGACGAGTTCAATCCAGCGTTGCACACCATCAGCGTAGAGCTCGGGAACGGCGAAAGCGGCGAGGCGAGGTTTGGATTCCGGAGCATCTCCGCCGATGGGCGCCAACTCACGATCAATGGACGTCCGTTGTTTTTGCGTGGCACGCTCGATTGCGCGGCTTTTCCGAAGACGGGGCATCCGCCGACGGATGTCGCGAGTTGGAAACGGATTTTCAACGTGATCAAGGCGCACGGTCTCAATCACGCGCGCTATCATTCATGGTGTCCGCCGGAGGCGGCGTTTGTCGCGGCCGATGAATTGGGCGTTTACCTTCAGGTGGAGGCCGCCTCCTGGCCGAACCAGTCCACCACGCTTGGCGATGGCAAGCCGGTCGACGCGTGGATCGACGCCGAGACCGCGCGCATCCTGCAAGCATACGGCAACCATGCCTCGTTCGTCCTTCTGGCCGCTGGAAACGAACCGGGCGGCCCGCGTCACGCGGCATGGTTGTCCCAATGGATCGAACGCCAGAAGGCCGCCGACTCACGCCGTCTTTATACCGCCGGCGCCGGCTGGCCCGAAGTGCCGGAAAACGATTTTCATGTGCGCTCCGAGCCGCGCATCCAACAGTGGGGCGCCGGGCTCGACTCGCGCATCAACGCGCGGGCGCCGGAGACGCGCTCCGATTACGGCGACTTCATCCGCGCGCGCGCCGCGCCGGTTGTATCGCATGAAATCGGGCAATGGTGCGTGTATCCGAATTTCGCGGAAATGTCGAAATACACGGGCTATCTGAAACCGAGGAACTTCGAGATCTTCCAGGCCTCGCTGGAGGCGCGCGGCATGGCCGCGCAGGCGCGCGAGTTCCTCATCGCTTCAGGAAAGCTGCAGGCGCTTTGTTATAAGGAGGACATCGAGTCGGCCTTGCGCACGCCGGAGATGGGCGGCTTTCAACTGCTCAACCTCTCCGATTTCCCCGGCCAGGGAACGGCGCTCGTCGGCGTGCTCGACGCCTTCTGGGAGGAAAAGGGTTATATCACCCCCGACGAGTTTCGTCGCTTCTGCAACAGCACCGTCCCGCTGGCGCGGCTCGACAAGCGCGTGTTCACGGCCGACGAACACCTCGCCGCCGACGTGGAGGTCGCGCATTTCGGCGCGGCGCCGTTGTCGAAAGCGTCCGCGAACTGGAAGTTGGTCGGCGACGACGGCCGCGTGGCGGCGAGCGGGGCGTTTTCCTCACGCGACATTCCGATCGGCGCGGGCCACGCGCTGGGTCGGATCGACATATCGCTGGACAACATCCCGGCGCCCGCGCGCTACAAGCTGGTGGTGGCTCTCGAGGAAACGCCTTTCGCCAACGACTGGGACGTGTGGGTTTATCCGCGCGCCGGCGAGCTGGCAGCGGTCGCGCCGGCCGATGTGCTGATCGCCTCGCGGCTCGATGCCGCGACGCAGGCGAAGCTCGAGGCCGGCGCCACCGTGTGGTTGCGCGCGTCGCCGGCGCGGGTGCGGCCGGATCCGAAGCGCGGGCCGGTTGCGCTCGGCTTTTCGAGCATCTTCTGGAACACGGCGTGGACCAACGGCCAGGCGCCGCACACGCTCGGCATCCTTTGCGATCCGAAGCATCCCGCGTTCTCGGCGTTTCCGACCGACAGCCACAGCAACTGGCAGTGGTGGTATCCGATCAAGGAGGCCGCGCCGATGATTCTCGACGGGCTGCCACACGATATCCAGCCCGTGGCGCAGGTCATCGACGACTGGTTCACCAACCGCAAACTCGCCCTGGCTTTCGAGGCGCGCGTGGGAAAAGGAAAGCTGCTTGTGACGAGCATCGATCTCGAGGATGCCGTGCTCGATCCGGTGCGGCGGCAGTTGCGCGCCAGCCTGCTCGCGTACGTGGCGGGCGCGGAATTCCAACCGGACGTCACGGTGACAGCGGAGCAGATCCGCGGCCTGTTCGGGCGATGAGCGACGACTTCGCGCGCGGTCGTTCGCCATCATCTTGTCTTTCAACCCCGGCCTCATGTCTTTTCTTCCCGTCGATTATATTGTCTTCATCGGCTTCTTCCTCGTCGTCGTCGGCTTCGCGATGTGGAAAAGTCGCGGTGAGCGCACGAGCGCGGATTATTTCCTCGGCGGGCGCAGCCTGCCGTGGTGGCTGATCGGGATCTCGATCGTCGCGGCAAACATCTCGACCGAGCAGATGGTGGGGATGGCGGGCCAGGGCGCGGGCGGCGTCGGACTCGCCGTGAGCCTGTGGCAGCTCACGGGCACGATCGGCGTGGTGCTGATCGCGTTCACTCTTTTGCCGCGGCTCCTCCGCGCGGGGATATATACCATTCCGGAGTTCCTCGAGTATCGCTACAACACCGCCGCGCGGTCGATCATGGCGATTCTCACGGTCGTCATCTATGTCGTCGTGATGCTGGCCGCGGTCCTCTATTCCGGAGGGCTCACGATCCACACGGTCTTCGGCTTGGAACTGAAAACGGGCGTCTGGATCCTCGCGATTGTCGCCGCGTTCTATACCACATGGGGCGGGCTGAAGGCCGTCGCGTGGGCCGACCTTTTTCAAGGCCTCGCGCTGCTCGCGGGTGGAGTTTTGATCTTCTTTCTCGGGCTGCGCGCAGTCGACGGCTGGGGCGCCTTTGCCGCCGAGAACGCGGACAAGCTTCATTTGTTCCTGCCCGCGGACCATCCCGATCTGCCGTGGACGGGAGTCGTGTCGGGCATGTGGATCGTGATCCTTTATTATTGCGGGCTGAACCAGTTCATCGTGCAGCGCAACCTGGCGGCGCGGACGCTGCGCGACGGGCAACTCGGCGTGATTTTCGCCGGCGCGTTGTGGTTGATAGTGCCGTTCGCGATCGTGATGCCCGGGATCATGGCGGGCCAGCTTTACGGTGACGAACTCGCGACGCCGGATCAGGCTTACCCGGCGATGATCAAGGGCCTCGTGCCGGCCGGGTTGCGCGGATTCATTCTCGCCGCGATCGCCGGCGCGGTCATCAGCACGCTGGCTTCGATGATCAATGCGGCGTCCACAATCTTCACGATGGATGTATATAATCGACTGATCGATCGTTCGGCCTCGCAGGCGCGCCTGATCGTTGTCGGCCGTTTGGCGACCATGCTCGCGATCGTGATCGGCGGGCTGCTCGCGCCGCAACTGGCGGATCCGCGATTCGGCGGCGTGTTCAACTTCATCCAGAACTTTCAGGGCTACATCTGGCCCGGCGTGGTGGCCGCGTTCGTCGTCGGTTTGCTCGTGCCGCAGGCTCCGGGCGCGGCGGGTGTCGCGGCGCTCATCAGTGGGCCGTTGATTTACGGCGTGTTCCAGTATGCCGCTTCGGGCGTGCATTTCCTCGTGCAGGTGGCGCTCACGTTCAACCTCGTCCTCCTCCTCATGGGAGCGATCACGTTCTGGTGGCCACTCGCGGAGCCGCGGGTCATGCCCGTGCGCACGGATCTCGACGTGCGCACGACGCCGTTCGTGCGCAACGTCGGTCTCGCGGTGATCGCGGCGACGCTGCTGTTCTTCCTCGTTTTCTGGTGACGATTCCCGTGAGCCGCCGTGTTCACGCCATCGACACATCCCGCCGACGTGTCGAAAAACGGCCTGAATTTACACATGTCGCGCCCGACATGACGAGAAAACGGCCGCTTTCTTTGCATATGCCGATCTGCTAAACACGGCGTCATAAGTTATTGCGCATGTCTGAGAGTGGGGTAAGCCTTTCGATCCATGAGGCCGCTGACCATTTCGCATCGCGAAGAGATGATTCTCGCGTTGCAGGACGAGATTCGTCGCAGCCCCGAAGCACGATACGATCATCGCTTGCACGCGGTGTTGCTCGTGGCACAGGGGATGAGCTGCCGCAAGGCCGCCGAGACCTTGGGCGATGCCCCTCGAAGCGTGGAGTATTGGGTGAGTCGATTCGAAAGAGACGGCTTCGCGGGGCTGTCCGATGGGGAGCGCGAAGGACGACCGACGCGTCTGGACGAAAAGCAGCGTGCGCAGATCGAACAGGCGCTGCGGCGCACTCCGGCCGATTACGGTTTGCCGGCACAGCTGTGGGACGGACCGCTGTTGTCGGAGTTTCTGCGCAAGCGCTTCGGCGTGACATTACGGGTCCGACAATGTCAGCGCCTGTTTCGCCAACTCGGCTTTCGCCTGCGCAAGCCACGCCCGGAGGTCGGGAAAGCGGATGCCTCGTTACAGGCCGCAGTAAAAAAAACTCCAGCGGCTCGCCCGCGATCCCACCGTGGACCTGTGGGCGATGGATGAAGTCCACTTTCACCAGCATGGCAGCCGCTGTCGCATGTGGGTGCCGCCGGAGGTCAAGGATCCTGTGTGTCTGCATGCTCCGACACGAAAAAGCATCAGCTATTTCGGAGCCGTGCGGTTGCGCGATGGCAAACTTTGCACGCTGCCGCCTGCAGGGCGTTTCGATGCCCAAACATGCTGGACGTTCTTGCGGCATCTGCGTCGCATCAGCGCCCGGGCCGGTCGGCGTGTGGTCGTCATCATCGACAACGCCAGATATCATCACGCGGTGCTCCATGCGGCCTGGCGCAAAGCGCACGAGCCGGATTTCACTTTGTTGTTTCTTCCCGCCTATAGCCCGCAACTCAATCCCATTGAGCGTGTCTGGAAACTGCTCCGACGCCTGTGGCTGCACAATCACTTCTTCGCGGCGCTTGAGGAGGTCGTCACGGTCGTCGATGCGCAGTTTCGCGTCTGGTCGAAACCCAATCCCGTCCTCCGACGACTCTGCTCGATCAAAAAACATGCGCAATAACTTAGGACGTCGTGTTTAGCGCTCTACATGCTGCGTGCGGTGGAGAAAACTTTGCGACAAACGCGTCGATCGGGTCCGAGACATCCGGCAGTTGATGCAGGCGACAAAACAACGATTGCGCGAGGAACTGCCCAAGATCTACAGCCAGGATTTTCTCCGCCATCCGTACACGAAGATCGAATTCCTCGAACGCGATCTGAATGTCACGCGTCCGACGGCGACGAAGTATTTCTCCTGCCTCACCGCAACCGGGTTCGTTCGCAAGGTGAAGCTCGGACGGTCGAATTTTTACATCAACGAGCCGCTCTTCAAGCTGCTCTCTT
>CAZFCY010000136.1:0-13700 GCA_964517665.1 uncultured Opitutaceae bacterium | reverse complement strand
TGCGGACGACACGGAGGTCGTCCCTCCAAGAAATCCAAGCCGAAGCAAGCTTCGGAGTATCGGACCCACTGGGAATGAAACGGCAAGGCATGGCGTCGCGGCGGGTCTGGCTTTGAACAGAGGGCATGCCCTCGAACTTGCGACCGGAGCGGGCGGAAGCGTCAACCGCGGGCGGGGTGAAACAGTTGAGCCCTGAAGCGCGTCACGCGGACCGAAACATCGGAAGCGGCCGCGCGGACGAACGCGCGGCGGGGCCGGCCCGGCCTCTTTCGCGTTTGCGCAGGCATGGCATTGCCGCCCTTCTTAATTGTTTTAGTAATCAAACCATTGTGCGAAACCCGCGCGGAAGGAAGGTTGTCGGCGCGTCGAAACCCTTCGCGCTCCAACCCCCTACAACTTGCGTTCCATGATCCCTCCCGCTTCGGATCGGTCCGTGCGCCGCCCACGTTTCATCCGCCATCTCTTCGCCACCGTCCTCCCGGCGGCTGTTCTCCTCCCCATCGCGGCCTCTTCCCAGACGGTCTCCGCCACAGGCGAGACCTCGTCTTCCACCGACGACGTTTACGAGCTGTCCACCTTCACCGTCGATACATCGCGCGACGTCGGTTATCAGGCCACCAACACGGCCTCGGTCAGCCGGTTGAGCCGCCCGCTCAAGGACATCCCGCAAAGCATCAGCATCCTCAATGAGGAGTTCATGCGCGACGCCGGGATCCTGGATTTCGCGCAGGCGGTGCAGTATTCCACCAATATCAACTACCAGATCGCGAACGCCGACACGAACTTCACGATCCGCGGGATGACGTCGCGCTCCTTCTTCGTGAACTTCCTCACGCGCGTCACGCCGACGGACAGTTATATGACGGAGCGCATCGAGGTCGTGCACGGCCCGGCGAGCGTCATCTACGGGCAGCAGGACAGCGGCGGCATCGTCAACACCATCACCAAGCGCGCGTATCTCGGCCGCAACAAGTCGGCGATCGAATTCACCATGGGCGACCATGATCTGCGGCGCGCGACCTTCGACACGAACATCGCCCTCGGCGACAAACACGCGCTGCGCGTCGCCGGCCTTTATCACAAACAGGACAACGACCGCGCCTACGCGGATATGAAGCGTGACGGCCTCTACGCCGCCTATCTGTGGCAGATCAATCCCACCACCGCGTTTCGCTTCATGGGCGAGATCGGATCGGATCACCGCACGCCCTTCACCGGCATCGTCGCGCAGCAGATGAACAGCAGCCCGCTCTCGGTCGCGGCCGACCTCACGCTGCTCCCCCGGAAATATGCGCAAAGCGTGCAGGGGCCCGACGCGCAGAGCAATCTCGACTATTTCTTCTACACCGCTTCGCTCACGAAGTCGTTGTTCGACGACCGCCTCAGTTTCGAGCTGAGCGTGAGCGAATCGATGCGCGATCGAAACCAGATGTGGGGGCCGACGATGAAGATCCTGTCGGTGAGCGCGGCGAACGTGGCGCCGCTGGTCATCAATGGTCATCAGATCGCGCCGGGTTACAGCGCCGGCACGCCGACCGCGCCGCAGCAGTGGCAGCGGGTGTCGCTCGACGAGCGCTTCCGGTTCTACCGCCTGCAGGCGGCGTGGAAAATGCCGGACGTGGCCGGCGAGCATACCCTCACGTTCGGCGGCTCGTACGAGCCGAACGATTTCCCCACGTTCAACACGGTGCATTTCCTTTCGCTCAATCCGACGGGCACGCCGCGCGGCCCGAACTTCGGCGGCGCGGCCAACCAGCGCATGCCCTACACGACGATCATGGACGGCGGCATGCGTTTCCCCGAGGCCGCCATCGGCGATGGCCTTTACTGGCGGCCGGGGAACGGCTTCGAACTCGGGAAGACGGTCAAGGCCGGCTTCGCCATGCTCGCGTCCGACTGGGGCGAAAACGGCCGGCTCAAGACGCTTCTCGGCCTGCGCTACGACGACATGTTCAACGACAACCAGGGCGCGACGTTCAACGCCAGCGACGAGCGCGGCCTGGGCGGCTACAGTTTCAATCACGTCAAGAAATGGTCGAAATCGTTCGGCGCCGTTTACGCCCTGACGCCCGCGATCAACGCGACGGTGAATTACGGCACCTCGCTCTGGCCGAATGTGAACCGGTTCGACATCGACCTCGATCTCTTCGGCCCGACCACGGGCGAAAGCTTCGAGGCCGGCTTGAAGGCGGTGGCTTACGACGGCCGGCTCTCCGCGTCGTTCACCTATTTCAAGATGACGCAGGAAAGCACGCCGCTCGCGATTCCGGCGGCGCTCCTGATCCGGGAGTTTGGCAGCGCCACGCCGGCTCGCGCCATCGCCGGCTCGGTGGAGGCGAAGGGTTTCGAGTTCGAACTCGTGGCCAATCCCACCCCGCAGTGGACCTTGCGCGCGGGCATCGGCAACGCGGATCCGGTCATCACCAACGATCTTCCGCAGTTCGGCTATCCCTCCGGCACGAGCATGCCCGGCGTGACGCGCTACACGGGAACGTTCTTTACGCGCTATACGTTCCTCGACGGCCCGGCCAAAGGCTTGTTTATCGGTGGCGGATTCAATTACCGTTCGAAAAACTATGCCGGCTATATCGACACGGACAACGACAGCATCGCCGAATCGCTCCAGAGCTTCGGCGGCTACACGACGTTCGACTTCCTCGCCGGCTACAGCCTCAGGGTCGGGACGAAGTCGCGCCTCACCTTCCGCGCCAACCTCAGGAACGCCTTCGACCGGACCTATATCATGGCGACGGATATCAACTTCGCGGGCTACGGCGACGCCCGCCAGTTCATGCTCACGACCGGCCTCGAATTCTGATCTCCTCCCCGAACCGCATCCCGGGCGCGGTCGATTCCGGCCCGGGATGCGTCATTTTCAACCGCTGATCCTGTGAGACGGGTTGCCGCGCTTCTGCTCTTGCTCGCGCCGCTGCTGGCGGCCGCGTCCGACCGGCCGATGCCGGACGAGGAGCGCACGGCGTGGTTCAGCGAGGCGCGCTACGGAATGTTCATCCACTGGGGCCTCTCGTCGGTCCTGGCGGGTTCCTACAAAGGCGAACCCATCGATCGCGGCACGCACGGCAACGGGCTCGGCGAGTGGATCATGCACAACGCGAGGATCCCGGTCGCGGAGTACGCCGCCTACGCGAAGGACTTCAACCCGGTGAAGTTCGACGCCGATGCCTGGGTGCGGCTGGCGAAGGACGCCGGCATGAAATACATCGTGATCACGACGAAGCATCACGAGGGCTTCGCGATGTTCAAGAGCCGGGCGTCGTCATTCAATATAGTCGACGCGACGCCGTTCGGCCGCGATCCGCTCGCGGAACTCGCCGAGGCCTGCGCGAAGCACGGCATCCGGCTCGGCGTATATTATTCGCAGGCGCAGGACTGGCATCATCCCGGGGGATCGGCCCGAAGCGGGCCGGGTTACAATCACGGCGGCGACACCAACGCCGGCCATTGGGATCCGGCGCAGGACGGCGACTTCGACGAGTATCTGACGCGCGTCGCCATCCCGCAGATCAGGGAATTGCTCACCAACTATGGCCACATCTCGAGCTTCTGGTGGGACTCGCCGCATGGCATGACCGAAGCCCGCGCGGCGCGACTGATGGAGGTGTTGAAACTCCAGCCGCGCCTCGTGACGAACAACCGGCTGTTCAACCCGCGCGCGCCGAACGCGTTTTCCGGCGACACGGAGACGCCGGAGCAGTTCATTCCCGCCACGGGCTTCAAGGATCGCCTCTTCGAAGTCTGCATGACGATGAACGAGACGTGGGGCTACAAGGCCCACGACCACAACTGGAAGTCCGCGGCCGACATCACGCGCAAGCTCATCGACGTCGCGAGCAAGGGCGGCAACTTCCTGCTCAACGTCGGCCCGACGGGCGAGGGCGATATTCCCGCTCCGAGCGTGGAGCGGTTGCGCGAATCGGGGGACTGGGCGCGCGCGAACGGCGAGGCGATATATGGGACGACCGCGAGTCTGTTTCGCCGCCTGTCGTGGGGCCGCAGCACGACGAAGGGAAAGACGATTTATCTACACGTGTTCGACTGGCCGGCGGATGGACGGCTCGTTGTGCCCGGACTGAAGACGCCGGTGAAACGCGCATCGCTCCTCGTGAGCGGCCGGCCGCTGGAGGCCGTGGCGGCGGGCGACGGTGTCGTCGTGACCGTGCCGGCTGCCGCGCCCGACGCCGTCGCAAGCGTGATCAAGCTCGAGTTCGCGGAGACACCGGTGATCGGGCAATCCCTGCCGTCGCCGGATGCGAACGGCGCGATCGATCTCCCCGCGAGTCTCGCGGCGATCGTCAATGCCTACGGAGCGAACGCGCGCTTGCAAGGCGCGGGCGCCGCGGCCCACGTCGCCGGCTGGGATCGTGCGAACACGGCGTTGCACTGGGAGTTTGTGGTCGACAAGCCGGGTGTGTTCGAAATCGAAGCCGATGTGGCTGTGCTCGAATCCGTCACGATCGGCATCGCCTGTGGAAAAATGAAGACGGAGGCCGCGATGGCGGCGACCGGCGGGCTGGACGACTACCGCCGGCTTGCGCTCGCGACGATCTCGATCGACGCCGGGGAGCAGACGTTGGAAATCGTGTCGCAGGGCGACTGGAGCGAAGCGCGATTGCGCGGACTGCGGCTCGTGCCCGTGCCGTGAGCGCGCGATGCTCGTGAAGCGGAAACTTCTTCTGCTTCGCAAAAGGCCCCGCGCGGCTCCGCCGCAACTACACGAGAGAAACGGAATGGCCTCATAAGGCTCAAAAGGCACAAACGAAGCCGTCTTCTTCTGAGCATTTTGAGCCTCTTGTGGCCAATGCTCAGAGTCCGCATGATCGAGGTGAATCATTGAAGGAATGCGCGGTTCGGAATGATTGTGGCACGGAGTGGCTGAGCGGGAACCGAAGGCTTGGTCCACGAATCGGCACGAACAAGCCTCCCAAGCCTGGGACGGAAACACACCAGGCTTGGAACGCTTATAGACGCTCATCTGCGCTGATCCGATTAGCGGGGATCAGCGCAGATCAGTGTTCCTTTCTTCTGCCACACAGCGTTGAGCTTTTTCGGCGGCATTGAACCACAAAAGGCGCAAAAAGGAGGAATTGCTTTTGTGCATTTTGCGCGTGCTCCTTCAGATGGTTTCGCGGAGCCAGACGCGCATTTCGCCTTCGCCGCGATTGGCCCAGAGGGCGTAGGGAATGGCGCGGAGGTTCACCGGCTCGCGCGCGGGCGCGGCCTGGCGGTAGAGTTCGTTTCCCCACGAGGCGGCATCGACGCGTTGTCCCTGCGCCTCGATCACCGAACAGCCCTCGAGGAGTTCGGGGGCGTCGTGCGTGGCCAGATCCGCGCCGGCCGGCAGGGAAACGGCGGCGAGGTCCGGGCCGTTGTCCGCCTCCTCGAAGCAATAGACGACCGGACCGCGTTGCAGCGCGACGCAGCCGGCGAGCGCGGCCACGCGCGGGTGCGCGCGAACACGTTCGACCGGCATGGCGAGATCGAGGTCGATTGTGTTTCCGCGTACCCACGTTCCAGATACGGCGAGGTAGCCTTTTTCGAGGCGTGTGGAGAAGTCGCCATGTCTGGTTTCTGTTGGAGGGATGGCCTCCGTGTCGTCCGCGCCGCGGGCGGAGAGTGCGAGCGGCGGCGCGCCATCGATCGACACGGTCGCCTCGCGGCGCCAGCCGGGAATGCGCAGGCGAAGCGTGGCCGTGACCGGCTGTTCGGAGACAACGACGAGCCTGACCCCGCCCGACCACGGATAGTTTGTCGCCACCTCGAGCGCGAGCGCGCTTCCATCGATTTCGCAGCGAATCTCGCCGGCCTCGTAGAGATGGATGGCAAGGCCGGCGGGCTGGCGTGAAACCGCGTAGTCGCCGAGCGACGACAGCAGCCGCGCTACGTTCGGCGGGCAGCATGCGCACGCAAACCACGGCTGGCGCGTGGTCTTCACGTGCCGGCAATCGTAGCGCCGGACGGCCTCGCGCGGGCGCGCCTCCAGCGGGTTGACGTAGAAGTAGCTGCGCCCGTCGAGCGAGATGCCGGAGAGCACGTTGTTGTAGAGCGCGCGCTCCATCGTGTCCGCGATCGAGCCGTCGAGATCCAGATCGAGCATGCGCCGCGCGAAGAAAACGAGGCCGACGGCGGCGCAGGTTTCCGCGTAGGCGCGATCCGAGGGAAGGTCGTAGGGCTCGCCGAATTTCTCCCCGCCCGGGCCGTCGGCGCCGATGCCGCCCGTGAGGTAGAGGTGGCGTTCCTCGATCGCGTTCCAAAGCCGGCGGCACGCCGTCGCCAGCGCCTCGTCCGCGCGCTCGAGCGCGAGGTCCGCCATGGCCGAGTAGAGATACATCGCGCGCACGGCATGGCCGACCGGCTCGCGTTGCTCGCGCGGCTGGACGTGCGCCTGCCAGTAGGCGAGTCCGTCGAAATGGGTGTACCACGGTTCCTTCTCCTCCGCGCGCTGCCGCGCCTCGGCCTTGAAGAACGAAGGCTGCCGTCCGCGCTCCTCGATGAACCACGCGGCGAGATCGATATAACGGGCGTCGCCCGTGGCGCGCCCCAGTTTCACCAGCGCCAGCTCGATCTCCTCGTGGCCGTCGTAGCCGCGAATCCGCCCCTCGCCTTCACCGAAGGTGACGACGAGCAGGTCGGCGAGCTTGCGCGCGACGGCGAGCAGGGTGTCCTTGCCCGTCGCCCCGGCGTGCGCGACGGCCGCTTCGATGAGATGCCCCGCGCAGTAGAGTTCGTGGCAGTCGCGCAGATTCGTGAAGCGCTTCTCCGGCTCCACCAACTGGAAATACGTGTTCAGGTAGCCATCGCCTTGCTGCGCTTTGGCGAGGAGCGCGACGACCTCGTCCACCCGCGCCTCGAGAACGGAATCGGGATGACGCGCCAGACTGAAGGACGCCGCCTCGAGCCATTTGGCGAGATCGGAGTCCTGCCAGAACAGGCCGACGAACGGCCGCTCCTCCAGGCCCGCGGCTGTCCTTGCATTCTGGATACAGCCGCTCGGCTCGGCGTCGGGCACGCGATCGTTCAGCGCCTCCCACTGGTAGGGAAGCATGACGTCGCGAACGACCCGGACGCGCCGGGCGAGCCAGCCGTCGTGGAAACGGACCGAGGCGGCCGGAAGAGCGGTCGTGGTGTTCATTCTTCGAGGGCGCGAAGGGTTGAAGACTTGAATTGGTGGAGGGATGACCTCCGTGTCGTCCGCCTTATGCGAAGCGGACCGGACGGAGCCGGTCCCTCCATTGCTGCGGGATTTGTTCGGGCCAGGTTCATCGCGAGCCGGCTCCTTTCACGGGCTGTTCCGGACGCACGCGATCCGTGATCGTGACGGTGTTGAAGTCGAGCACGCGCTCGAGCGGGCCGTGCGTGATCCGGAGCATGCGCGAATCCGGAGCCGCGTACAGGTGGGGGCTTTCGAACAGCGGCCAGGATTTCAGATCGACCGGCCTGCCGTTCAGCGCGGGCGTCTTTCCGTAAACGCAGCGCATCCGGTTTCCCCGGAGGTTGGTGAACTCCACGGAGGGCGCGCCCTCGAGGCTGAATTTCAGCGGAAGCGCGCGTATCGAGTCTTTGAATACATCCCAGCTCGCGAACTCGCCCGCGCGCGCCGCCTGCGCGACGGCGCCGTTTTTGCGATGCGGGCTGAAGAGGCGGCGATCGCCCTTGTCGGCCGGGCGCCACTCGTAGGCGGCGAGCGGACGATAGGCGATGTAGGCGTTTCCTCCCTGCGCGAAGATCCAGCCGGATTCGTCCTCCTCGAGGCGGGCGAGATCCTTGGAGAAGAAGCCGTTGACGTGCTCGTGCATCGCGCCCTCCTCCGCGTCGTAGAGCGCGACGACGGCGTCGAGATCCTGGAAGATCTGCTCGTAGGGCGAGCCGCCGAGAAACGTGTCCGCCGCCATGTAGGTCGGTTTTCCCTGCGTGGTCACGGCCTCGGGCATCCAGTCGGGATGCTCGGTGAAATACATCTGCAGCTCGAACGCGGAGGCGTGCGGGTTGAGGGCGAAGAGCGTGTTGTGCACGCCGCGCGGGTCGCCATGGACGGCCCATGTGACGCTCCACGTGTGCTGCTGGATGGGCTGCAGCAGGCCGCCCTGGACGGAGCCGACGGCGTAGTCGCCGGTCATGTAGGTGGTCTTGTAGACGCGCGCGTTGCGCTCGTCGCTGTTGCGCCAGCGATGGCGCGTGCGCTTGAGTTCGCGGCTCAGGTAGCTTTCGTCGCGCTCGGTCGCGATGAGGCGGATGACCTCGGGGATCTCGTAGTGCTCCCCCGCGACGGCGAAGAAAACGCCCCAGCCGCCGTAGCCTTCGGGCGCGGGCGTGTTGTCGAAAAAGAGCCACGCGAAGAACGAGGAGAGCGCGTTCCACTTTTCGAGCACCTGCGTGTCCGTGGTGCGCGCGTGCGCGCCGGTGTAGATGCCCTCGAGCGTGTCGATCGCGAAGTCGGCAAGGACGTAGTCGAGCATCATCCTGCCGCGCAGGCGCATCTCCGGATCCGAGGCCCAACTCGCGAGATAGAGCATCGGGATGCAGTATTCGCCGATGTAGTGCGTGCAGTCGTATTCGCCCTGGCCGCGCGAGGTCGTGAGGTCCATCCACGCGACGAGATACTCGCGCGCCTCCCGCAGGTTTTCGGCCGAGCTTTTCCCCGTGTACCACGCGGACGCGGGCGCGTCCGGCCAGTATTCAGACATCAAATACAGCGAGGCGTAGTACATCGCCCAGTGGTTTTCCGTGTCGCCGCGCTGCGGCATGTAGGTCCGCCAGGCCTCGCGCAAGGCGTGCTGCGCCTCGTCCGAAAGCTGGCCGCGGCCGAGGAAGGCGGCGGAGGTGACGGGGAACATCCAGAACATGTCTCCGCGCGGCTCGCGCAGGACCTCGACCAGTTTCCGCGAGGCCCAGTCCGCGTCCTGGCGCAGCGCGAGCTTGCTCGCGATCTCGGCAATCCCGCCGGAGGCCGGGTCGTCCATCTTCGCGAGGCCGGCGCGCCATGTAAGGACTTCCTGGATACGCTCGTGGTAGGCGGCGCGTCGCGCGTCGGGCAGCAGTCCGGCGGCGGTGGCGGCCGGCAGCGCGGCCGTGGTGAGGAGGGCGAGGACGGGGAGAAGAGTCTTGTTCATCCGGGTGATGGAGGTTGCGCTCATTTTCCGGCGGCGGGTTTGAAGAGGAATTCCCAGACGGTGGCGCCTTCGAACCAGAGCGGTTTCCATGAACCTCCGAAATCGTCCGAAACGAAGACCGCCTCCTGATGCGGGCTGGCGTAGATGCGGCCGGCGATGTCCGGATCGATGGCGGCGCGCCAGACCTTCGCGTTCGGCAGGCCGGCGTTGCGCTCGCTCCAGGTCTCGCCGCCGTCTTCCGAGACGACCACGCCGCAACCCCAGCCGGAGAGGACGAGGCGCCGCGGATCGCGCGCGTCGAAGTCGCAGTTGTGCAGCGTCACGGTCTTCGGCGCCTGCTCGAGTGTCTTCCACGTTTTCCCGCCGTCGCGCGAGAGCCACGCGCCATCGCTTTGCGTGCTGGCGAGAAACACCTTCGGGTCGTGGGGCGATTGCTTGATGTCCGTCACCGTGGCCTGGCTCTTGCGCGCGAGCTTCCAGGTCTTCGCGGCGTCGTCGCTCGTGTAGATGCCGAGTTCAGTGCCGGCGACGAGGCGTCCCTGCCTTGTGCGATCGACGACGATGGTCTGTGTATAGCTGCGGCGGATGCCCTTGTTCATGCGCGCCCATGTCCGGCCGGCGTCGCGCGAGACGCCGATGCCGTCGGGCAGGCCGATGTAGATGTGGTCGGGCGCGCGCGGATCGATCGCGATGTCCTTCGGCTCGGTCATGTCCCAGCCGGTCATGATGCGCCAGTTCGCGCCGTCGTCGGTGGCGCGGAGCACGCCGTTGAGCCCGACGGTGAAGAACGTGCCGGGGTCGCGCGGATCCCATGCGATGCCGTCCTGGCGCGGATGGTTGAAGCCCACGTGCTCGATCGACACGCGGTCGGCGCTGCGATAGACGCCGCTGATCTGCTGGATCACGCCGCCGATGACGAAGCCCTTCGTCATGCTGACGCATATATACATCTCGTGCGCGAGATCCCGCCCGGCCGCGGCGGAGGCGTGTATCGGGGAAACAACTACACCGAGGGCGAGGCCGGCGCCGAGGAGGACGCGCGGCAGCCGGTTTTTGCGAAGCTCGGGCATTGCGCCCGGCGGGGTTTCGGATTGGCTGGCGGACATGTTGAAGAAAGCGTTGTGGGGGGCGGGTCTGGGGTTGCTGGTTGTTTGCGCGGTTCGCGCCTCGGCCTCACCGGAGGAGCGGCTGTCGAAGGCGGGCATCGAGCTTCCGGAGCCCGCGGCGGCCATCGCGAACTACGTGCCGGCGGCGCGGACGGGGAATCTCGTTTTCCTCGCCGGCCACCTGCCGCGCGACGCGGCGGGAAAAGTCGTCGCCGGCAAGGTGGGCGACGACATCGACGAAGCGGACGCGAAGGAGGCGGCGCGCCTCGCCGCGATCGCGCTGCTCGGGACGTTGAAGGCGGAGATCGGCGATCTCTCGCGTGTCACGCGCGTTGTGCGCGTGGGTGGCTACGTGAACGCGATTCCATCCTTCACGCGGCACTCGCAGGTGATCGATGGCTGTTCGGATCTGCTCGTGGAGATCTTCGGCGACGCGGGCCGGCACACGCGTGTTTCGGCCGGCATGGGATCGCTTCCGCTCAACGCCGCGGTGGAGATCGAGATGATCGTCGAAGTAAGGGAGTGAGGCTCGCCACGTTGCGCCAGGTGGCCGCGCGCGTCCCTGCGCGCGCTGAGCGGCGAACGCCGCGTGGAAGGCGGCGCGAGTTTCGAAACTCTCGCGTCGAACGACGCGCGCGGGACGCGCGCGGCCACCTTGTTGCGGCGGGACTGGATGCTCGCTGCTCCTTCTCATCCCAGTTCGCGGGCGGCGTGCCCGACGGCATCGACGAGCGTGTCGATCTCGGCGGAATTGTTGAAAACGTGGGGCGCGACGCGGATGGCGTCGAGGCCCTCCTCGGACACGGGGCGGCAGCGCAGGTGGTGTTTCTCGAGCAGGAAACCGAAGAGCTTCTGACACGGAACCGCGCGCATCCGGAAAGTGGTGATCGAGGCGCGCAGATCCGGATGTTGCGGCGTCAACACTTCGACGCCGTCGATTGCGGCAAGCGCCTGGGACGCCTGTTCGGCGAGGGCGCGGCCGTGCGCGGCGATGCGCTCGCGCCCGATTTCGTCCTGGAAACGGCAGGCCTCCGCGATGGCGAGCACGGCGGCGGCGTCGCGCGTGCCGTATTCGAAACGCCGCGCGGATCCGGCGTAGATCAAATTCGTCGGAAGCGCATAACCCGCGTCCGAATGCGCGCCGGCCTCGGCGAGCGCGACCTCGGGGAGCCGTTTGGCGCTCACGTAAAGAATCCCGGTCTCGTGCGGCGCGCCGAGCCACTTGTGGCCGCTCGTGGCGAGTGAATCGCACCGCAGCTTGCGGACGTCGATCGGGATCATGCCCACGGATTGGGCGGCGTCGAGGTGCAGCCAGATGCCGGCCTCGCGCGCGATCTCCGCGATCCCGGCGGAGGGAAAAAGAATGCCGGTCGGCGCGGTGACGTGGCTGAGCTGGATCACGCGCGTGCGCGGGTTGATCAGGGCGCGGATGCGCGCGATGTTCTCCTCGGGCGAGTGTATTGAAGGTTCGAATACACGCACGACCACGCCGTTGCGCTTCTGCTGGTTGAGCCAGGGAAACGAGCCTCCGGGATGCGCGTGCGATTCGAAGATCACCTCGTCGCCTCGCGCGAGGGGCAGGCCGGCGGCGATGATCGAGTTTCCTTCCGTGGCGTTGCGCGTGAAGGCGATCTCGTCGTTGTCCGCGCCGAGGAAACGCGCCACGACCGGCCGCGCCTCCTCGAAGAGTTCGCGGGCGGTTTCCGCCTCGCCCTGGAGTTCGCGCCGCTTCGTCTCCGCGAGGCGCAGCACGCGCTCCGGCGCGGGGCCGAGCCCGGCGGTGTTGAAATAGATCCGCCGGTCCGAAAGCGGATAACGCGCGCGAACCGAGCGCCAGAACGCCCCGGGCGTCGAATCGTCGAGCGGCGCCCTGGCGGAGGCCGCGTTCGCGCGGCCCGCGGAGACCGCGCCGAGAATCGCGGCGCCGCCGAGTGTATTCAAAAAATGGCGACGAGAGTGTTTCATGATGGATGCGGGTGGGGGTTGGCCACGGAGGCACGGAGACCGGAAGAACGGATTTTGCGCAGAAGGCAACGAAGCGAGCGAAGGGATGAATTCCCCTTCGACCGACTGGCTCCTGGAAAGCCTATAAACAAAATCCGATTCCTCACACCTTTGTTTCCTTCGTTGCCTTCTGTGCAATAGGCTCCTTTGCGGCTACTCCTCTCCTTCGGCGAGCGCGCCGGGATCGGCGTCGCCGTCGGCGAAAATGAGGGTGTGCTCGAGTTCGAGGCGCGAGCCGGCGTCGAGCGCGGTCGCGCCGGGGTGATGAAAACAGAATGCCGCGGCGGGCAGGGTGGGGCGGAGAAACCACGCGCCGCCGGCCGGCTGGTGGTTGACGAAGACGATCGTGCTGCGCGCGCCGGGATCGCCGTCGTGGCTGCACCGCATGGCGATCCACGGCGTGGATTGCCCGTGCAGTTGCGCGGCGTTTTCACCCGCCGGGCCGACGATGCCGGTGGACGTGTCCGCGGTGTTCGCGAGGAGATCGCGCGCGCCACGGAAGACGAGCCCGGTGTAATTCGAGCCGGCGAGGCCCTCCGCGTGGTAGTGGGAAAGGCGCAGCGCGCGATCGGTGGCGTTGGCCAGGGTGGAGCGCCAGCGCAGCGCCCACGCCGGATGCCGGGGATCGGTGTCGATGAGGGTGAAGCGCAGGCTTCGCGTTTCGCGCAGGAGGATTTCGCCCTGCGCGGCGCGCCAGGAGAGCCGCTCCACCCAGCGCGCCCGGCCGCCATCGGTTTGTTGCGTTTCCCAGGCCTCGTGAACCTGCCGCCCGTGGTTCTCCCGCCAGGTGTATCCAGAATCTGGATTCCAGGTCGGGCCGCCCCAGAAGTTCTGGCCGTCGACGAGGGTTAGCGTCAGCGCGAGCGCGTGATGCCACGGATGATCGTTGGGACGAAACCCCGTGAGTAAGTTGCCGCCGCGCGTGGCGATCGGATGGCCGTAGGGCTTGGGCGATTCCCTCTCCGGCGTCTCCGGCCGGAAGACGTAGCGCAGCAGGCACACGTCCGCGAGGCGCAGCTCGAGGGCGTGGTCGCCGACGGTTTGAGTGGTGAAACTTGAATTCATCGCGCGGCGCTCGAGTCCAGGGAAGGCGTGGGTGAATCGCAGATTGCGCCGATGGGCATGGATTCGGCATCCCTGCGGAAGCGAGCGGAATTCACCAGCGCTTTTGTCTTCTTCGCGCCTCTGCGCCTCCGCGCGAAACCTTTCCGATTCGTCCGATCCGACCTCGCGCCCGCTTCGCTCGAGACGCAGAGACGCGGAGTCCCACAAAACGAGGCTCCAGGTGTTTTATCTGCGCTCATCCGCGCAACCCCGTGGCCTGGCCGATCGCGTTCGTTGCGGCGCTGTCTTTCATGTGAACGCTGAATGCGCCGCCATTGCGCTCCTCGATCGTGCCGTCGGGCGCGATCAGGCGCAGGCGCAGCGCGGCCGGCGCGTCGATCTCGAGACGCAGGCCGCC
>CAZFCY010000135.1:2685-13738 GCA_964517665.1 uncultured Opitutaceae bacterium | reverse complement strand
TTGACGTAGGTGTGGTATGAAACCGCATCGATGTTCGGATCGGCGCTGAACTCGTCATAGCGGTTGTAGACATCGTTCGGCCGGTTGCGCCCGTCGATCAGGAGATGGTGTGGAGCCAGCCGCTTGATGGTGGCTGCGATGTCATGCAGCCACGCGCGACGCTCGGGATCGTCGCCGATGACGAGTTCGTTGCCGGTCTGCCAGCCGAAGATCGTCGGGTCGTCCCGATAGGGGATGCCGTTCAGAGCGTTGGTCCGGCCGAGCAACTGCGCCAGCATCGCCTTGAACCTGCCGTTGGCCTCGCTTCCCACGGTCCAGAAGTCCGGCCCATACGTGCCGGGATCGCCGCGGATCGCGCTCCGGTAGGCGATCAAGGGAATCATCAGGCGCACGCCCTCCTCGCGGCCGATCTGCAGCAGACGATCGAGCGCGACCAGCGCCGTTTCGTTCGGCGCCACACCGTCCGCGGTGACGTGAAACATCGCGGCCGCGCTATCCGGGCCGCCGCAGGTGATCACAAACGTGCGCAGGACGCGGCCCCCCATCTGGCGCACGGTGCGGATCGCGTCCCGCTGCTCGAACTCGTCGGGAATGCGAAAACGGTCGTTCTCGGCGTTGTTCTCGAATCGGTAGTTCGTGATGAGATGCAACACGTCGGGCATGTTCACCGACACGAAGCGGAACTCGTCTTCGCCGAGAAAAAGCCGGTCGCCCCGGCGCGTGACGAACTGGTCCATCGGCTCGGCCGCGGGCAGGCCGGACGCGGCGCCGTGGAGCGTCAGACCCGCCAGCAGACAAGCGAGGGCGGGCAGGAGAATGGAAATGCGGTGGGCCATGAGGATGAAGCGAAGAGTGGGTGGAGAATGCCGCGCGGCTCAGGAGACCGGCGGAGTGACGGATGCGGCGGTGGCGGCCGGAACGGCGTTGCGGCGCAGGCCGCGTGTCGCGGCGCGCCGAACCCCGAAACCGACGGCGGCGAGGAACGCGGCGCAGAAAATCAGCCCGAGCCGGCCGGCGTTGTTCGTGGCCACGACCGCCAGCGCCGCGATGAAGGCGGCATAGATGAAGCACATGCGGGCGATGCCGAGGTGACGGCGGTGGTCGACCGGCGGCCTTTCGGCGGCTGGGATGTCCGTGCGCAGCGCGACAAAAAAATCAGTCACGGCGCGCTGCCGGCTGGCGGATTGCCCGCAGTCGCGGCGAAACAGGCTCGCGCCGAGAAACCAGAGCGAGCCGAGCCCGAAATTCGAGAGGGTGATCGCCGCGTAGTCGTTTTCTCGCGCCCAATGCAGCCAGCCGCCCGGAGCCGCGGCCGGCAGCTCGGCCACCCAGGTCGATCCCGGAACGGTGCTGACGAGCAGTCCTACCACGCAGCACAGCGCGACGGTGGACCAGGCGGCCCAATCCGGTGTGCGGCGGATGAGCAGGCACCAGAACAGCGGCACCGCGTAGGGTGTCGCCACCAAGGCACTGAAGCTCATCATCAGGCTGAACACGCCGAGGTCCCGCCACGAGGTATAGAACAGCGCCATCAGGATCGCCAGGCCGCCGAAGGTCCACGTCGTGATCCGACCGACCAGCACGAGTTCCCGTTCGCTCGCCTTGGGCCGGAGCGCGGGCAGATAGAAACTGCGCACGAAGATCCCCGCGTTGCGGTTCAACCCGCTGTCCATGGACGACATCGTCGAGGAGATGATGCCGGTCACGAGGAGCCCGAGCAGGCCGGCGGGCAGGCACAGGGCCGCGATCGCGATATAAGACATTTCGGCCGGATCCGTGAGGCCGGAGCTTCCGTCGAACACCATGCCTTGGGCGCGGGCGACGAGGGGTGGAATGAACCACACCACCGAACCGACGAGGAACAATACGCCGCTCAGCAGGCCGGCCTTCCGCGCCTCGCGCCCGTCCACCGCGCAAAGGTAGCGGGACGAGTTGTGCAGTCCGTTGATGTGCGTGATTTTCTCGAGCACGACGGCGAGGATCCACCACGGCCCGAAGCCGGCGGCGGCCTGGCCGATCTTCCAGTGGGTTTCGGGCAGCGCGCTGGCAAAGGCCTCGAACCCTCCGACGAGCCGGAGCGCGGAAAACGCCGCCACGATGGTGATGGGCACGAGGATCAACGCCTGGATGAAATCGCCGGCGACCACCGCCCACGACCCGCCCGCCGCGGAGAGGAAAACAACCACCACGCCGCACACGACGATCGTCAGGCGCAGGTCGAAGCCGAACACGGGCGTGCAGAATATCCCGAGGCCGTAGAGCCAGATGCCGGCCTGCAGAATCTGGAAGGGCACCTGCAGCCAGGTGAACACCTGCTCGTTGACCGGCCCGAGGCGCTGCTTCACGGCCTCGAGCGCGGTCACCGCGCGGGTGTTGCGGGCGAAGCGCGCGAAGTAACCCCAGTTGAGGAGAAACCCGAGCCCGTTGCACCAGAAGAGCACGAGGACGATGAGACCGTGGCTGTAGGCGAGCCCGGCGGCGCCGGTGAAGGTCCAGGCGCTGAACGCGCTCATGAAGCTCGAGGCGCCGACCATCCACCACGCCATCTTGCCGCCGCCCCGAAAGTACTCGCTGCTGTCGTGTCCCGCGCGGCGGAAATACCAGCCGATGCCGAGGAGAAAGAGCAGGTAGAAACCCACTACGCCGTAGTCGAAGAAGGACAGCACGAGAGAGGAAGCTCAGGTTGCGCGGTCATAGGCGGCGAGACTGATGGCCGTGGCCGGCCGATGCCCGTCGAGAAAGGTCTGGAGGTTTTCGAGCGCCAGCGCGCCGCAGTCCGCGTAGCGATCCCTGGTCGGGCCGCCGATGTGCGGGGAGAGGATGACGCGGCCGTGTCGCGTCCACGGAGACGCGGCGGTCAGCGGCTCGTCCTTCACGACGTCGAGCGCGATCCGCAAGCGGCCGCGCGCCGCTTCAACCAGCAGTGCGTCCTCATCGACGACCGCCCCGCGGCCGATGTTCACAAACACCCCGTGGTCCGGCATCGCCGCCAGCATCTCGGCCGAGACGCAGCAGCGCGTGGCGGGCGTGAGCGACTCGCATTCGAACACCACGTCCGACCCGGCAAAGAGATCGAGCAACGTCGCCGCCGGTTGCACGCCGTGTCCCGCCATGAATTCGGTGGGAACGCCGAGCGAGAAGGCGCGCAGCGACACGCCAAACGGCCGCAACAACGGCACGAGGGCGCACGCGACGCTGCCGAAACCATGAATGCCCACGCGCAAGCCAAACAGGCTGCGCGTATCCAGATCGGTGATGTGGCGGTGATGCGCCGGCCGCGCGATGAATTCCCCCCAGGCTCCCTGATTGCGGAGCGCGGCCATGGCCAGCAGCAGCCCGTGCTCGGCCACTTGGTTGCTGATCTGCGCCCCCCAGTTCGTCACGAGCCCGCCGCGCTCGAGAAACGATCGTGGAGCCAGGTGGCGGACGGAGCCGGTGATGTGGCACACATAACGCAACGGGCAGTCGTCGCGCGCGAGCCACGACTCCGGCAGCGGCGGCGTGCTCCACGCTGTGATCAACACCTCCGGTTGCCAGGCTTCGACGCGTTGCGCCCAGCCTTCGAAGGCCAGTTCGTCCTCATCGACGAACGTGATGGCGTGACGAAGCGCGGCATCCGCGAGGCCTCGGGCTAGGAACAGATCCCGCTCGCGTTGGGAGAGCGCGGCGATGATGCGCAACGGCCGGTTCTCCGCCTTCACCACGGCGTCAGGGCTGCTCGCGGCATGGCCGGCGGTGCTCGCGGGCCGGGCCATCAGGGGAAAGCCGCCCGGGTTGCCGCATGGTCCGGGCTGGAGAGTGGGAGGGCCGGCAGAAAATCGTGCCGGATGGTCCAGTCGCCGTGAACGGGATGGGTGAGTTGCCAGGAGCCCGAAGCGCAACCGACCACCCTCCATGGTTGCGCTTCGGCCTGATTCCGGCCGGTCCAGCTCAGAGCCACGAGCCAGCCGGGGCCGGAAACGCGCATGTGAACGAGCGGCCGGTCCGATAGGCGGTCTTGCTCCACTTCCACGCTCCATAGCGCAGGTTCGTGTGGGAGACCTGGGAACCGGCGTTGATGATTTCCACCTCGCCATCGACGCGGCGCAGAATCAGGCCGGCGGCCGGAATCACGACCGCGCCGTCATCGATTTCACTCTGCAGGGGCTCCGCGGGCGCGTGCCAGAACGCGTGGCTCGACGGCAGCAGCAGGGGCGAGAATCCCTTGGCCGCCCAGTAAGGCGAGCCCGCGCAGGTGTAGAGTTCCGCCGACGCGTCGAACCGGTCGAGCCAGCCGACGGCCAGGCAGCCCTGCTCCTGATAGATGGGCTGCGCCAGAAAGAAATCCAGATTCCGGGTGCACAGGCGGCGGATCCGGCCAGTCGGGAGGTCGCAACAGTCCTCGATCACCGCGAGGCCGAAGGGCGCGAGGCTGTTGAAGCGATAGGTGAGGGATCGTCCGAAGGCCGGATGCTCGCCGCTGGCGGCGAAGAAATGTTGATACGTCAGGGTGAACGCGCGCGCCCATTCGCGCCAGCGGGTCGCCCGCGCGGGATCGTTGTGCCCGTGCAGGCGCGCCCACCACAGCCCGTAGAAATTGAACGCGTAGGCGTTGTAATAATCGAAGGCCTGGTTGATCCCGTCCTGGAACCAGCCGTCGCCCCGGTGCATGTGTTCCAGCCGCTCGAAAAGCACGTCGACGGTCGCGCGATCGCCCGGCACGCCATGGCCCGCCTTCCCCAGAAACTCCAGGATGTGGATGCCCATGAAGTAATGGTTGTTGTCCACATAACCGGCGTGCCGCGCGGTGGCGAACCAGGCCGCGACCTGATCCCGCTCCGCCGGCGTGAGCGGCTGCCACAGTTGCGCGGGCGCAATCTGCAGCGCGATGGCGACGAGCCCCATCTCGACGTGCAGTTGATGATAGTTGGCATCGGGGCCCCACGCCTCGGGTCCGCCGACCGTCGTGCCTGCCACGAGGCCCTCGCGAAACCAGCGTGCCACCCGGTCGCGAAACGCGGGCGCGTCGGCGGTGTCGGCCTCGACCTCCGACTGCAGGTAGTGGGCGGCGAGGAGCAACGGACGCGCAAAGGACTCCAGGCGATCGGCCGGTTCACCGTTCGCGGAGGCGGGGCCTGCGAGATCGAGCGAGGCGCGGCCCGGACGAAACAGGCGGGCCAGCGGCTCGAGCAACGCGCGAGCCTGCGCCTGCCAGTGTCGATAGGCGGCGAGACCGGCCGGGCCGGCCGCGACCGAACGGGACGCGGCCCGCAAGCCGGACTTGGCCCCGAGGTAGATGCCGGCGCCTGCCAGCGCGGTGAACCGCAGGAATTCGCGTCGGGGCAGGTGAGGCATCGTCATGGGATGGGAAATGTCCAAAATGGCCGCCGGCGGCGGTGGCGAGAAGGGTGAAGGTGGCACTGACTAGTTTGCCGTTTCCGCCGCACCAATCCCGCGGGTATTCACACAGGTGACAAGGACGCGGGCTTTCGAGGTCCGGCGCGCGTCGTGCGAGAGACCCGGCCGGCCTACCGGGGTTGTTCGCGCAGGGTCTTGCCCGGCACCCAGCGGCCCTCGACGTGAATCCGCTGCGGATTGGTGGGCACCCCGAGTTCCTGGCGATGAATCATGCCGATGAGAAAATCCACGGCGACGCTGCCCATCTCCTTCGAGTTCTCCATCACGCCGGCCAGCTCGAAGTCCGCCGACGGCAACAAGGGGCAGGCCACGCCGAGATCCGCGGGGACGCGCCAGCCGAGCGCGCGCACGACGTCGAGAAAATGGTAGTTCCCGGTCACGACCGCGTCCGGCTTGTGCTTGTCCAGCCAGCGCCCGACGGCGCCATGATCCGGATACGGTGTGGAAAGAATGGGCACGACGTGGCTCCGCCGTGATCCCGCGAGGTGCTCCTCGACGAGGTAGCCGGCGAGGTAGTTGTGATCCGTGCGCAGGTCGTGATCGGCGTCGAGCGCGAAGCCGATTCGCCGGTAGCCGAGGCGGCGGAGGTGATGGACGGTGAGGCGGACGGAGCGGTACTGGGCCGCGCCCACCATGTGCAGCCGGGGCGCGGCGAGGCTGTGGCCGAAGGTGACCGCGGAAAAGTTGGCCCAGGGGAATTCGAGATTGGTCTCCGGCCTGGGCTGCGGGCAGAGGAGAATCCCGGGAATGCCGCGGGCGGCCAGAATCGACGCCTGGCGGGTGGGCGTCATGCCGGGCTCGTTGACATCGAAGATTTCGATCTGGAAACCATGGCGCTCCGCCTGGGCCACCGCGCCCTCGTGGTAGTCGCTGAAGTGCGGCCGCAGCGTGCGATCGCGCCAGTCGAAACCGTAACCGGAATTGACCAGCCAGGCGAGCGTGCCGCGAAACGTTACCGGCCGCCGGCGGCTGCGATACGCGGCGAGCGCCGACAGCATGGGATCGGGCGCGTAGCCCATCGTGGCGGCGATCTTCAAAATCCGTTCCCGCGTGTCCGGGGGAATATTGGGGTGGCCTTTCAAGGCCATCGAGACCGTGGCGCGGTGAACGCCGGCCTTGCGGGCGACGTCCTGTTGTGTGACACGCCTCGGTTCCATGGGGATTTGCCTACTGTCTGCCCGGGATGCCTGGCGAGTCTGTTCTCCGTGGGAGGCTCCATTGTTTGTCACCTGTGCGACAAGCAGATGGTTTGTCTGGCGTGACGGCCTGTCGTGTGAATGCGCGTGGTCGTCGCAGCGTGAGCCGGAGGCCGACGGTGGTTTCTGCCTCGCGCTGTGATCCAAACGAGACTTGTCGGCTCCCGGCACTTTCCGCACCCAAACCCTGCGACTGCGCCCCATGGACCGACGCAACCCCGGAACCTACCCACCATGAATGCACGCATACCCGGCCTGCCCTCGCGCCTCGCCGCCTTGCTCATCCTCCCGACCTCGATCGCCTGGTCGCAGGGTGTGCCCGCTTCGCCTGGCAGCACCGCCTTCGCGCCCGAGTCGGACGAAACGGTCGAGCTTTCACCCTTCGAGGTGCGCAGCACGTCCAACGAAGGCTATCTCGCAACCTCGTCGCTCGCCGGCAGCCGGCTCAAGACCGACCTCAAGGACATCGCCTCGCCGATCTCCGTGATCACCCCGCAGTTCATGCGGGATACGGGCTCGAGGAACCTCAACGACCTCCTGATTTACACGGCCAACACCGAGATCAACGGCGTCAACGGCAACTACACCGGCGTGGACCTCGGCAAGGACGGCGCCTCGAGCCAGAACGGCAACCTGCGCAATCCCCAATCGGGCAACCGCGTGCGCGGGCTCGGCAGTGCCGACATCACGCGCAACTACTTTCCCACGGACATCCCGCTCGATGCCTACAACACCGAGAACATCGAGATCCAGCGCGGGCCGAACGCGATCCTCTTCGGCCTCGGCAGCCCGGCAGGCATCGTCAACGGCACCCTGAAGGCCCCCCACCTCGACCGGCAGAGATACGGGCTCGAGTTCCGGGTGAATGGCTACGGCGGAACCCGCGAGGCCGTCGACATCAACGTCCCCCTGGTGGCTGAAACACTCGGCGCGCGGATCAACGTGCTCAATGAGAACGAGAAGTTCCGGCAAGGAAACACCTTCGCCGACACGACCCGCGGCACCGCCTCGCTGCGCTGGCAGCCCAAGCTGGCGAAATCGATCTTCACCCAGATCACCGGGAACGTGGAGGTCGGCGAGACGCGCTCGAGCCGCCCGCGCTTCTCGCTCCCGCTCGACATGTTCAGCAACTGGTATGCGCCCGATCGTCTCGACAAGCTGACGACAGCCGTGCCGGTGAATCGCGAGACGGTGGCTCCCGGCGGCCCGTGGCATCAGTATGGGCCGTTCCTGAATCGCGATATCGGCGGGGTCGGCGAGTGGTTCGACCAGGAGGGCATGGTGTGGTTCGATCCCCGCTCGAGCGCGACCGGAGATCCCTCGAATCCCGCTTTCCCCGACGCCTATCACCAGCGCGGCGGGGCGCACATGAGCACCTCGCGGATCGGCAACTGGGGCATGATCGCCCCGGTGAATTTCCACGACAACTATCACATGGTATTGAATTCCGGCGTGCATCCGCTGACGCGAAAGGAGACGTTTGCCGGCGATCCCGATCTGCTGGCGCGCATCCAACAGATGGAGGCGCTTTCCGGCATCTCCTTCACGAGCAGGCCGTGGAACACGTGGCAGCAGGAGCAGATCACCGACCCGTCGGTCTTCGATTTCTGGAACTACGACCTGGCGGGCCCGAACAACCGGCAGTACGTCAAATATCGTTCGTGGAACATCGCCGCGGCGCAGACCTACCTCGATGGGCGCGCCGGCATCGAAATCGCATACGACGAGCAGCTCTACCGCAACGGACATATCAACTGGATCAACAATCCGAACAACATCAATATAGACATCAACCAAAACATCCGGCGCTCCACCGAGTATGCGGATCCCGCGGATTACGGACCGGAAATACCGAATCCGGGTTTTCAGCGGCTGGTCGTGGTCAGCGACACCGAGGGCTTGCGCAACCGATCGAAGCGCACCGGCTCCCGGGCCACGTTGTTCTATAAGCTGGATCTCGGTAAAGTCACCCAGCATCGGTGGCTTTCCGAGCTGCTGGGCGAGCATGTGCTCACGGGCAACTTCTCGCGTCAGACCTACGAGAGTCAGTCACGCTCCTTCAGCCTGCAGACGATGGGCTCCGGCCGCGAGCTCGCGCAGTATATATCGACGAACGAAAACTTTCTCGGCCTGCACTACCTCGACACGAGAGCCGACGTGGCCGGCAATCCCGGCCCGGCCGGGCTCGGTATCCAGCCGATCCGGGTCGTGCAGGCGGCGGAGCCGGGCGAGGGAACGATCAACGACCTCTACCTCGACACGCAGTCCGTCCCGCGCGTCCCAGGCTATTCGCGCCAGCAGGCGACAGGCATCAACGACTACCGCACCAACGAGGCGAACATGTATCGCAACGGCCCGTCGCACCAGTTGACGGAGGTGGACAACCGCACGTTCATCGTCCAGAGCCGGTTTCTCGACGACAAGGTGGTCGGCCTCTGGTCGGTGCGTCGCGACGACTTTTTCCAGCAAAGCAAGGGGGCGACGAGCCGCTTCACGGAGCTGACCGACGCCAACGGCCGGCCGACGGGCGCCACGCCCTACAACCTCGGCACGCAGGTGGAGGCGCCGAACGGCTCCTACCACTCGCTGCCGGATTCGCCCAACTGGATGTTCGACCCGGCCAACGACAAGCGGGTGATCCAGACCACGCGTTCCTGGGGATTCGTGCTCCATTCCCCGGATTTCATCAACGAGCGGCTGCCCTGGGGCACGCAGTTCAGTTATGGCCTGAACAGCTCGAGCAATTTCCGGCCGGAGAGTCTCACATTCGACATGTATCACAAACCGAACGGAACGCCATCCGGCGTGTCGCGCGATCATAGTTTTCGCGTCAATACACTGAACGGCCGGCTGGACGTTCGGGTGACGTGGTTCGAAACGAAGCAGAAGAACGCGCCTTACGGCGGCGGCCCCAGCGGTCAGCAGGTCAAGCAGCAGCTCGCGCGCACGCTCAACGGCCTGATGATCGACGCGACCTCGAGTACCGGCATTCAAAACACGACGCCGGAATGGCTCGTCAACAAATGGTTCTTCGGCGACAACTACGATCAGGCGATCGCGGCCCAGCCGATCCCCGAGGACTGGACGAGGGAGAATGGCGCCGCGCTTCTGAACCAGCCCTTGCGCATCCGCCGCCGCGCCGTCCCCGGCGAGCCGGGCTATATTGCGGAGGGCACGCCGCGCCCAACGGGAGGAGGCACGTATTCCGAGCCGCCCATCACGGAGGCGGAGCTGCGCTACCGCCGCGAATGGTTCGCGGCGCGCGCCGACGAGGAATGGTTCCGTCCGTTCAACACCCATCTCGATCAGGGGCTCGACCTGAACGACGGCTTCCGACTCGTGCGCACGCCGGTGGGCAGCGCCTCCGCGGCGCCGGCCTTCTCGTGGAACGCCGACGGCGGGCCCGCCGGTTATGGCAACACCTCGGACAAGACGTCCAAAGGCGTGGAGATCGAGATTGCCGCCAACATCACGCCGGATTGGCGGTTGGTGCTCAATGCGTCGAAGACGACCGCCCGGGATACGAACATCCTCAATGTCGCAGGCGGCGGCAACATCGTGAAGTATTACGAAGCGGTCAAAGCGGTCGCGCAGGACGGTTATACGCCGGTCGACTCGACCTCCACCTATAACTACTGGCAGAAACAGGGTTTCGCGCACATCGCGCCGTTCGGCGACAACAGCCGCGAATACCTCGGTTATATTTGGACTGACGGTTTTGAACGCGCCTACCTGCAAGCCCTCGCGGCCGAGGGCAAGGACGTCGGTGAACTCCGGAGGTATCGCGTCAATCTGGTCACCTCGTACGACTTTTCCGAAGGCCGATTCAGAGGCTTTGGCGTGGGTGGCGCCATGCGCTGGCAGGACAAACCACTCCTGGGGTTCAAGAAAGTATTCCTCGACGCCCCCGTTTTGAACTGGGTCGACGACCTCGTCACGCCGATCCACGGCCCCGCGGAGGTCCGCTACGACGCGTGGATCTCGTATAAACGGAAGCTCTCGGACAATATCGACATGTCCTGGCAACTGAACGTCCGGAATATCTTCGGTGAGAAGGAACTCGTCGCCGTCACGGCCAATCCCGACGGCAGCCCTGGTTCCTACCGGATGTCGGAAGGCCCGATCTGGGAGCTGACGACACGACTGGAGTTCTGAGTCGTCGCGGCCCGTGGCCCTCAGCCACGGGCCGATCCGCGCGAGTGGGCGCCGGTCGGGCATATCGCGCACTTCATCCTCGAAGCGGTGGGTTGAACCCCGACGGCGCACTTGTCCCGTGACTGGAATTGGAGGTGCAGGAACTGCTGCAACGAGCGCAGCAAGCGGATCACGACGGGAAACAAGCCCGGCGTCCACCTTCGACGCGACCACCACTTCCAATTACACCCGGCCACGCGACCCGATACAACCACTACGAACACGGACAAGCGGATTGATATGCCATGGCCCGCGCCACTACACCG
>CAZFCY010000135.1:0-2675 GCA_964517665.1 uncultured Opitutaceae bacterium | reverse complement strand
CGGAGGAGGTCGCCATCCCCATCCCGCGAAGATCCCGCCCCTTCCGTGAAGCGGGTTTCATAAGAGATGTGTAATCTCCGGATTTCCTCTAAGGATTTTTCGTGAGGGATTCTTTTTTTCCGGAGGTCTTGTCTTCATCCGTGGTTTCGTTGGTACACTGCGCCATACCCCCCTGTGTGCGATGCCCCCCGAAGATAGCGATGCTGCACGTTGGTTCGAGGCCGAGCTGCGGCCCCACGAGCCGATGTTGCGTGCCTGGCTCACCAGCCAGTTCTCGAACAGTTGCGATGTCGACGACCTCGTGCAGGAGGCTTTCATTCGCGTGCTGCGGGCTCGGGCGGAAGGCGAGGTGCGTTCTCCCAAGGCGTATCTTTTCGTGGTCGCGCGGAATCTGGCGTTGATGCAGGTCCGCCATCGCAAGGTGGCGCGGGAGGATTCCCTAGCGGAAATCGATTGCTCGAGCATCCTGGATGAGAGCGTGGACATTCCCCATGCGGTTGCCCACGCGCAGGAACTCGAAATGCTGACCAAGGCCATCCAGTCGCTCCCCACGCGCTGCCGGCAGATACTCACGTTGCGAAAGATCTACGGGTTGTCGCAAAAGGAGACCGCGGCCGAACTCGGCATCGTCGAGCATACCGTCGAAATCCAGACTGCCTTGGGGATCAAGAAAATCGGCCGCTATTTCAGACAACACGACGTGCCTCCGCAGCGGAAGTCGTGATGCTTGTCTCCCGGCATATGAGCATTCCGGAAAAGATCGAAGAGCAGGCAGCGTTGTGGCTGGTCCGACTCGAGCGTGGGCTGACAGCGGGCGAGCAGGACGAGTTTCTGCAATGGCTTGCCAGTGACCCGCGGCACGGGGAGGAACTCGCGCGCCACGAATCCAGTTGGAAGCGACTGAACGTCCTGTCCGATTGGCGGCCGGAACACGCCGCGCGGCCGAATCGCGATCTCCTCGCGCCGCCCTCGGCGCGGACGACTTTTTGGTTGAAGCAAGGACGTTGCTGGCTCCTGCCCGTATCGATAGCCGCCGCTGCGCTGGCATGTGCCGTATTGGTTTTTCGGAAGGATTCGGCTGTTCCTGCCTCACCAGAGGCCGAGGTTGCTTCGCCGGCGCGAATCGCGGCCATCGAGCAGCGGACGCTCGGCGACGGCTCGGTCGTCGAACTGAATCGGGGCGCCGAGATCGCCGTCCTCTTCACCGCCGCGCGACGGCAGGTCCGGCTCGAGCGGGGCGAGGCGAGCTTTCACGTGGCCAGGGATCGGGAGCGGCCGTTCGTGGTGAGCGTGGACGGCGTGGACGTGCGCGCTGTGGGGACCGCGTTCAATGTCCGCCGTGGATCGGGCGCCATCGAGGTGACGGTCACTGAAGGCACCGTTCAGGTTCACCCGACCGGGGGGGATTCGAACGCAAGGGAAGAATCTCCGCTTGTCGTCGCGGGTCAGCATGCGGTCGTGTCGCTGGAGCCCGGATCCCGGGCCGTGACGATCAACGCGATATCCGCCGAGCAGATCGATGCCCTTCTGGCCTGGCATCCGCGTCTGCTCGATTTCACGGATGCGCCGCTCTCGGCCGTGGTCGGAGAGTTCAATCGGAGAAACGCTCCGGTTCGCATCACCATCGCCGATCCGGTGCTGGCTGACACGGCTGTCAGCGCATCGCTTCGTTCAGACAACGTGGAGAGTTTCATCAGACTGCTCGAGGGCGGTTTCGACGTGAAAGCAGAACGCGTCGGCGATCGGGTCGTTTTGCATCCGGCGGAGCCGTAGCCCGCGCCGGTCCGTGCCGCAGGCTCGCGGCAGGCGGGATTACATGCCGGCGCGAAAGACCATCGTTTGTTATCACCATTTCGCGAACACCCCGGGGAAACATGCAGAGGAGGTCATCCATCCGGACGACAAATCCATTCTCGGTATGATCATCGAAGCGCAGCACGCATCGCGACGCGCGCCGGGAGGATTTGCGCGCCGACACCATCGATCCGGCATCGCCCCCGTCGCGCTCTGTTGCCTGATGATCGCGACACCGCTCTCCGCCGGGGAGGCGGACACGCTTCCGTTCGACATTCCCGCAGGCAGGGCGGCCGAGACGCTCAAGCCGTTCGCGCAGCAGGCGAAGCGTGAGATCATTTTCTCCGTCCGGCTGGTCGGCGACGCGAGCACCAACGCCGTCGAAGGCGAGTTCACCGTTCGCGATGCGATCGACGGATTGCTGGCCAGAACCGGCCTTGTCGCTTTCGAGGACGAGAAGACCGGAGCTTACGCCATCAAGCGTGAAAAGAGAGCAGCGGAAACTGCCGGACGAGCGCCCTCGATCGACGCGCCGCGAATGCCTCGAGAGGCGGCCGGAGGAAAAGAACCCGACGACGGGATCCTGCTGCTCTCGCCATTTACCGTTTCCGCCAGGCAGGATGAAGGCTACTCGGCTCGATACACCCTGGCGGGCACGCGCATTCGCACCGACACCAGGGACGTGGGTTCGTCGATCTCGGTGATCACATCGAAATTCCTGGCCGACACGTCCGCCACCAATGCGATCCAACTGCTCGTATATACGGCGAATACCGAGGTCAGCGGACCGGGAGGGAATTTTCTCGGCGTCGGCGACGACGTCGATGCGGGAGCGGTTCGCCACGGATCATCGCGTGTGCGCGGCCTGCTGGCGGCCGACA
>CAZFCY010000134.1:0-13898 GCA_964517665.1 uncultured Opitutaceae bacterium | reverse complement strand
TGCGCAGCTCGAAGGAATCCAGGGGCCGCGCTCCAGGGGCGTCCTCGAACTGTGGCTTCTTGCCTTCCGGATAAATGAGGCGCACCTTCTCACCAAGCAGCGGGGCATTGACCACCCTCGGCCATGACATATTTATGACGTTGTAGATAAGCCGGGCCGCGAGGTTTGGTTTGCGTTTAAATGTCGATCGGGCCGTGGTCAGTGCAGTCGGCGCAACCGGATCAGCCGGCATAAACCGCTTCACCTTATAGAACAGGTCGCCGTTCTCCTCGCCCGCCTTCACCTGGTCCCACGTGATTTGCTGCTTTGCCCAACGCGCCTGGTCCATGTTGAACGCCACCGCGGCCGGGCTTGTCGGCTCCGCGAAGTCAAAGCCGTGCGCCATGCCTCGGGGTCGCAAGCCGAGCGCTTCGGCCAGCTCGGTCATCGAGGTGCGTGGCCCGCCGGCTGCGCGGATGAAGTTCTCCGGCAGCTCACCGGCCAGCATGCGCTTCAGTCGCTCGTGGAAATAGTCGAGCGCGAATTGATCCGCGCTTTCGGTGCGCCCAAGAGCGCGCATGATCTGACTGCCAAGGCGCAGATACAGTTCGCGGATCGCGGACCAGATGCGCGTCGCAACCGATCGGGCCTCGGGCACGTTCTCGACTTACAGGAGATTCGCCAACCGTTCCTCGGCCAGCTCGAGTACGTCGCGCGTTGCATCCACTGAACCGGTTCGCCCTTCGATCACCTCCCGCGCGCCGGGGTCCATCTCGGCGAACAGGCGCTGGACCGCGCGATGGATGCCAGCCTGCACATCCGTCGGCATGGTCGCGAAGAGAGCGTGAACCGTCTCGTGGACGGCATGCTCAAGGTCGATATTCGACGGGTTGAGCAAGTCGGCCAGCGTCAGGACGATCGAGCCGTCCTTCATGAAAAATCCCTCGGAGAATTCTCCGAGCGCCGCCTCTATTCCCACGCCGGCATCGCGCAGCCGGTCGAGGAGGAGACTGAATCGCTTCCTTACCCGCTCGTTGCTGAAGGCCTGCCAGTTTGTGGATCGGGCAAACCGTGCCGTTTCCGCAGGCTCTCCAGCGTCTCGCCGTGGCCGGGGTGCAGAAGATTCAGTATCTCCATCACCTCGGGAAGGTCGCCCTCCTGCAATGGCCGCAAACGAGGCGGCTGTGTCGCTGGTTTTCCATTGCTCATAAAGTGTGGGTATATTGGTGAGATCGACTCCCTCGGCAATCGAATTGCTGGCTCAAAGACCTTTCCGCGATCTGGGAGCGGCTGCGATGCCTGAGCTTCACATAGCCATCCAAACTTCGACGCCTGAAATTGCAAAAAGCTCCATCCCTCGCAGGCCGGCCGTGTGCAAATGTCAGTTCCCTCCTTCCAGGCAGGCCTTATATTGCAAGGAAATCCGCCATCGAGCGTATGTTGGCGAGCCTGCGTCCGAAAATTATCGGCTGCGCCACGGCCCAACTGCCCGCGCCGGGTTCTTCAAGACCGCGAGAACCGGACACGATCGCAATGCGCTTATTTTAGGACTAGACTAAATCAACGACGGCGGTCGTTCCTTGCCACGCTGGTGTCCGCAGTCGTTGCGGTGACATACCATGCGGATGTTGAAGGCGGGGAAGCGAGAGCGGTGGTGGCTGCGCCGAGAGGCGTTGAGCGACCGCTCGAAACGGTCGAGATAGACTGGACCGACCTCGTCAATGCGCTACCCGAGGCGCGGCCAAGGCATATCCAAGTGACTCGGGCTGGCGACGGTGAGCCGATCGCTTCACAAACCATCGACGCCGACGGCGATGGCACCCCTGAATATTTTATCTTTCAGACGGACTTTTTAGACGTGCCGGCCGCGGACGGAGGACGCGATGAAGTTCGCGTTCGTCGCGAAGACATCAGCATTTTAATTCCAGATTTTCGCGACATACCTCCTCACGACAGTTTTCCAAGCCAAGCATTCACAATCCTCACAACCGAGCAACCGGCTCGGCAGTCCTTCTCCCAAGTATACGGCCGACAGGCTCCATCAGGTTGGAATTACTTCGCTTGGGAGAATGATCGCGTCGCGTTTCGGCTGTTCGGCCCGGGGACGAGTAGCGACCCCGCCGGCGCCAGCCAGCTCATGGCTGGCGGCGTGGATATCTGGGGCAAGCGGCCACCGTCGCTTATCGTCAACCGCTGGTACCGTTCGGGCGCTGCCGCATCGCACCGCCATCTCAGTGCGGGACTTGCTTTCTATTCCGTCAAAGATTCTCGAGGATGTGGAGGCGCCGGAATTTGGCGCAATGGGGTGCTGCATGTTTCAGGCAGCTACGAAACGGTGCGCATGCTGGCTGATGGTCCGATTCGACTGATCACGGAGCTCACCTATGCGCCGGTTGACGTTGGCGGTTTCGAGGTGAGTGAAGTTAAAAGGATCACTCTAGACGTTGGTAGAAACTTCAATCTCACCGAGAGTGTGTTTACCGTGCATGGCAGCCTTGGCACGGCAGTCATCATGGACCCCGAACATTTCGCGGGCTTCGCGAATGACAGGACCAATGATCTGATTCTGGCGAAGGTCAAATCGGGCGAGACTCTTCGCTTCATGAATGGGTTTGGCTGGACCGAGAGCGGGCAGTTTCCCGAGGCTCGGGTTTGGGAGAGGGAAGTCGTGGATATGGCGAACCGTTGGGGCTCGTCGGCTAAGGTGGCGGTGAGGCCTTCCTTGGATGTGGATGAGGCTCTGGATAAGGCCAGGGCTCGTCGCTCGCGGTAGGGACAAAGTGTTCGTTCCCTACTGGAACTCGTTCGAATCTGGCCGCTCATCGACAATCGGAATCCGCTGCAACGCTGTTGCTCGTCGTCGACAGCGACGGTGGCGGACACCTGAGATTTAGATCTTTCAGATGCCGCCCGCGAGGGTGCCACTCGCCCGGCGACGGTTGGAAAACGGGATCGGGTTCGACCCTTTTGATCGACCTGAGCGAGGATGGAGTTTTGGATGCAGGTGAATTGTCCCGAAGAGGGACGGCTGCCCGCGTTGCGCTGTGGCGGCTTCGGCCTCTTCTTCATCGTAGCTCAGCTTCCCAAAGTGAGAGTCCGTGACCGATCACAAAGTCATGTCGCTTCGCGTCGAAAACCATCGGGCCATCAATGAGGGTCTCTTCGACTTTCTTTTCTTGCTCTTCGTCTTTCAGGAAGCCGAACACCGGCGTCTTCCTTCCCTCCCACTCAGCACTGCCGGCGATATATGTGTGACCGCCGTCAATTCCGGTCGTCGTCCTTTTCGGGGAGTAAAGATCCCCGGGGCAAGCCCCGAGGCATTTGGAGGGTCCACCTCCGTGTGGACCGCGAATCCCCCCGGCTCTCGTTTCTCCAACCGGACGACACGGAGGTCGTCCCTCCAAGAAATCCAAGCCGAAGCAAGCTTCGGGGTTTCCGACCCAAAGGGAATGAACCTTCAGACCGCGGATCATGGATACAGTGGTTTGGGCTAACGACCCGAGTGATCCACGTCGGACCGGCGACGTCAATCCTCGGAGAGCCCTCCCGAGTTTCGGGGCGCGCTAACCGACCCTGACGACGTAGAATGCGCTCCACCGGACCAAGAGTCGGGTTGGGAAATAATGTTTCTAATGGCGACGCTGCGCGCCTTGGCTGTTCCAGATGCCGGCTTGCTTCATGCGCATCCACGTGCTCAGGGACCTTCACCGCGAATTCGATCACGTTCCATTGCCGAAGCGCCTGCTGACGTGTGTCGCGTTTCCTGGCTGCCGCGGGAAGCCCGTCATCTCGCGAGCAAGTTGGCGAACGTCTGCTCAAGACAGCGCGCTCACCACTCGGGTGGACCGTTGAGGTGCTCGCATTTTTCGGGCAGCCCCGTCACAAAATCCACCACCTGACGCTGTGCGCGCAACGTCCGTTGGAGCGCGGCAACATCGATTCTTTGCACAGGCACATTCCCGCGCAATGCCGCTGCTGCCGCGACCCCCGCCGCGTGTCCGGCGATCATCCAGACGCTTTCCAGCCGATAGCTACAGAACGCCACGTGCGTAAGGCTCGCAGCGCCCGCGACGAGGAGATTCTCCGCCTCGGCGGGCTTCGGCGTAAGCATTCGATACGGCATCTGCCACGCGTATCCCATCCGCCAGATCCTGCCTTCGTTCACAAACTCATCCTCCGAGACCGCGAGGCGCTGGACATGATGCGAGTCGATGAAATGGCTGCTGATCCCGATGCTGTCGGGTTTGCGTCGCTCGTCGACTGTGTCGCGCTGGGTGACGACACAGGCTCCGCGCATACGACGCGCCTCGCGCACGTAGAGTTGATACGGCAGATGGCCATTGTCGGCAAACTCGTCGCGGTGCAGTCCGATGGCTTCCATTTCCTGCCGCATCGCGGGCGGAACGGCGTCATCCTTCGCAAGAAAATGCAGCAGCCCGAGCGTATAATCCATATGGTCATCGAAAATCCTCCGGCGCTCCGCATAGCCGGCCTCCGGCCAGTCGAACTGCCCGCCGAAATGCCCCAGCGAAACGATCGCAGCCTGCTTGTTGTTCACCTCGAACTTGCCATTGCGCCGCGCATAGAAATCGAGCACCGAGCGCAACTCGAGCTGTTCACCGCGCGCGCTTGCCGCGCGCAGCCAGCCGCCCAGCAGCGCGTAACGCTCCGGTGAATACCGCGCAGGGGGCGGAATCGGCGCCTGGAGCGCGGGGTCCCTTGCGATCGTCAGGCGAAAATTATAGTTCATCACGCCGCGGTGCGCATCGCCGTCCTTGAAATCTCTCGCCCAGCCGCTGATGCCGGGCAGCAATTGGCCGTCGGCGTCCACCGTGCGGGCCTTGCGCGTCGTGCGGTCCAGCCGGATGCCGGCGGCCTCTTCGTCAAACCCGGCGCGCGCCTCGCGGCCGACCGCATAGCGCACGCCGGCGCGCGCCATGAGATCGCCTTCGTAGCCGGCATCGACGAAAACGCCTCCGGTGATCGGGGCGCCATCGGTCAAGATGATTCGCTCGATGAAGGCGCCGCGTTTTTCCACCCGCTCCACGCTCGCTCCGTAGCGCACGGTCACTCCCGCTTCGCGCAGCATCGCCAGATAAACTTTCTCGGCGACGCTCGATTCGAAATAAAACTCGGGTGTGCCCGTGCCGTAATGCGCGCCCAGTCGTTCATAAAACTCGAGCGCGAAGCCGCCGATTGTCCACTTCAACATGTGTTCGGATTCGGCGGTGTTGATCCCGCTTGTGCTGAGCCCGCCGACATGCCGCGTGGGCTCGATCAGCAGCACGTTCGCGCCTTCGCGCGCCGCTGTGACGGCCGCGGCAACACCGCAGGGAACACCCGAGTAGACCACCACATCGTACGCCGTTTGGATGACCCCCGTGGCGGCCCACAGCTGATTACGCGCGCACACGGCGGCCGCGCACACCGTGGCGAGCCGCACGAAGGCGCGGCGATCATGCGAGGCTCCGAGACCGTTGGACGAGGGAGAAAACGATTGAGCCATGGCGGAAGAAGGATCGCGGAATGCGAAGGGTTCTCTGGGCTTGAGAAAACCTGTGGTCCTGGGGCCGCCAATCGAAGACCACCGTTGGTGAACCGCTCACTGTGATTGACGGCAGGACGTGAGCGCCGTAGCTGGGGCGATGGCGAAATCCCCCGCTTATTTTCCCGCGAGCCAGCGTGAGATCGCGCGACGCTGCGGGCTCTCGCGCGCGACGGTCTCCTACGCGTTGCGGAACGATCCAAAGATCTCGTCGCAGGTTCGCGAACGGGTGCGGGCGGCCGCGCGTGCGCTGGGCTACCGGCCGGATCCGCAGGTCGTGAAACTGATGGCGCATCTGCGCACGGCGCGGCCGCGGCGCAGTGTGACCAAGGTCGCGCTCGTTATTCCGGGGTTTCCCGCGACGTGGATGGCGCACAATCGACGCATGCAGCAGATGCTCGCCGGCGCGCGCTTGCAGGCCGAGCGGCACGGCTTTGCTTTCGAACAATTATGGTTGGAGGGCGAGCCCGGGATGACCTTGCGGCGACTGCAATCGATCGTGCATGCCCGCGGAATCGACGGACTGGTGGTGGGATCGATGCGTCATGGCAACGAGCGTTTCGATTTTGATTTTAGCCGGCTGGCGGTGGCGGCGATCGGTTACTCGATGCGCGAGCCCGCGGTGCATCGGGCGTGCCCGCATCATTACAAGATGATGCGCGGATTGCTGAAGGAGGTTCGGCAGCGCGGCTTCCGTCGGGTGGGCGCGCTCTACAATCAGAGACTCGAGGACGGCTCGAACAACCTGCTCTCGTCCGCGTTTTATTATACGCAGCGCGATTTGCCCGTCGCGCAGCGACTGCCGCTGCAGATCGAGGAAGCGCCGACGATCGAACATGTGCGACGTTACCTGCGCGCACACCGTCCCGATGTGATGATCGGGGAGGGCTACGTGCATCAGTTTCTGACGGAGCTTGGGTTGCGCGTGCCTGAAGACATCAGTTTTGCCAGCATCGACCGGGGCGATCCGCCTTACGACGCGGCAGGAATCGACGGGCATTACGACGTGGTCGCCGCCACCGCAGTCGACATGGTCGCGACTCAGATCACGCTCAATCAACGCGGTCTGCCGGCCGTGCCCAAAGTCATGATGGTCGATTCGGAATGGGAGGCCGGCGGCACACTCGGGCGGCCGGTGCGCGGCGCCCGGCAAGTGCGTTTGTCGAATCGCGCCGTCCGACGCTGATGCGAATTTCAGGAATGCGGGGAGCGATTTGGTGAGCGGTTCACCGATCGCAGCATAGTGAACGCCATCGACGGCGGTAGGGTTCGCTTCGTTCCCGTCTCCGTGATGACCGATCGCGGCGACCCACCCCAAACCCGACGAACCGTCACCATGTCCCATCGACACTCCCTCCCTGTCGCAAACTGGCGCCTGACCTGCGCCTTTGCTCTTCTCCTTTCCCCGGCATCCCTGCCGGCGGCCGACTCGACGCACAGCGAGGAAGCCATCGTGTTGTCGCCCTTCAGCGTGAGCTCGGAACGCGCCCATGGCTACCAGGCCACCGATTCGATCACGGCCACCGGCATTGGCGCCAAGATCCGCGACGTGCCCGTGAACATCGCGGTTGTAACCGACGAATTGATACGCGACCGCGGCGTGGACGACGTGCGCTGGATCGCCAACACGATCAGCGGCGTAAACGCCAACACCCGCGAATTCACCGCGATCAATATCCGTGGCTTCGAGGCGCCGATCCAGCAGGACGGCTTCGACGGGGTCTTCGTTTCCCTCGAGGACGTTGAGCGCATCGAGGTCATCAAAGGGCCTTCCGCGGTGTTCTTCGGCACGAATCTTCCGGGCGGCATGATGAACGTCGTGAAGGCCAAGCCCCGTTTCAAGCCGGAGCATTATGTCTCCGGTCGCTATGGCTCATATGATTCGTCCCGCGTGTCGGTGATGTCGACCGGCCCCCTTCTCGGCGACCAGCTCGCGTATCGCGTATTCGCGTCGCATCGCCGCGAGGGCGGCGAGCTCGATCATACGAGCGAGGAAGTTGAGAACTACCGTGGCGCGCTCACGTGGCGGCCCGTGAAGCGGGTTTCGCTCACGTTGAGCGGAGAGTTTACCGACAAGCAGAATCTCCGGCATCACGGCTTTCCGGTGGGCCACCCCGCCTACATCGCGGCTGCGCGCGCCGGGCTGGCGCCCGTGGGGCAGCCGCAACGCGTCTGGCTCGATCAGAATCCCCAGTATGGTCCAAACGAGCCGCTCGGCCAGGTGTTCATGCACAAGATCGTCCTGCCGTATGATGACTACAACACGCAGGGGCCGGACTCGGGTTTCCTGGCCCGTTCGTTCAACGCGGGGCTCGTGACGGACGTGAAAATCCTGAGCAATCTCGACGTGAACGTCGGTCTGAACCGGTACGAAGGCAAAAACGAGGGAACGGAATGGAACTCCTTTCGGCCGGTCGCTGGCGCTATTCCGGGCACGTTCTATCTGCCTCCTGCCGCGGCCTCCTTCAGGCAGTCGGCCGTGGAGTCACAGTCGCTCAAGGCGAGGGTTTCCTATCGGCCCGAATTCCTGCGTATGAAACACAGCATTGTCGCCGGTTTCGACGATCTCTGGAACCGCACCGCGACGCGCGACTACGCGGGCGCAGCGCGCACGTTCAATCCCTTGACCGATCCCCCCCGGATGCTCCGGGCCGAGATCCGCGCGAACAATCCCGCCGGACTGGTCGAACCTGATGCCTCCACGGCCAACAAGTCCAAGACGCGCGGCTATTACGTCACCGACCAGATCAGTGCGTTCGAAAACCGGCTGCGGCTGATGGTGGGCGCGCGTCACACCAAGACCGCCAATCCCGCCGGCCTGTCCAGCGAGAAGACGACGCCACAGTATGCCGCCATGTTCACGCCGTTTCCTGCCGTGAGCGTGTTCGCCAACCTCAGCGAGACGTTTCAGCCCAACTATATCGTCGACGCATTTGGCGAAAGCGTTGGGCCCACGCTGGGCAAGGGCAAGGAAGCGGGCCTCAAGCTCGGCACCGCCGATGAACGCGCGTCGCTCACGTTGTCCGTTTACGAAAACACGCGCTCGAATGTCCCCGCGCGCGACTTTCCCCGTGAGGCGCTGCTCGACATCCGGCCGATCTACCAGCTCGGCGGGCTGGAGCGAAATCGTGGCTTCGAGGTGGATGTGCACATCGCGCCCACAGACGCGTATCAGATCGTCGCGTCCTACACGTATTCGTGGGAGCACGAGACCATCGCGAGCACGGGCGAGCTGCGCCAGGTCGGCGTCGATCTTGCGAACGTGCCCGACCATGTTTTCAACCTTTGGAACCGCTATACGTTTACGGGCGGCCGGCTCCGCGGCGTGTTCGTCGGCGGCGGCGCGCGGTTTGCGACCGGCGAGAAGTTGCATCCAAGCTGGGATGTCGTGGTGCGCAGCGGCGGTTACACGCGGATCGACGCCGTGGTGGGCTACGAGCGAACGGTGGAACGCCATCGCTTCTCGACGCAGCTGAATCTGAACAACCTCACCAACGAGCGCGCATTTGTTGGTTCCTATATTCTCAGTGATCCGTTCACGGCGGCGTGGTCGGCGCGTTGGGATTTCTGAACTTGCGCCTTCGCCGGCATGCGGCCGGCGCCTCATTCCGAACTTTACGATGCGAACTTTTCTCGAGCCCGCCAGGGCCACACCGATCATTCACGAAGCCGATGTCTGCGTGCTCGGTGGCAGTTGCACGGGGCTTTTTGCCGCCGTGCGCGCCGCCCGCCTCGGCGCCAGTGTCGTCCTGGTGGAAAAACAGAACTGCTTCGGTGGCGTCGCGACGCTCTCGATGGTGAACGCATGGCATAGTTTCATGGATGCGGATTTCAACGAGCAGATCATCGGTGGACTCAGCGATGAAATCCGGCAGCGACTCGCGCGGCGCAACGCGATCGTCGGCATCGAGCGCAGCCACTCGTTCGGGTTCGTCTTCAATTCCGAGGAGCTGAAAATCGAGCTCGACGAGCTTGCGCAGGAACATCGATTGAAACTCTACCTGCACACGATGTTCGTCGCTCCAATCCTCGAGGACGGGCAACTGGTCGGAGTTGCGGTCGAGAACAAGACGGGCCGGGGCGTTATTCGTGCCCGAATGTTCATCGACGCGACGGGCGATGCCGATCTCTGCGCCCGCCTGCCGGGCGTCACCTGTTACTTCGAGAATCATCTGCAGCCGGCAACGACGTGCGCGCGTTTCGAAGGCTGGCGCGCCTTGCAGCGCGAGTCGATCGACACCGGGATCAATCGGGCCGGAAAAGGATTCGATGTCGGCGCGCTCGTCCGCGAACACGGCCGCGAGTTCGGTTTGCCGGAAGGCTTCACGTGGGGCTGCTTCGTGCCGGGCTCTGATATCTACATGCTCGCCGGCACGCGCATCTATGGCAAGAACCCCGCCGATGCCGATCAGCTTACCGAGGCGGAGATCGAAGGTCGGCGCCAGATTCGCGCCATCCACGACCTGCTGCGCAAGCACCGGCCGGACGTGAAGCTCACGCTGCAAGCACTGCCGCAACGACTCGGATTGCGCGAGTCACGCCATGTGCGCTGCCGACATCGGCTCGCGGGCGATGAGATTCTGCACGGGCGGCGCTTCGCCGATGCGATCGCGAACGGCAGCTACCGGGTTGACATTCATCACCAGGACAAGTCGGGCATCACGTTGCGTTACCTGGACGGGCGGGAGGAATACGCCGCGCCCGGTCAGCCGCGCGTTTCCGGTCGCTGGCGCGAGCCGTCCGCTGACAACCCGGGCTATTACCAAATCCCGCTCGCAGCGATGCTGCCTGATTCGCCTTATGGCAACCTGATCGCCGCGGGTCGCATGATCGACGCCGATCCGATCGCCCATGGCGCCATTCGGGTGATGGTGAACATGAATCAGACCGGCGAAGCCGCCGGTGTCGCGTGCGTGCTGGCGTTGCGGGAGAACCGGCCGCTCGCGGCACTGGACCCACGGCATCTGCGCGCGGAATTGCGCGAGGGCGGCTCGCTGTTGCCCGGCTGATCGGACGGCGCCGGCGATTTGCCATTGCGCATCAACGTTTCCGATACGCCAATCCGTTTCGCTCATGCGCTGGATAATCCTCGCACTGCTTTTTCTTTCCACGCTGCTCAATTATCTGGATCGGCAAACGGTCGCGGTGCTGAAGCCGGAACTCTCCGCGGAGTTCGGCCTGAGCAATGCAGATTACTCGCTGCTGACCGCGATGTTCATGGGACCGTATATCGTGATGTATCTGGTCGGCGGACGAATGGTGGATCGTTGGGGCAGCCGCACGTGCATGATCCTCTTCGTCGGAGTCTGGTCGCTCGCGACGCTGGCCGGAGGTCTGGTGCGCAGCGCGTGGCAACTCTGCGCGACGCGTTTTGTCCTCGGGGCGGCGGAACCGGGCAACATGCCCGCGGCGCTCCGGGCCGTGACGCTGTGGTTTCCTTCGCGCGAACGCGGTCTCGCCGTGGCGATCTTTTCCGCGGGCAGCGCGGTGGGCGCCATCATCGCGCCTCCAACGATCGCGTTGGTGGCGGGGGCGCACGGCTGGCGCGCGGTGTTTGTCGTTCTCGGCGCTGCGGGGCTCGTCTGGCTTGTATTGTGGTTGCTGATATATCGGGAGCCGACGGCGCAAGCGGCGGACTCTGGAGAACTCGCCTCGGTGCGCGCCTTGCTGGAAAACCGCGGCGTGCGTGGAATCCTGGTCGCTCGACTGATCTCGGATCCGGTGTGGTATGTGCTGTTGTTCTGGCTCCCTTCTTTCCTGCGCGAGCAGCAGGGGCTGTCGCTGGCGAGTTTGGGCGTGATCGGTTGGATTCCTTTTCTCGCGGCTGACATTGGCGGCATCGGTGGATCCTCCGCGGCGGATGCGTTGATTCGCCGCGGCGCCGATCCCGTGGAGAGTCGGATGCGGGTGTTGCGCTGGGCCGCCTGGATGGGGCCCCTTTGCCTCGCGCTGATCCTGCCAGTGTCAACGCCTGCGGCCCTCGTCATCTTCAGCGCGGTGGGCGCGATGTGTCTGACTTGGTTTTTCGGCACCGCGGCGCTGCTCGGGGAGTTGCTGCCACCGCGGCAGGTGGCCGGCGCTCTCGGACTTGTCGGTGCGGCCGGAGCACTCGGCGGATTGATCGTCAACGCCGCGGTCGGTCCGGCGATCGATTTGATCGGCTTCGGACCGACGCTTGGCGTGCTCGCCATCCTCCATCCGGCCGCAACTCTCTGGCTTCGACGCAGCCTGCGGGCGGCGAGTCCCTGACCCCCGCGCTCGTTGCACCGCGCGCGTTCTCAACGCAGACATGGCGATGCGACGGAACCAGGGCGTTACTTGTCAATTTTTCAGTCATACTTGCGCCACAGCCACCGCCACCGCCGCAGGCGGTTTTGCAGCCAGATTTGCTGGCGGCCAGACACGCGGGTGCAGCGCCCAGGTTGTGATCGGCCTTTGTGGATAAAAGCCGCTCAAAGCGACTTGAGAAACTCGACCAGATCGGCCTGCTCGCTGCTGGTGAGCTCGAATCCGAGGACGGGCTCGTAGTGATCGATCACGGCGTCGTAGTCCTCGAAACGGCCGTCGTGATAGAAGCCGCCCTTCTCACGCGTGAAGAGGCCCCGGAGCGGCGTCGTGCGATAGGCGCCCGTCGGCGACCGGCTCGCGTGGAAATCGTCTATGCCTATGGCGGCTCCCGAGTGGAGCTTGTGGCCCGGCTCGGAATACAGGGGAGGCACATGGCAGGTCGCGCACATCCCCTTGCCGTTAAAAATGGCCTGGCCACGGCTCGCCGCCGCCATATCGAACGACGACGCCGGAGGCTTCGGCGCGGGAATGGAGATCTGATAATAGTGCAGGGCCGGCAGCTTCGCGCTCACCAGGTCCTCGTCGGGCCGAATGTTTCCAGTCCCAGCCGCCGCGGCGAGGGGAAACCGGCTCGCGTCTTCGAGGCGTGAATCGACAAAGGCGCCCTGGCCGTGCATCTGCGTCACCGCCACATATGCGTTCCAATAGGGGACGCTTCCCCAACCGGTGTAGGTGTGCAGATTCTGGCCCGCCAGTCCGAAGGCGGCCGGCAGCACGGTCGCGGCCGGCTTGCCGTCGGGTCGGAACGCTTTTCCATCCTTGTCCAGTTCAGCGTCATATTTGCCCGGGCCCCAGCTCCGCAGAACGGTGCGCACGACATCCTCGCTTGCGCCCAGGGCATCGGCGATCGGCTTCACGGTGGGCGAGAACGCCACGATTTCCCCGACGTTCAAATCCCGGTTCGGCCAGCCGTCGAGGCGGTGGCCAATGCCGGCGGTGAAGGAATCATCGACGGTCGAATGGCAGAGCGCACAGGTGATCCCCATCGACTTCACCTGGCTGCCATCAAGAAAAACCTTTACCCCAACGACCGCGTCCGCCTTCAGAAGCGCGATCGTGGTGGCGGGCGCGTCGAGGTCCACCTGTCCCGCTTGCAGCGCCTCGATCAAGCCTTGTGGCAGGCGCTCGACATCGACCTTCAGGCCGAGTCCCAGGGCTTGCCGGGCCGAGAGCCCCGGGCCGACGCCGCCGGACTCTTCTCCCGCAATCGAGGTGTGGAGGCGCAACTGGTCGCCCCAGAATGCCTCGCTGCCGAAAGTCTCATCGCGAAAAGTTATCCTGCCTTCGTCATACAGGGCGTCGGCGTATTCCTTGATCTCATCGCGCACGGGCGGGGTGTCGATGTCGTAGACTTCAACAAGTCCGATGCCGCTGGTGTTGTTTGCTCCCGAAAGCACCACGGTGTAGCTGCCCTCGCCCACCGTTGCGATGAGGGCGCTGTCCCCGCCGTTTTCCGCGAGCGGGAATGCGCCGATGCGCGTCGCGGCCTCGCGAATGGCCTCGACATTCGTGGCTGTGCTCCAGCCCGTGTTGCTTTCCACCAGACGCGCGCCGGCGAAGAGGGAGACTGTCGGCTCCGCGAGCGCCTCCGTCACGCCGAACGCGGCAAGCCCCGGGCCGACCGCGCGAACGAGCACGGTTTTGGTGGCTCCCTCGCTCACGACGAAACCCGTGATTAATATATTGGCCCCGGAGCCGACCTGTGCCCGCCCGGAGAAGTTGATGATCTTTGCCGAGGCCGACGATTCGGCGGCGTCGGCCGCGGCCGGGACAACGAGACCGCACAGCAGGGGGACCGTAAACAGCGCGATCATGGCACGGCGCATTATCAAAACGCGAGAGAGTATTGTATTCATGGTTTCTCCGCGCGCCCGCGATGCCGACTCCTGCGTATCTGGACGCGTCTGACAGCTTTGATGCGTCCGGTTCCGTAAAGTTACAGAACTTCGTCGTCAGGGGCTGGATTGGCCGCGAGTAAAGATCCCCGGAGCAAGCTCCGGGGCATTGGAGGGACCGGCTCCGTCCG
>CAZFCY010000133.1:0-13991 GCA_964517665.1 uncultured Opitutaceae bacterium | reverse complement strand
CTTCAACGTCTTCTGCCCGGCCTCGACGCCGCGGACCTCCGCGCCCATCAGCCGCATGCGAAACACGTTCAACGCCTGCCGCTCCATGTCGACCGCGCCCATGTAAACCACGCACTCCAGCCCGAACTTCGCGCACACCGCCGCGGTCGCCACGCCGTGCTGCCCCGCGCCCGTCTCGGCGATGACGCGTTTCTTGCCCATCCGCTTCGCGAGCAGGGCCTGGCCGAGGGCGTTGTTGATCTTGTGCGCGCCGGTGTGAAGCATGTCCTCGCGCTTGAAATAGATCTTCGCGCCGCCGCAGTGTTCGGTCAGGCGCTCCGCGAAATAGAGTTCCGTCGGCCGTCCCGCGAACTCGCGCAGGTGACGCGCCAGCTCGCGTTGAAACCCGGGATCGGCGCGAGCCTCGAGGTAGGCGGCGGTCAATTCCTCCAGCGCCGTCATCAACGTCTCCGGCACGAAAACGCCCCCGTAGGGACCGAAATGTCCGCCAGCGTCTGGCAGGGTCAGCGGATCGAGTTCAAGAGCGGAAGCAGTCGATGAAGCCATGGCGAAGAGGAAGCCCGCAACCGTGGGAAACCACCGCGGGCAAGGCAACCCGTGTTTTCAGGTTTGGCGCGCCACAGAAAGGGAAACGGCGCAGAAGGCTCAGCAGGGACAAACGCGAATTCACGGCCCCGGGTCGAAGGCTTCGCTATGGCGGCGGCTTATCGTCGACAAACAGTGAAATCCGAATCGAGCGACCACCGGGCAAACGCCCAGGCCGTTGGTCGAGCGAGCGCTCCGCGAGTCACCTTGCTTCGTTCGTTATCGCCTGGCCGCTTGCGCGTTCATGCGCCCGGGTGGTCCGCGCGTTTCACCAGCACGAAGCTGAAATCGTCGCCGTAGCGCGTGGTTCCGGTGAAGCGGCGGACGGTTTCCAGGATGCCGTCGCAGACATCGTTCACGCGGCGCGCGGAGAGCGTCCGCACCGCGTCCGCCAGGCGCGCGCTGGAGAACTCCTTGCCCTCCTCGTTCGCCGCCTCGGTCACGCCGTCGGTGTAGAGCGCGAGCATCTCGCCGGCATCGAGCACGAGCGTGTGATCGACGATCGCGTCGTCGAACATGGCGGGCTCGCCGATGCCGAGCGCCATGCCCTCGATCGCGGGAAAGGCGCATGAAACCACCGCCTTGCCGGCCGCCCGTTTGGCGACGAGCGGGGCTTCGTGGCCGGCGCGCGCGAGGGTGACGGCCCCCGACCGGCCGTCGAGCACGGCGACGAGCGCGGTGACGAACATCTCCGGACGAAACTCCTCCGCCATGCCGCGGTTGACCTCGCGCAGGACCGCGGCGGGGGAATCGAGGCGCGCAAGAGCGTTGCGGATGCGCGTGCGGCAGACGGCCATGAGGATGGATGCGCCGACGCTCTTGCCGGAAACATCCGCGACCACGAGCGCGACCCGGCCGTCGGCGAGCGCGATGACATCCACCAGGTCGCCGCCGACCTCCTTCGCCGGGATGTAGCGGACGCCGATCTCGAGCCCTTCCACGCTCGGCAGGCGCCGCGGCACGAGCACCTCCTGGATCTCCTTTGCGAGGGCGAGATCGACATCCATCTGCCGCTTCTCCGCCTGGAGGGAGAGAAACTCGTTGTTGTGGAGCGCGAGCCCCGCCAGCTCGGCGAGGGACTGCACGAGCGAGAAATCCGTGGGTGTGAACGGCGCGCCGTCGGCCGGGTTGGCGACGACCAGCACGGCGAGCAACTCGCCGTGAAACTCGATCGGCATGGCGATGAGCGAACGCACGGCGAGGACCGGATCGCCGTGATCGACGAGGCGCGGATCGGCGCGACCATCCACGACGAGTTCGCCCTTGCGGCTGGCCGCGACCGCGCCGATCACGCCCTCGCCCGGCTCGAGCGTTTCGGAGCGGAGAATCTGTTCCACATAGCGCGCGCGGGTCGCGAGCTTGCCCCGCGAGGCCTCCGGCACGGGCCGCTGCGGGGGAAACAAACCCTCCACCGCCACGCCGCGGAGACGGCCATCCGGCAGCGCCTCGTAGAGGCACGCGCTGACCGCGCCGGCGCACTGGAGCGCGGCGTATCCAATCCTTTGATACAGCTCCCGCCGCTTCACGCCGTCGCCCAGCGCGGCGACCATTTCGCGCATGAAGCGCACCACCATCTCCTTTTCCTGCTCGAGGCGGTGCGCGCGTTCCGAGGCCGCGCCCAGCCGCCGCGAGAGCACGCGGGAGCGGACGGCGAAGCCGGCGGCCACGAACAGGCAGACGAGGGCGACGGCCCACGGCATGGCGTCAACCCTGATCCACGCGCCCCTTCAGGAACGAGATCACGTCCTGAAACTTGCGGCGGTTTTCCTCATCGACCTCGGCGAGGTTCTCGTGCGCCTCGAGGCAGAGCCGCGCGTTCTCGATCTCGCCCTGCTTCGGGCCCTCGAGCGCGGTCGCCGTCGGCGGACTGGACAATGGCGCGGCCCCGGGATCGACCGTCGCGAGGCGGTGCAGGCCGAGGTTGCGCACGAGTTCCATGTTTCTCAGGCCGAGCCGACAGAAGACGAACGAGCCAGCCGGCACCGCCTTGCGCAACTCGAGCGCGGTTCCCGCGAGCACGCCGAGAAAGGTGCTGTCCATCCCCGTGCACTCGGCGAAGTCGACGACGAACCGGCGTTTCCCCTCGCGAATGCTCTGCTGGAGGAAGTCGCGGATCAACTGGCTGTTCAGGAACGAGGCGCGGCCACGGATCTTGATGAGCACGGGATCCGAGTAGGCGTCCACCAGATAGACCGGGCTGTTGCTCGCTGCCATCGTTCCCGTGCGGATTGGTGCTGCGCGCTCCCTCGAGACCGGCCTCAGGCGTTGCCGCGGAGGATCTCGCGAAGCACGTAGGGGAGGATGCCGCCGTTCTGATAGTAATCGATCTCGATGGGTGTGTCGATGCGGCAGCGGACGGCGACATCCTGCGTGGAGCCGTCCTTGCGCGTGATGCGCAGGGTGAGATCCTGCTGCGGCTTCAACGTGTCATCGAGCCCGACCAGGTCGAAAATCTCGCTCCCGTCGAGGCCGAGCGTGCCGCCGGTGACGCCTTCCTTGAACTGCACGGGAAGCACGCCCATGCCGACGAGGTTGGAGCGGTGGATGCGCTCGAAACTCTGCGCCACCACGACCTTCACGCCGAGCAGGGTCGTGCCCTTCGCGGCCCAGTCGCGGGAGGAGCCGGTGCCGTATTCCTGGCCGGCGATGACGATCAGCGGCGTGCCGCGTTTCCTGTATTCGGCGGCGGCATCGAAGATCGAGAGTTTCACGCCCTCGGGCTGCAGGAGCGTGTTTCCACCCTCCTCGCCGCCGAGCATCAAGTTCTTGATCCGGACGTTGGCGAAGGTGCCGCGGGTCATGACGCGATCGTTGCCGCGCCGCGAGCCGTAGGAGTTGAAATCCTCGAAGGCGACGCCGTTTTCGACGAGGTATTCGCCGGCGGGAGACGCCCGCTTGATCGCGCCCGCGGGCGAGATGTGGTCGGTCGTGACCGAGTCGCCGAAGAGACCGAGCGGCCGCATGCCGCGGATCTCCTCGATCGCGCCGGTCTGCATGGAGAAGTCGGAGAAGAACGGCGGCTCCTGGATGTAGGTGCTCGAGTCGTCCCACGCGTAAACGTTGCCGGTGCTCGACGGGATCTCGTTCCACTTCGGATTCTGCGCCGCGAAATCGGTGTAGAGGTTGCGGAAGACCTCGGGCTTCAATGCCGCCTGCATCGCGTCGCGCACCTCCTGAAGCGAGGGCCAGACGTCCTTGAGGAAAACCGGGCCATCCGCGCCCGTGCCGATCGGCTCGCTCGACATGTCGATATCGACCCGGCCGGCGAGGGCGAAGGCGACGACGAGCGGCGGGGACATGAGGAAGTTGGCCTTGATGCTCTGATGGATGCGGGCCTCGAAATTGCGGTTCCCGGAAAGGACGCTGGCCGTGACGATGTCGTTCTTCACCACCGTGTCCTCGATCGGCGCGGCGAGCGGGCCGGAGTTGCCGATGCACGTGGTGCAGCCGTAGCCGACGAGGTTGAAGCCGAGCCGGTCGAGGTAGGGCTGGAGGCCGGTCTTCTCGAGGTAGTCGCTGACCACGCGCGAGCCGGGCGCGAGCGAAGCCTTGACCGCGCCGGGAACATCGAGGCCCTTTTCGACCGCCTTTTTCGCGAGCAGGCCGGCGGCGAGCATGACGCTCGGGTTCGAGGTGTTGGTGCAACTGGTGATCGCCGCGATCAGGACGGAGCCGTGGCGCAACTCGCCCTCGCACACCCCTTCCCCGACCACCGACACGCCCGCGGTCGGGTTGGGGCGGTTCCTGACCATCTCGCGCTCGGTCTCGAAGCTCGTTTCGTTGCGATCCGACTCACGCAGCGAGACGGGCGCCTGGCTGCCGCCGCCATTTCTGGCGTAACAGCGGCCGGAAAAACCGAAGGACTTCTCCAGGTCCTCCGCCGGCCGGCCAAAGCCGTTTTCCTTCACGGGACGGGAGAAGGCGTGATGAAACTCCTGCTTCATCTCGGGCAGCTCGATGCGATCCTGCGGCCGTTTCGGGCCGGCGACGCTCGGCGTCACGCTCGCGAGATCGAGTTCGACCACCTGGGTGTAGTCGATCTCGCCCTTCTGCGGGACGCCCCAGAGGCCCTGCGCCTTGTAGTAGTTCTCGTACATCGCGCAGTGCTCCTCGCTGCGGCCGGTCGCGCGCAGGTAGTTCACGCATTCCTCGTCGATGGGGAAGAAGCCCATCGTGGCGCCGTATTCCGGCGACATGTTGCCGATCGTCGCGCGATCGACCACGGGCAGCGCCCGCGTGCCGGGGCCGAAGAACTCCACGAACTTGCCGACCACCTTTTCCTTGCGCAGCAGTTGCGTGACCGTGAGCGCGAGGTCGGTCGCCGTCACGCCTTCGCGCAAGGCTCCCGTCAGGTGCACGCCGACGACATCGGGCGTGAGGAAATAAACCGGCTGGCCGAGCATGCCGGCCTCGGCCTCGATGCCGCCGACGCCCCAGCCCACGACCCCGAGGCCGTTGATCATCGTGGTGTGCGAATCGGTGCCGACGAGTGTATCCGGATAGTAAATACCGTCGGCCTCGAGCACGCCCTTGGCGAGGTATTCGAGATTGACCTGATGGACGATGCCGATGCCGGGCGGCACGACCTTGAAGGTGTCGAAGGCCTGCATGCCCCACTTCAGGAATTCGTAACGCTCGCGGTTGCGCTTGAACTCGATGTCGAGATTGCGCAGGAGCGCGTCGGCGACGCCGTTGACATCGACCTGCACGGAGTGGTCCACGACGAGATCGACCGGCACGAGCGGCTCGATCAGCTTCGGATCCTGCTTCAGACGCGCGACCGCCGAGCGCATGGCCGCGAGATCGACCAGCAGCGGCACGCCCGTGAAGTCCTGCAACACGATGCGCGCGACCACGAACGGTATCTCTTCGGTGCGCTCGGCCCGGGCCTTCCAGCGGGCGAGGGCGCGGACGTTTTCCTCCAGAACCTTTTTGCCGTCGCAGTTGCGCAGGACGGATTCGAGCACGATGCGGATCGAAACCGGCAGCCGCGAAATCGGCCCGAGGCCGGCCTTCTCGAGGGCGGCGAGCGAATGGAATTTTCCTGTCCGGCCTCCGCCGAGGTCGAAGGACTGCAGTGTGTTAAAGGGGTCGTGAGGAGAGGTCATGATCGAATCGTCGGACGAATTTACAACACGTCCCGGCTCGTCGGGCCGGGACGCGCAAACAGGATGGACCGTCAGGCAAGGGCCGCGCGGATCGCGCCGAAGTCGGGCAGGTCTTTCGGAGTGGGCGTCTGTTCGGCATATTTGATCACGCCGTCAGTCCCGATGACGAATGCCGCGCGGGCGGCGGTGTCGCCGACACCGGCCAGATTCGGGAAGACGACATCATAGCTCTTGATCACGTTTTTGTCGAGGTCGCTGAGCAGTCGGACGCCGATGTTGTTCTGCTTCGCCCAGGCCTCCTGCGCGAACGGGCTGTCCACGCTCACGGCGATGACGTCGGCGTCGAGCCCCTCGTATGTGGCGAGGCCCGAGGTCACATCGCACATCTCCGAGGTGCAGACCCCGGTGAAGGCGAGCGGGAAGAAAAGCAGCACGGTCTGTTTCTTTCCGAAATTATCGCCGAGCCGCACGTCGACGAGGCCGTCGGCGGTCTTGCTCTTGAGCGTGAAATCGGGGGCTTGGGTTCCTACGGAGAGAGGCATGATCGAGTCTATTGCTGAGCGGTTGTCTTGTGTTTGAACCATCCCTTGCGGGAGCCGGACAAAATGCGTTCGAAAAATGGCTGAGACAAATGAAAACCAATCCCGCCCGGCTCCCGCAAACCCATACCATCCTCCGCGCGCGCGGATCGCGCCGCCCGCCTGAAGCGAAATCCCCTTGAGCCACCGGGCGGCGGATCGCATATCGAGGCGCTCCATGTCCTTGATCGAAGACCTCCGATGGCGCGGCCTGCTCGCCGATTGCACCGACCTCGACGCGCTCACCCGGCGCCTGGGCGAAGGGCCGCTGACGCTGTATTGCGGCTTCGACCCGACCGGGGACTCGCTGCACGTCGGCCATCTCATGGGCCAGCTCACGCTGCGCCGTTTCCAGCTCGCGGGCCACCGCCCGATCGCGCTCGCCGGCGGCGCCACCGGCATGATCGGCGACCCGTCCGGCAAATCAGCCGAGCGCAACCTCCTCAGCCGCGAGCAGCTCGCCCACAACGTCTCCCGCATCAAGGACCAGCTCGCCCGCCTGCTCGATTTCGACGCGCCCCAAAACCCCGCGCGGCTGGTGGACAACGCCGACTGGACCGCGCCACTGAGCTACCTCGATTTTCTCCGCGAGGTCGGGAAACATTTCTCCCTCAACGTCATGCTCGCGAAGGACTCCGTGAAGTCCCGCATGGAAGGCGACGCCGGGATCAGCTACACGGAGTTCAGCTACCAGTTGTTGCAGGCGCACGATTTCTATCACCTGCGCAAGACGCTGGATTGCGAACTCCAGATCGGCGGCTCCGACCAGTGGGGCAACATCACCGCCGGCGCCGACTTCATTCGCAGGAAACTCGGCGTGCCCGCCTGGGGATGGACTTTCCCGCTCATCACCAAGGCGGACGGGACCAAGTTTGGAAAAACCGAGGGCGGCGCCGTCTGGCTCGATCCGCAAAAGACGAGCCCATACAAATTCTACCAGTTCTTTGTGAACACGGAGGACGCCAGGATCCCGGAGTATTTGCGCAAGTTCACCTTCCTGCCCCGCCCCGCGATCGAGGAGATCGAGGCCACGCACACCGCCGATCCCGGCGCCCGCGAAGCCCACAAGGCGCTGGCCCGCGAGGTCACGCGGCTCGTCCACGGCCAGGCCGCGCTCGACGCCGTGCTCGAGGCGAGCGAGATTCTCTTCGGCGCCGAGATTGGCGACGCTTCCGAGGAAACCTTCCGAAGTCTCGTCGGCGAAGTCCCGACCAGGAGCCTCGAGAAAACGGATCTCGGCGGCCCCGGCCTGAACATCGTCGAACTCCTCGCCGCGACCGGACTCTGCCCCTCCAAGGGCCAGGCGCGAAAGGATGTCGCGGGCGGCGGGATCTACGTAAATAATGTCCGTGTCGCCGGTCTCGATCGCGTCGTCGGCGAAGCGGATCTCATGCAGGGCCGCTACCTCCTTCTGCGCAAAGGCAAACGCAACTACCTGCTCGTCGAGGTCGCGTGAGGCCGGGACCGCGCCCGATCCTTCACGCTCTTGCGCCAGACGCTCGCAGCCACCTGCGGGCCTGACCACGCCCGCGGCCTCCGCCGGGGCGCTACGTCATTTTCCGGTATTTTTCCGGCGAGATCTTGAAGCGATGGCCGGAGTCGAGGTCCGTGAAAATGTGCCAGTGCTCGCCGTTGAAATCGTGCACGGCGACGTCGAGAACCTGGCCCTTGTCGTAATGATATTCCTCCGCTTCGAAGAGGTGATCCTCGCGCTGGATCGCCTCGCCTAACTCCCCGGTGTGGTGCTCGAGGACTTCGATTTTCCAGTTCATTGGCTGACCGTCCATTTTTGGGGTTAAAAGGGGGTTCGAATCGCGACGAATTCTGTCTCGTTCGAGAGGCCGGTCAAGTTGAACCAAGGACGGACGCGGACAATCAGGAAAAACCCGGTCCGGCGGGGTTTCCCTCCACCCCGACCACGGGTGAGCGTCGAGACATCGAAGCACGTGTAGGAGCGGCTTCAGCCGCGATGCGTCCACGCAACGCTTTCGCATCGCGGCTGAAGCCGCTCCTACCTCCATGAACGAAGCAAGCTTCGGGGAATGAACCCCGCGAATCCCGTGTTCAAAAGAAGATCGCTTCCGCCAGGGCGCTCTCCGGCTTCAACGGGCGCACGGCCGAGGCGATGGTCGTGGCCTCCGCGGTGAAGCCCGATTCGAGGCGCGCCGTGCCCTTGTCGAAGTCGAACGAGAAGAGCATCGGAGGGTTTCCCTCGTAGGTCCATTCGATGGCGATGGCGCAGCTCATCGCGTCGCCCCGCTTCGGTTCGATCGGCACACCGACCGGCTTCCGGCGCGTGGTTTGGGCGCAGCCGTCGAGGCCGCTCTTCACCCAGCCGCAAAGCACCTTCGCCGCGGCGGCATATTCGGGCCGGTGCGAGACCTCGACCTTCAAAAGCCCGTCCAACAACCGTTCGGGGGAGATGTAGCTGAGAAAATGACCCGCGCTCTGACGGACGGGCAGCAGCCGCGCATGGACGAGATCCCTCACCGCCTGCGGACGCGGCCACGCAAAGTCCATTGTTTCCGGCATCTCGATCGCGGAATCGAGGATGACGCGCTGCGCCTCCTTCAGGAACAACTTGTAGTCGCCGAGGCGACTCGCGGAGCTGATGTGCTGCGGCCAGTAGTAAAGCGGCAGATCGCTCTCGAGCATGATCGAGGCCTGGTTTTCCATGTAGGCCCGCTGCTCCAGCGGATAGGTCAGGATGATCGCCTCCGAGCAGGTCATGTCCCTCCGCGACTTCCCGATATAACACTCGCAGAAAATCTTGGCCGAAACCTCGGCCGTCCCGCCCGACGCGCGCGGGCAGAGCGCGATGATGCGGCACGGGTATCGCCGGGAGAAGGACAACGCCGACTGGAACGTCTCCCGCGCGCCCTCCGGCGTGGAATCGAGGCCGAAGTGCAGGACGAGATTCATCTGCGAGGCGCGAAACTCGGAAGGCGCCGGCTTGCCGCGCGCCGGCTCCATGTCCCAAACGCTGGCGAGGGTGCGCCGGACCTCGGAGACCGGCGTCTCCATGCCGGGAAGGGCGTCGAAAACGGCGGTGCTCATGGGCGGCGCCACTGGTGTTTGTTCTTCCAGAGCAAACGCTCGGACGCGAGCGGTCCCCACGAGCCGGCCGCGTAGGTTTCCATCCCGCGCCCGCCGGAGGCGGCCCACGATTCGTGGACCGGCGTGACGAGTTTCCACGAGGCCTCCGTCTCGTCGCCGCGGATGAAGAGCGTGCTGTCGCCGATCATCGCATCGAGCACGAGGCGCTCGTAGGCTTCCGGCGTGTTGGAGCCGAAGGTCGTCTTGTAGCGAAAGTGCATCTTCACCGGCTGCACCCGCGTTTCGAGCCCGGGGATCTTCGAGTTGAGCAGGACGGTCGAGCCCTCGTCGGGCTGGATCTGGAAGGCGAGCGTGTTCGGGCTCACCTGGATCAATTCCGATTCCGTGAACAAGTGCCCCGGCGGACGTTTGAACTGGATCGCGATCTCGCTCACGCGGCGCGCCATGCGCTTTCCCGAACGGAGGTAAAACGGCACGCCTTCCCAGCGCCAGTTGCTGATCCTCAAGCGAAGCGCGGCGTAGGTCTCGGTCGTGGAGTTTTCGTCCACGCCCTCCTCCTGCGCGTAGCCCGGAACCTTCTTTCCACCGACGAGGCCTTCGTCGTACTGCGCGCGCACGACATCGCCGTCGTCGAGGGAAAGATCGAGCGGGCGGATCGCCTTGAGCACCTTCACCTTCTCGTCGCGCACCGATTCCGGATCGAGCGAGACCGGCGGCTCCATCGCGGTCAGCGCGAGCAACTGCATGGTGTGGTTCTGGATCATGTCGCGCATCGCGCCGCTCTGCTCGTAATAGCCGCCGCGCGTGCCCACGCCGAGATCCTCGGCCACGGTGATCTGCACGCAATCGACGTAGCGCCGGTTCCAGATCGGCTCGAAAATCGTGTTGGCGAAACGCTGCACGAGCAGGTCCTGCACCGTCTCCTTGCCGAGATAATGGTCGATGCGGAAGACCTGGTTTTCCTGGAAGACCGAGCCGACGACACGGTTCAACTCCTGCGCCGACGCGAGATCGCGGCCGAAGGGTTTCTCGATGATCACCTTCGAGGCTTTTTCCGTGCCGACGTGCCGGCCCGCGAGGCCGCTCGAGCCGAGGTTTTCCAGGATCGGCCGGAAGACGGAAGGCGGCGTCGAGACGTAAAACAAACTCTGCACCGGATGGCCCATGTCCTTCTCGATCGACTCGAGGCGCTTGCGCAGCCGGGCGAACGCCTCCGCCTCGTCGTAACCGCCCTGCTCGTAAGACGTGCGCTCCGCGATCCGCTTCCAGATCTCGTCCTGGTAGGGACGCCGCGAGAACTGCGTGATCGCCTCCTCCGCGAGCTTGCGAAACTCCTCGTCCGGCACCTTCGAGCGGCCGAAGCCGACGAGTTGAAAATCGGAGGGAAGGAGATTGTCGCACGCGAGGTTGTAGATCGCGGGAATCAACTTCCGGGCGGTGAGATCGCCGGACGCGCCGAAAATCACGACGACCGTCGGGGGCGCGCCGCGATGTTTGCTCAAGCCTGCGAGAAAGGGATGCCGTGCGGAAGTTTCCATGGCGGTTGGATCAGCGTCGGTTTCTGGACTTCATCGCCAGCGATGACAAGAACCCTGCGGGCGGGATCGATGAAACGGGCGCCATCGGGAACAATGGTCGCTCCCGATGCAACCGCCTCACCACCCGCGCAAAAACTCCTTGGGGAAGAGCGGCACGTTTTCGTAATGCCGCACCTCGCAAACCGCGTTCCCCTCGTGCAACACCTCCACGACATCATAGCGCACCGTGCGCGGCTTCTGCCGGAGCTGCGCGACGTAGGCGCGCGTCGCCCGTCGCATCGCCTTTCTCTTTCGCGGTGAAACCGCCGCGAAATACCCCGGAACGAGCGCCTCGGCGGGACGCCACTTCACTTCGACGAAGACCAGCGCGTCCGCATCCCGCGCGACGAGATCGATCTCGAGGCGGCGATCGCGTTCCGCGCGCCAGTTCGCCGCGAGGATGCGAAAGCCGCGCTCACGCTCGAGCCAGGCCGCCGCCGCGCGCTCCCCGGCCGAGCCGGCATGCGCGGGTTTCGAGCCGAAGCGATCGATCAGCCTCCGCAGCCAGCGAAACACGGGAGGGGCTCGAGTTTAGGTTTCAAGTCGAGATTCAAGGTTCGGACGCCGTCGTGCCGGTTTACACTTCAACTTAAAACTTCAACTTCGACTCCAACCCCTGCCGCGCGGCGCCGACCTCGATTCACTGCAACCGGAAATACCGGTCGCGGTTGTAGAGGAAATAGTGATCGAACGGCTGCAAGCGCGGCAACACCATGTAGGGGTTGCCCGCCTCGTCGGCCTTTTGCTCGAGTTCGGCGCGGATGACCGGCCGCGGGCCGAAGCGATCCGGGTTCTTGTCCATCGAGGTGTCCCAGATGGTGTTCACCACCTCGTCCGCCCACTTCAGCTTCACCGCCTCGTCGCCGAATTCGCGCCAGTCGCCGTCGCTGTTTTCCTCGTACATGCGCTTGATGAACTCGTCGAGGGTGAGCCCCATCTTGGCCGCGACCGGCTCCGCCAGGCGCCGCCACCACTGGTGGGCTTCGTCGAGCAATTCGCGCTGCTGGGTGAGGTTGCCGCCGCCGAGCCACGCGATCTGGTGATGCAGGATGACGGCGTTCGGATACACAAACGACCGCTCGGCCAGCGCCGTGATCGTCGCGGCCATGCTCGCCGCGAAACTCTTCACCACGACATAGACCGGCGCCTGACTGCCCTCCATCGCCTTCAGGATCTTGTAGCCGGCCATGACGGATCCGCCCGGCGAGGCGTCGATCACGATGAAGATCGGAAATTCGGTGCTCTGGTTGTTGTAGTAATCGATGCGCTCGGCGATCAGGTCGGCGGTGTGGGGAATGATGACGCCGTTGAGCCCGATCCGGCGGTCGCTCACGAGCAACACGCCATTCGCAAACGGCTTCAACGAGTGCTCCGGCGTCTCGGCCACGAGATCGCGCAGAACCTCCACCTTCTCGCGTCGCTGCAGCTCCGTCTGCAAACGCGCGACCTCCATCTCGAGTCCCGCCTTCTGGATCTTGATCTCCGCCTCCTGCAGGCGCATGTCCGACATGCGCGACTCGACCTTCTGGCTGGCAATGGAGTTCCCGAGCTTGAGGCGCTCCTCCTCGGCGCGAAGCGAGGCGAGTTCGCTCTCCAGCTCCTGTTTCCGCCGCGCCGATTCGAGCGCGGACTTGCGCGTGAGCGCCTCCATATCGAGCGTGAGCCGGTCGAGTTCCGTGCGCCTCTCCGCCACCTCCGCGCTCAACCGCTCGGAGCGCAGGCTGTTCTCGAGCGCGAGCCGCTGTTTCTCGGCCTCGAGATCGAAGAGGTCGCGGCGCAGCTTCTCCTGCGCGAGCGCATTCTCGGCCGCGATCTTCTCGCGCTCCTTGCGCATGCGCTCGAGTTCCGGGTCTTTTCCATCCTCGACCGCGGGAGTCGGCGGCGCCGGCGGCTCCGTGAGATTGTCCACGGGCTCCGCCACGGCTTCGTCCGCGCTCGCTTCCGCGTCCGCGGACACGGGCGCGTCGGCGGATATGACGATCTCCTCCACACCCGCGCCCCAGGCCGGAGCAGCGATGAGGGGCAGGAGGCATCCGAGCGCGGCGGCAAATGGGGCGGCTCTCAACCAACGAGGCATAAACACCATGATTCTTCCGATTGATGATCCTTTTTCGCGCGAGTTCAACCCCTTGGATATCGACCCTCGCCGGGGCGACTTCCCCGAAAACCAGCCCCCTTCGCGCCGGCGCGCCCCGGCGACCAAAATCTTCTGTTACAATCTCGCCACATTGCGCGACGTTCCCCCAGCTAAGGCTCGCGCATGATCTCCACCCTGCTCGCCATCCTCGGCAGTCTCGGCATCTTCCTTTTCGGCATGAGGGTCATGAGCGAGGCCCTCCAGAAGCTCTCCGGCGAAAAACTCCGCTCGATGGTTCGCACGATGACGCGCAATCGCGTGGTCGGCACGTCCATCGGCTTTTTCGTCACCTGCCTGGTCCAGTCCTCGTCGGCCACCACGGTGATGATCGTAAGCTTCGTCAACGCCGGGCTCCTCACCCTGCTCGAGTCCATCGGTCCGATCCTCGGCGCGAATCTCGGCACCACGACCACCTTCTGGATCGTTTCGTTCCTCGGTTTCAATTTCGACATCACCACCGTCGCGCTGCCGATCATCGGGATCGGTCTGCCGTTGCTCTTCATCAAGCGGGCGCGGCTCAACGACGTCGGCGAGTTCCTCATCGGATTCGGACTCCTTTTCCTCGGCCTGCTCTTCCTCAAGGACGCCGTCCCCGACATCGGGGCCAACCCGGATCTGCTCTCGTTCATCCAGGGCTTCACCGGGCACGGCGTGCTCTCGGTCCTGTTCTTCTTCGCCTTCGGCACGCTCCTGACCTCGATCGTGCAATCCTCGTCGGTCGCGGGCGCGATCACGATCACGATGGCCGCCAAGGGCTGGATCGATTTCCCCACCGCCGCGGCCATCATCCTCGGCGAGAATGTCGGCACCACGATCACCGCCAACCTCGCCGCCCTCACCGCCAACACCGCCGCCAAGCGCGCCGCCCTCGCCCACTTTTGCTTCAACATGATCGGCGTGGTCTGGGCGATCCTGCTCTTCGATCCGTTCGTCCGCCTCATCGACGCCA
>CAZFCY010000132.1:12504-14003 GCA_964517665.1 uncultured Opitutaceae bacterium | reverse complement strand
AGAATGCGAGCTTCCCAAGCTTGAGAGGAGGGTTCGATTCCCTCCACCCGCACCATTTTCCGCCACGGCGGATGTCGTTCCCACAGGCGCGGGCGGCGAGATCCATCTCCGCGCTCGCCCGCTGTGGCGCCGGATTACTCCACCGTGACGGACTTTGCGAGGTTGCGGGGCTTGTCCACGTCGCACTCGCGCTCGACGGCGATATAATAACTGAGCAACTGCACCGGGATCGTCGCGAGGATCGGCATGATCGACTCGTGCGCCTCGGGAATGATGATGACGTCATCCGCGAGCCCGTCGGGAATCGCGCACTCCTCGGAATGGACGAGGATGACCTTTCCCCTGCGCGCCTTCACCTCCTGGATGTTCGAGACCACCTTCTGCCAGTTCTCGCCGGAGGTGGCGAAGAAGACGCTCGGGCAATCCTCGCTGATGAGCGCGATCGGGCCGTGTTTCATCTCGGCCGCGGGATAGCCCTCGGCATGGATATAGGATATTTCCTTCAGCTTGAGCGCGCCCTCGAGCGCGATCGGGAACATGGCCTGCCGGCCGAGGAAGAGGAAGTCGGCGCATTGCGCATATTTCTTCGCGATCTCCCGGATCGCGCCGGCCTGTTGCAGCACCTTGCGCACATAGTCGGGCGTGTCTTTCAACGCCTTTGTCATGAGCACGCCATCGGCAAAGCTCATGTCGCGCAGGCGCCCGAGGTAGAGCGCAAGCATCGCGCCGATGAGCACCTGCGAAGTGAACGCCTTGGTCGAGGCCACGCCGATCTCGGGCCCGGCGTGTTGATAAATGCCGCCGTCCGACTCGCGCGCGATGGTCGAGCCGACGACGTTGGTGATCGCGAGTGAACGGTAGCCCTTGCGCTGCGCCTCGCGCAGGGCGCCGAGCGTGTCGATCGTCTCGCCGGACTGCGTGATGACGAAGACGAGCGTGTTCTTGTCGAGCGGCGCGTTCCTGTATCGAAACTCCGAGGCGTACTCCACCTCGACGGGGATGCGCGCAAACCGCTCGATCAAATACTCGGCGACGAGGCACGCGTGCCAGGCCGTGCCGCAGGCGGTGAAGAGAATGCGATCGATCTGGCGCAGCTCGCGCGAGGAAAGGTTCAACCCGCCGAACTTGGCCGTGCTCCCGTCGTCGGAGAAGCGACCGCGCATCGCGTTCTCGAGCGACGCCGGCTGGTCGAATATCTCCTTCAACATATAGTGCGGGAAATCGCCCAGATCGGCGTCCTCGACATTCCAACTGATCTTGTCGATCACCGCCTCGAGCGGATCCATGCCGTCGTCGCTCGACGTCACGACCAGGAAGCCCTCGCGCTTGATGCTCACGACTTCGTCGTCCTTCAGATACACGACATTGCTCGTGTGCGTGACGATCGCGGACACATCGCTGGCGAGGAGGTATTCCCCCTGCCCCACGCCGAGGATGAGCGGGGAGCCCTTGCGGGCGCCGATGAGGATGGCTCCGGCCAGAGCAGCCCAGCCGCCGAC
>CAZFCY010000132.1:0-12494 GCA_964517665.1 uncultured Opitutaceae bacterium | reverse complement strand
CGTCGGGATGGTCGGCGCTGATGACCGCGATGCCGTAGGTTCCCTCGACATGCCGGAGCGTCTTGCGCACCGCGGCGAAGAGCCGGCTCTTGCCGTTGGCGGACTCCGGTTCCTTCGCATAATGATACGCGACGAGATTGCTGAGCGCCTCCGTGTCGGTCTCGGAGGAGAAGTGATAGCCCTTCTCCTTCAGGAAGCGTTTCATGTCGGCATAGTTTTCGATCACCCCGTTGTGGACGAGGGCGATCCTGCCATCGCTCGACACGTGCGGGTGCGCGTTCGCGTCGGTCACGCCGCCGTGCGTCGCCCAGCGGGTGTGGCTGATGCCGAGCGTGCCTTTCATCGGCTCGCGGGCGGCGACCCGGGCGAGGTTGGCCACGCGGCCGATCGCTTTCGCGACCTGAAAACCATCATCTCCAATAATGGCGATTCCGGCCGAGTCGTAGCCGCGATACTCGAGGCGCTTCAATCCTTCGAGCAACACCGGTTTCACCGCTTGTTTGCCTATGTATCCAACAATGCCGCACATGAGATTTCGGGGACTCTGCCCGGAATCAGCGGGATTGACACGAAAATCAATCCCCGTTCGCGCCCGCTTCCCTGAATCGTGGAAAGCCCGACCCCGCCGCTACGGCTTGCGCCGCGCAAGACGCTTCCGGACTTCCTTCAAGGGCTGCGTGTTCAGCACCTGGCCGGCGGTGAGCCAGCCTTTCCGCGCCACGCGAACACCGGCATCGACGAACGCGAGCTGATCGCCCGCGTGCGCGTCGGGATTGATGCAACAAACCACGCCGCGCGCGGCCGCGAGCCGCCACCAGCGCCAGTCCATGTCGAGGCGGCGGGGATTGGCGTTGAGTTCGATGATCACGCCGTTCGCCGCGCAGGCGTCGATGACTTTCGCGACATCGACCTTGCTGGATTCGCGCGCGAGCAGAAGCCGGCCGGTGACGTGGCCGAGCATGGTCGCGCACGGGTGCTCGACCGCGCGGATGACACGCCGCGTCATGTCCTCCCCGGACTGGCCGAGCGCGTTGTGCACGGAGACCACGACGTAATCGAGCGCGCCGAGGATGTCGTCGGAAAGATCGAGGCGGCCATCGACGAGGATGTCGCACTCGATCCCGGCGAAAACGTGGAGCGGAGCGGCGCCGGCGGCGTTGAGCTTGCGGATCGTTTCCAACTGCGCGGCGACGCGGCTCTCGTTCAATCCATTCGCCTGATACGACGCCTTCGAGTGATCCGCGATCCCGAGGTATTCCCAGCCCAGCCGGCTCGCGGCGGCGATCATGCCGACGAGCGTTTCGCGGCCGTCGGATTCGGTCGTGTGATTGTGAAACGCGCCGCGAAGGTCGGCCGTCTCGATCAACTTCGGGAGCGGTCCCGCCTCCGCCGCTTCGATCTCGCCAAGGCCTTCGCGCAATTCCGGCGGGATGTAGGCCAGCCCCAGCGCGGCGAAGAGCGCGGTCTCGTCCGCCACCTGTTTCGGCGGCGGCGCGACCGGCCCGCCTTCGACGACCGCAAGCCCCCACTCGCCCAGGCTCCAGCCGCGGCTGAGCGCGCGCTGCCGCATGAGGACGTTGTGGTCTTTCGAGCCCGTGAAATGATGCAGGGCAAACGTGAACTGCTCCGCCGGCACGACGCGCAGGTCCGCCTGCAGGCCCGTCGCGAGACGCACGCTCGACTTCGTTTCCCCTTTCGCCGTGACCTCGGCGACGCCCGGCATGGCGGTGAACCAGTCCATGACCGGCCGCGCCTCCGCCGCCGCGACGATGAAATCGAGATCGCCGACCGTCTCGAGATTCCGCCGCAGGCTGCCCGCGTGCTCCGCGCGCGAAACCTGTGGCAGGCCGCGAAGCCCCGCGAGGATCGGCTCGGCCAGCTCGAAGGCGTCCCACCACAGGTGGCGCCGGGCGTAGGCTTCGCGATTTTTGATCCCCTCGAGGATTTTCTGCTGCGTCTTTTCGCCGAACCCGGCGAGGGTCGCGACCCGGCCCGCGCGGCAGGCCTCGACAAGCGTTTCGATCGAATCGACGCCGAGCTTGTCATGGAGCGCGCGCACTTTTTTCGCGCCCATCCCGGGAATCTCCATCATCTCGAGCAGCCCCGGCGGGACGGCGGCGCGCTGTTTCTCGTAATACTCCAGCCGGCCGGTCTCGTGCAGTTCGATGATCTTCCTGGATAGCGCGTCGCCGATGCCCTTCACCTCGGCCAGACGCTCTTCCGCGATCAGCTTGTCGAGATCCTCCCCCAACCCATCGAGCGCCCGCGCGCCGTTCTGGTAGGCGCGCACCTTGAACGGATTCTCGCCCTGCAACTCGAGGAGGACGGCGGTCTCCTCGAGCACCGCCGCGATGTCGCTTCTGTTCATTGCGCGCAGTTTCCGTCCGCCGCGAGCCGGGTCAATGCCCGGCGATCGATCTTCCCCGCCGCGGTGCGCGGCACTTCGCGCGCATGCACGAAACGCTTCGGCGCATGAGCCGGCGACAGCCGCGCCCGCAGTTCCGCGAGGATCGCCGCCTCATCTTCCAGACGCGCGCCCGCGATGATCGCGACGACGGCTTCTCCCCATTCGCGATCGGGAGCGCCGCAAACCGCCACGTCGCGCGCGAGGCCGGTGGCGCGGATCGCCGCCTCGACGAGGGCCGGGTCGATTTTCTCGCCGCCGGAGTTGATCAACGCGTCGATCCGCCCGAGCACGACAAGCCGGCCGTCCGCATCGAGCCGCCCGCGATCCGAGGTGAGGAAACCCGCGCCCTCACGCCCGCCCGCGCGCCGCGCCGGTTCCGGCCAGTAACCGAGAAACAACGAATCCGCCCGAACGCGAATCCGGCCCCCGGCCGACGACGGTCCGGATTCCGTCCCCTCGGGAACAATCTCGACCCGCGCATGCGGAAGCGCCTCGCCCGCGAGCGCGCCTGTTTCGAGAAACTCCTCCGGCCGCGCCGCGACGACCTGGGCCGCGGTCTCGGTCATGCCGTAACACGGCGCGAGCGGGATGCGTCCGGCCCGCGCCGCGTCGAGCAGTTCGCGCCAGGCGGCCGCGCCGCCGAGAAACACCACGCGAAAACCCCGCAGCCAGTCCACGGCGCGCGGCACGGCGAGCAGCCGCGCGAGTTGCGTCGGCACGATCGAGGTCGACGCGCCCGGCGGGATCGGCATTCCGGCGACGTCACCCGCCTCGATCGCCGGCCATGAGGCGAGCGTCACCGTCCCACCCGTGGCCCAGGCGCGCACGAGTTGCATGAGCCCGCTGACGTGAAACAGCGGCAGGAAACACACGCTGTGCAGCGGCCCGCCGCCCATCCACACGCGAAGTCCGTCCGCCGCCGCCGCGAGCGTTTCCCGCGAGTGACGCGCGAATCTCACGCCGCCGGTGGTGCCTCCGGTCGGGATGAGGAAATGCGGCCCGGTTGCTTCCATGCCGTCGCCAGTAGCAGCCGAGGTCATGAGGCTGGGTCTTCGATGGGTCGATTGGGACAGCCTCGTGACCCCGGCTGCCACAGCGTCGCCGTTTCCGGCGCCCCAGATGACTTCAGGCGCGACATCGCGCGCGACGCTTTCACGCTCCTCCCCACCCCACTGCGGCGACCCGAGAAACAACAACACGGGCCGTTCGCTGGCGAACACGGCCGCGATGCCCGCCGCGCAAGCCACTACATCCGCCTCGATCAACAGCACGCGCGCGCCTTCGGCCAGCGTTTCCAACTCCGCTCGCCGCGCTCGCGCGATCTCACAAAACCGGGCGCGCGGTTCGGCCCCGTTCAGCCATTGGCCATCGAGAAGGCGCGACCAGTTTCTCACAGGCGTTTCCAAATCTCCTCCGGATCCGTCCGCGCGATATCCGCGATCGTGACCTCCGGTTGCCGGACGCCGCCGCCCAGACCGTCGTCGTCGAAAAACGCCCCGACCCCATAACCCAACGCCCGGGTCGCGCCGGCATCGAACGCCTGCAACACGCCCGCCCGCGCGCCGATCGCGGTTTCCAGGGCGCTGGAAAAAACGAACTGCGACGGCTCCACCGCAACCTCGGCGAGCCAGTCGGACGGGCGGCCGGCCAGCGCCGGCTTGATCACAAAAACGCCCGGCCAGCCGTCGTCGCGCCAGCGTTTGACGTCGTCGGCCGTGCGCACCGCTTCATCGATCGCGAGCGTCACGCCGTGATCATGGGCCAGCGCGATCGTCTCATGCCGCGCCTCGACCGGAAGCGGTTGCTCGATGAACTCGACCGGCCATGCCTGGGCCGCGTCGAGCCAGCGAATGGCGGCGCGCGCGTCGAGGCTGCCATTGGCGTCCAGCCGAAGCCGGGCGCCTGGAGGAAGGTTGTCCACGATGCGGGCGATCTCCTGCGCCTCCGTCGCGAAGTCGGCGGTTCCGATCTTCAACTTGAAGGTGGAAAAACCCGCGTCCGCCTGGCGCTCGAGGTGCGCGAGCGCGGCTTTCCCGCGCGGGATGAGCGCGGAAACGGCCAGACGCCTGCCCGGCTTCATCGGAGCGGTCCCGCCGCTCTCCGCGCCAACTTCCGCGGCTTCAGCTTCGCCGGCGGCGCGCGCTTCGAGCGCCGCCAGCGCCGACGCGACCGCCCACGCCGTGCACGGCAGACCCGCGGGCGCCTGCGCGAGCCGGCCGGCATCCACGCGTCCCGCGACCGCCGCGCACCAGGCCAGCGCGCCCGCGACCGTCTCGGTTCCGAATCCTTCGATCGGCGCGATCTCGCCAAAGGCCGCGTGCCCGCGCTCGTCCTCCACGCGCAGCAGAATCCCTTCGCGCTCCTCCCAAAGCCCGTGACTCGTCCGCACCGGCACACGAAACGACCGTCGATAGACCTTGCAGGCAAAGAGCAACGACAGGTTTTCCACGAGCCGAGGAAACCAGCATGCAAGCCCCCCGCAAGCGAACCCATTCCGGCGACGATCCACCCTCGCCCATCCCACGCTCAAAGCCAGAATACTGTCGCGTACGTTACAGAAATCCGGCCTTCGATTCCCGCGGTTGAGATCGGTTCGGGCGGGTTTCCAAAGCGCGCTTGCCATCGTTGGAGGCGGTGCTCAGGTTTGGCTGGCAATATGACGCAGGAGTCAATTGCCCGCGGTGTCGAAGACGCCGATTTCTATCTCCACGTGGAGGATTTTTTCCGCGCCCAGCGCGGCTCGGCCCTCACGTTCGACGACGTCTCCCTCGCGACGAATTTCTCCGATGTCCTTCCGCGCGACGCGGATCTGACCACCAGCCTTTCCGAAACGCTCGCGCTTCAGGCGCCGATCATCTCGAGCGACATGGACACCGTGACCGAATCGCGCATGGCGATCGCCATGGCGCTCAACGGCGGCATGGGGCTCATCCATTACAACCTCCCGCTGCGCAAACAGGTCGAGGAGGTCGCGCGGGTGAAGCATCACATCCACGGGCTGATCCAGGATCCGATCACGGTGCAACCGGATTGGAAAGTGGGCGACGTGCTCTCGATGGTGGAGCAGAAGAAATACGCGTTTCGCACCTTCCCGGTCGTCGGACAGGACGGGCGCCTCGCCGGCCTTCTGACCGGCAGCGCGGTGAAGGAGGTTTATCGCGCCCGCCAGGTTTCGGAGGCGATGGCGCCGCGATCGGCGCTGCTCACGGTCAATCACCGCGACATCGTCAAGGATCCGATCACGCGCGCCGCGCAGTTTTTCGCCGAGCACATCGGAATCACGAAAATGCCGGTCGTGGACGACGAGGATCACCTGCGCGGATTGATCACGCTCTTCGACACCGAGGCGATTCTGAGCGAGTCGAAATCGGCGAGAAAAGCCAGCCGCGACAACTCCTTCCGGCTCGTGACCGGGGCGGCCGTCGCTCCGCTGCGCAAGCCCTCGGGCGAACTCGATCGCGAGCGCATCCTCGCCCACGTGGGCGCGCTGGTCGACGAGGCGGTCGACGCGGTCGCGGTCTCGACCGCGCACGGCCACACCGCCGGCGTCGGCGAGATGGTTCGCATGATCCGGGAGGCGTTTCCCGCGCTGACCCTGATCGCGGGAAACGTCACCAGCGGCGGAGCGGTCGAATATCTCGCGGAATGCGGAGCCAACGCGATCAAGGTCGGCCAGGGCCCCGGGTCGATCTGCACCACGCGCGTGGTCGCCGGTGTCGGCGTGCCGCAGCTCACCGCGCTCTACACGGCCTCCCGCGCGGCCGCGAAGACCGGCGCGCGCATCATTGCGGACGGCGGCATCACCAAATCCGGCGACATCGTAAAAGCGCTCTCCATGGCCGACGCCGTCATCCTCGGCGGCCTGCTCGCCGGCTGTCGCGAGGCGCCGGGCGAGATCATCGAAATCCGGGGCAAGCTATATAAACAATACCGCGGCATGGGCAGCGTGAACGCGATGAAAGCCGGATCGGCCTCGCGCTACGGCCAGGACAAGGCCGACACCACGCGCAAGCTCACGGCGGAGGGCATCGAGGCGCTCAAGGAAGTGGCCGGCACGGTGGACAACGTGATCGGCGAGCTGATCGGCGGCCTCCAGTCCGGCATGGGTTATCTCGGCGCTCGGCGCGTGACTGAAATTCGTGAAAAAGCGCGTTTCGTGCGCGTGACACAGGCCGGCATGAAAGAAGCGGCTCCCCACGACGTGATCGAAGTCTCGACGCGGAAGGAAGACTGAAGAGGTCGAAAGTCTGAAGATCGAAAGTCGAAAGCCGGAGCCGCGCCGGGAAAAACCTCCGGAGAGCACGACGAGTTTCGAGCTTTAACGCTTAAACCTTCGACTTTCGACTTCCCGACCTTCGACTGCGCGGCTTTCATTTCTGGTCCGCGGCTTCGATTGCGTCCCGGCCGCGCCTGCCCATGTCACTTCCTCCTTTCTCGAGTCAGCTTATTGCCGACGTCGGTATCAGCACCGGCGATGAAGGCAAAGGCCGGTTGATACCGGAGATCGTTCGCGAGCTTCAACAGACGACGGGACACGAGGCGCCGGTCGCGCTTGTCTTGAAAGTCAACGGCGGCGCGAACTCCGGGCACACCGCGGGTGGCATCAAGCTCAACCTCCTGCCCGCGGGCGTGGTTGAAACCACCGTCGGCTGCCTCGGCATCGGAGCGGGGGTTGTGGCCGACCCGCGCAAGTTCTGGTGGGAGATCCGCCCGCTCGAAGAACGGGGAATGAAGATATTCGAGCGGCTGCTGATCGACGAACGCGCGCTCGTCTCCGATCTCACGCACCGGCTCCTCGACCTCGCGTGGGAATCGTATCGCGTCAATGTATTGAAGGAGGAATCCCGCGGCTCCACCGGCCGCGGGATCACGCCGGCCTATCTCGACGAGGCGGGCCAGTTTCAGATTTATTACTCCGAATTTTGCGACTCGCGCGAGGCCTTCGCCCGCAAGCTCGCGCAACGCGCCGATCGGGCCGTCCGCTCCATCCAGCACGTCTGCCGGGTGAGCGAGGAGGCGTGGCATGGATTCTTCGAGACGCTCACCGTGGCCGAGCAGCGCGCGAATGCCGAGGCGATCAAACTCGGCGTCTTCGATGAGCGCGAGTTCGACTTCCACCGGTTCCGCGGCGACGCGCCCTTCACGCTCAACATGGAGGAGCTGACCGATGTCTATTGGAAGGCCGGAAGCGCGTTGCGAACGGCGGTGGGAGACATCCGCGAGAAGGCGCTGCAGGCCATGGCCGAGGGCCGGACCGTCATCGGCGAGTTTGGCCAGGCCTACTGGCTCGACAAACGCCACGGTTTCGCGCCGAACGTCACCGCCTCGCACACCTACACTCCGGAGATTTTCCAATCGGCCGGCATCCCCGCGCAGCCGGTGCACACGTTCGGCGTCGCCAAGGCGTACGATACAAAGGTGGGCACGCACACGTTCCTTACGCAGATGGACGACGCGCAGCCGCTCACGGCGCTGTTGAAAGAGATCGAATTCGGCGCCACGACAGGACGGCAGCGCATGGTCGGGTGGTTCGACGCGGTGGAGAAAGGAGACACGCTTCGCTACGGCGGTTTCCAGGATCTGATGATCAACAAAATCGACGCGCTCACCCATCGGGGCGACTGGCGCGGCGAACTGTTGGTCTGCCACGCCTACGTGGACGAGGCCGGAAAGACCCATCACCATGTGCCGCGAAACGACGCGGTGCGCCGGACGCTTCGTCCGGTGTATCGGAAATGCGCCGGCTGGTCGGAGGATATTTCGCACGTGCGCTCGTTTGGCGACCTGCCGGCGGCGGCCCGCGCTTATGTCGGGGCGATGATGCGCGCGACGATCGAGTGCGCGTATCACGGATCGCGCCCGCCCAAGGCCCTGCCCAACCTTCGATACATCGGAGTGGGTCCGGAGCCCTCTCAGATCATCAAGGATGTGCCCGCGACCGAAGAGCTGATCACGCTCGGCTGAGACGCGCCCGGGGCGCGTGATCCGCCCGGGCCAATCACAGCCGCCAGTCGGGATGGGCGGCGGCATATTCGCCGGCATATTCAATAAACGCCGCCTTCAACCGCGCCGACTTCGTTCCCCCGCCGATCTCGAATGTATGCGCTTCGATCTGTTCGACGGCGGCGATGTCGCGAGTGGATGATGTAAGAAAGCATTCCGAGAAGCCTGAAAATTGCTTCGGGCGAATCATCGCTTCCCTCGTCTTCAGGCCTGCGCGCCTGGCGACATCGCGCAAAATAACGGCGCGCGTCACGCCGCCGAGAATGCCCGCATCCAGGGGCGGTGTGACTATTGCGTCACCATCCACAAACCAGATGTTGCATACAGCGGTCTCGGTCACCGCGCCCGCTTCATTGAGGATGATCGCTTCATCCGCCCCGCGGCTCCGCGCCTCGCGCAGGCAGAGGAGATTGTTGAGGTAGTTGCCGGTCTTCCACGCGGGATTCAACGCGCGCGGGGAGTTGCGCTGCAACTCGCTGGAGATCGCCAGATGCAGGCCCGCCCGGCCGCCCGCGAGCGCCGGCGGCTTGAGCGCCTGGACGAGGATGACCCACTCGGGATCGGTCGCGAGAGCGATATCGAGCCCGATCGCGCCCGAGCCGCGCGTGATCTGCAAACGAACATAAAGGTCGCCGTCATGGCCGCCGCGCTCGCGAAAGGCGGCGGCGGCCCGACCCGCCTGCTGGAGCCACTCGTCGCGCGAAAACGGCAGGCGCATGTGCAACGCCGTGGCGGAATTCTCCAATCGCGCCCAATGTTCATCGACGGCAAACAGCGCCTTGTCGTATGTGCGCCATACTTCGTAGATCGCGTCTCCATAAAGGAAACCGCGGTTGAGCGGCGAAAAAGCCGGCTCGGATGCGTCGTGCAATCTGCCGTTGGTGTTCGCCTGAATATAGGGAGTCGCGCCCATGGAATGGATGGGCCGAGTCACGCGGAAAACACGCGGCGCAGCCAACAAAAAACCCCGCCGGCATCCGGCGGGGTTTTGAAAACTGTGGCGCTTGCGCTCGCAGGCCGCGAATCAGCTGTTTCGCGTGAGCCCGGCCGCCCGCTTGATGTTCTGCACCGTCGGCAGCGACACACCAAACTCCTTGGCGACCGCGGCGCCGGTCTTGCCGGAACGCGCGGCGGCTTCGATCTGCTTGCGAAGCTCCGGAGTGATCGTCGTGCGCTTGCGGCGCTTCTTGCCGCCCTTGGCCGCGGCCGGCTTTGCCGCGGCAGGGGTGGCGGCGGCGACGCGCTTCTTGCGACCACGCTTGCCCGCCGCCTTCTTGGCCGGGGCCGATGCCCCGACGCCACTCAGGGCGGCAATAAGAGCATTGCGCGATTCATATCCAAGCTCCTCGTGGAGATTGGCGAGCTGAGCATCGCGCTCAGCGGCGATGGCTTGTTCAATTTTGGCCTTTTGGGCTGCGAGTTCCTTTATGCGCTTTGATGGCATTGGCGTATGACAACATCCTATTTCGGACAATAGCAATACTATTGTTTGGCGCTATAATCGGGCCTCACGGCGGGCCCATGGGGCGCCCCGCGGCCGCTGTTACTTCGACCTCGCGGGCAGGAAGCTGTCGTCCATTGCGCGCTCCGCCGTCACCGCGCCTGGAGGCAGGACGCCCAGCTCCTCCAACTGGCCGATCTGTTTCTGGAAGCGCTCGCGCGTTATCCTGCCGATATTCTCCGTTGCGGCGCCGCGCCCGACGACGAGTTTTTCATCGACGATCATGCGCCTCGAGAACTCGAGATATTCCGGCGTGGCCTTGTCGTTGAGCGCGAGCATCCGGTCGTGCGCGGGCTTCGGATCGCCCTCCAGATAGTCGCGCCAGCCGCGGATGGACGCCTCGACAAACGCCCGCGCCGCCCCCGGATGGGCGGCGACCCAGTCGCGGTTTCCCACCACCACGACATAGGCCGCAAAGCCGGCGTCCCAGGTGTGAAGGAATTTTGGATACACCCCTTCCTTCTCGAGAAAGAAAGGCTCGGCAATGTAGAAGCCCTGCTGGATGAAGGATGGATCGGCCACGAAACGGCCGAGGCCGAAGCTCTGCGGGACGACATTGAAGTCGATGTCGTATTTCTTCCTCAAATACGAAAGAAAGACCCATTCGGGCCGCGCCATGATGGTCTTGCCGTCGAGTTCCTCGAAGCTCGAAACCGGATTCTCCTTGTGGAGCATGAGCACGGACGGGTCGTCCTGAAATACCGCCGCGACATTGATGAGCGGCAGCCCCTGCGCGATCGCCTGCAGGGTGTTGGTCGAATCCGACTGGCCGAACTGGACCTGGCCGGTGGCGAGCTTCTGATGCACATTGGCATTCGGGCCTCCCGGAAGGAGTGTCACATCGAGGCCGGCCTCCCTGTACCAGCCGCGCGCCTCGGCCTGAAAGAACCCTCCGTGCTCGGGCTCGGCGAACCAGTCCAACTGCATGACTACAGGCGTCAGGCCGCCCGGCTCCGGCGGCTGATGCTCCGATTTTCCGCAACCCGCCGTGACGAGTGCCGCAACCATCGTTCCCGCGCCGCAGGCCCATGCGCAAATATTCATGCGCGCAACGTGAAGCGCGCGCCGCAAAAAGCAATCCGCGCCGACAGCCCGGCGGGGATCGCGAACGATCAGGCGCGCGCGAACGGATTGAATTCGCGCTCGTTCTCGATCGTGGTGAACGGCCCGTGCCCGGGCGCGACCACCGTGTCGCCCGGCAGCGTTTCCCAGAGCCGGCGGGCGTGCTCGAGCACGGCGCTTGTATCATAAAAACCGCCGCCGATCGAGCCGCAGAAGAAGAGGTCGCCCGTGAATAAAACGCCTCGCGAGGCCGGCCGGCCCGCGAGCCCGACGCGGTAGCAGTAGTGCTCCCGCGACGGGCCGGGCGTGGAAACAACCTCGATCCGGAAGGCGCCGATCTCGATCACGCCGGCCTCGGAAAGAACGCGCGCGCCCGGCCGCTCCGGCCCCGGTCCGAGGCAATAGTCGAGGCCGAAGCGCGACATCGTCTCGATACAACCGCCCGCATGATCCGAACCCCAATGGGTGACGAGATGCGCCTGGAGCCCGCTCACCTGCGCGGGCCAGGCTTCGCGCAACGCGCGCGAGCAGGCGCCGCTGTCGATCAGGATCGCGTCCGGCGAATCGCACAAACGGACGAGATAGGCGTTCACCACGCCCACGCCGTAAGGCATCGCGACCATGTGCAAACAGAACGGCAACGCGGGCGTCTCCGGCTGTGGATATCGACCTTCCGCGAGGGCGCGCAATCCAGGCTCGTTCAACGCCAGCGCCTCCGCCAGCGCGCGCAGGTCCGATGAGTTCAGGTCGTAGCGGTAGTCCAGCGCATCCTTGATCCGGCCGGCTTCGATGCCCGTGAGGCCCGCGAGCGAGTCCTCGCGGACACCGGACAACTTGAGGGCCTTTTCGAGGACGTCGCCGAGTTCGTCCTCGAGAGTGGGAGCGCGGAGCATGGGACAACCTTAACAAATACCGCGCGGAAGCAAAAAAGGTTTTTCTTCACCACGCCCGGCGGGCCAACCTCCGCCATGTCCCCCGCATCCGATCAGGAAGCCCTGGAGATCTTCACGCGCACCGGCGCGCTGCTGGCCGGCCACTTCATCCTGCGCTCAGGCCTGCACAGCGGCCACTTCTTCCAGTGCGCGCAAGCCTGCCAGCGCATGCCCGAGGTCGAGCGGCTCGCCGGGTTGCTCGTCGAGCGGATCCGCGCGGCGGGCCTCGCGGACTTCGCGACGGTTCTCGCCCCCGCGATGGGCGGCCTGGTCATCGGCCAGGAGGTGGCCCGGCGATTCGGCTCGCGTTATCTCTTCGCCGAAAAGGAAAACGACAGGCTGGTGTTGCGGCGCGGATTCAAGTTCGAGCCCGGCGAGCGTGTCCTGATCGTGGAGGATGTGATCACGCGCGGAGGCCGTGTCCTGGAGTGCCTGGAAATCGCGCGAGCCGGCGGCGCGCACGTCGTCGGGGCGGCGGTTCTGGTCGATCGCAGCGCGGGCGAGGCGCGTTTCGATGCGCCGTGTGTTTCGCTCCTCAATCTAAGTTTCCCGACGTATCCCGCCGACCGGCTTCCACCCGAACTGGCGG
>CAZFCY010000131.1:4792-14048 GCA_964517665.1 uncultured Opitutaceae bacterium | reverse complement strand
GGCTGTCTTGTCATGGGTGAGGCACTCTACTCGGTCTTGAACTGATCGAACACCTTGACCTGGGCCGGGAACGTCTCGCCCGCGCGGCGCGCGCTCGCGAGTTTTTCCTGCTCCTCCGTGTCGATCCAGAAGAGGAAGAACTCCAGCGGGTCGCGGCTTTGCATGACATTGAAGTCCTCCGGCCACTTGAAGTAACGCCAGTAGGCGGTGCGGTAGAAGGGCAGCTTCCAGCCGTTCACCCACGCGGCGTCGTTGTATATTATTTCCTCCATCTCCACGGCGAGGCGCTTCATCTCATCGAGCGACTCGGCGCTGTCGTAAGCCTCGATCCGGCGGTCCAGCTCGGGGATGAAGATCTCGGTCATGTTGTTGGTCTGCACCCGGATCTTCGCCGGATTCGGGTTCGGCGCGCCGAGCGAGAACTTCTCGACGAACTTTCCGTCGGGCCCGATATAGGCGTCCTCGTAGGCGTTCGAGCCGTGATACATCTCCCAGTAGCGCGGGTAGAGTTCGACTGATCGGCTCAACGCGACCAGGGCGATGTCGTGCTGTTTCTCCTGCACTTTCTTCCAGCCCGTGGTCTGGTCGAGGATTTCGATATTGAACTCGAGTCCGGCCTTCAGCGCCTCCTGCTTGAGGATCGGAAGCATGTTCTGCAGCGTATCGGCGTAGGTTGTGATCGTGAGGGTGAGCCGCCGGCCCTGCGCATTGGTCAGGACGCCATCCGGCCCCTGTTTGTCGAAGCCCGCCTGGGCGAAAAGTTCGCGCGCCTTCACTGGGTCGAACTCGCGAGCAGTGATGGTTGGGTGCATGCGCCAGCCGTAGCCGTCATTCCGGGTCTGTTGCCGCACCGCGTCACCGCGGAAATATTGCACGCATACGAGATCGAAGTTGGTGGCGTATTGAATGCCTTCGCGAATGTCCCGGTTGTCGAGAATCGGTCGGGAGCGATTGATCCAGAGGCCCCAATCGGGAGGAGGAGTATTGTTGTAGAAGGTGGACTTGAGGATGTATCCCGCCGCGACTTCAGGAAACGTATCGGGGAGCTTGTCGTACCATAATTCGGGGCGCGTCACGCCGAAGAAATCCAGGTCGCCGCGAACAAAGGATTCAAACGCCTTGTTGCTGTCGCGGATGACCGTAAGGCGTATTTTGTCGGGATTGAGCCGGCCCCGCCAGAACTTGAGGTCCCTGGCCCACCAGTCCTTGATTCGGGTGAGCGTGATGGACCGGCCCTTTTGGAGGTCGCGTTCCTCGATCGTGTAAGCGCCGAGCGTGGGCTGGATACGCCAATTGTAGCGCTGCAACCAGCCCGGTCCGAAATCTTGAAAGGCGTGTCGGGGGTAGGGCACATTCTCTCCTCCCGCAACATAAACGGCGTCCGGCTTCCATTCCGTCAGAGACAGGGCGAAGGAATGCTCATCGTACACGGTGAGCCGGGTGAACGTCTTTGTGAAAAAATCATTGTACCACGGGCCGTTTAAATGGGGGCTCCGCATCATGTAATAGGTATAGACAATATCGCCGGTGGTGAGCGGCTTGCCGTCAGACCAGTGGGCTTCGGGGCGAATCCGGAAATAGACGCTCTTGGTTTCAGGAGACTTTGCCCAACCGGAGACAACCCCTGGAAAATACTCGCCGGGCACGTTGGGATGCTTGTGCACAATTGACGGTTGTGTATAGTCGAGCAAATATTGCCGGATGCCGCCCGTGGCGTCCGGCCCGACGGTGCGCAGGGTGCGCGGGAAATCCCCGATGAAGAAATCCAGCGTGCCGCCCTTCTTCGCGTTCACGTCGGCGAATTCGGGCAGATCGCCGCCGTCCTCCCATTCGAGACGGGCGGTTTCGCTTTCGAAGTCGGCGATGGTCTTGAAGACGTAGAAGTCCGATTGCTCCTCGACCGTGCGTTTCAGGTCGGCTTCCATGCCGGGCCAAGTCGGGTCGATCGAGGTGGCGGACGGTCCTTCGTCCGACTTCGAACCGCAACCCGCGAGGGCGGCGGCGAGGGCGGCGAGGAGGAGGGCGTGAAGTGTGTTCGGTTTCATGAGGGATCCTTTGCTTTCGCGAGAGACGCGGTCATTCGTAGGTGGTGAATTTGCGTGGATCGAAGGCCTCGCGGATGGCCTCGCCCACGAACGTGACGAGCACGAGCGTGACACTGAGGGCTCCGAAGGAGGAGGAGACGATCCATGCGGCGGTGGTGGCGCGATCGACGCCCTGCTTGAGCAGCTCGCCCCAGCTCGGCGTCGGCGGCTGGAGGCCGAAACCGAGGTAATCGAGCGCGGTCAGCGCGGTGATCGATCCCGCCACTTGAAACGGGAGAAACGTGATGATGGTCGAGAGCGTGTTGGGCAGGACGTGCCGGAAGATCACGCGCCCGGGGCCCGCGCCCAGCACCTGCGCGGCGGACACATACTCGCGCGCCTTCTCCTTGTAGGTGGCGGAGCGCATGTAATAAGTCATGCCCGTCCACGAGAAAAGCACGACGATTCCGAGCAACACCCAGAGGCTCACGCCCACGCTCGGCGGGACGATCGAGCGGATGATGATGACGACGAAGAGAAACGGCACGAGCGACCAGACCTCGATCAGGCGCTGCACGCCGAGGTCGAACCGGCCGCCGAAGTAACCCATCGCGCAACCCAGCGCGATGCCGATGGCGAAGGTCAGCGTGACGTAGCCCGCGGCGAAGACGAGGCTGTTGCGCAGCCCGTAGATCAGGCGGGAAAGGACGTCGCGGTTGAGCGTGTCGGTCCCGAGATAATGACCCTTGGAGAAATCGGGCGCGCGCGGCCTGTATACTTCGCCCGGGTAGCAATTTTCCTGCGGGCCGTAGGGCACGAGCGGCATGACGACGAAGCCCGGAGCGTCGCCCGCCAGGTCTTCGGCCAGTTGTTTATAATTCACCTCGTAGGCATAGTCGTAGCCGAACTCCGCGCCCGTGTGGATCGCGCCGTAGGCGGGAATCATGAAACGGCCCTCGTAGCGCACGAGCACGGCGCGGCTGCCGACGAGCAGCTCGGCGAGCATCGCGACGACGACGAGCGCGCAGATGGCGAGAAACGAGATATATCCCCGCCGGATCTGGCGGAACCGGAGCAGCTTGCGGCGCGTCTGGGGGTGAAGGCGGAGCATCAGCGGAGGCGGCGGAGCCGCCGTCGAAGATCGAGGCGCTCCCGTATCAAATATGTTATAGCGTGAACGCGCATCGGGCTCAGCGGAACGAGACCCGCGGGTCGGCGAGGGCGACGAGGATGTCGCCGATGATGTTTCCCAGCAGCACGAGGATGGCGGTGATGAGGAGCACGCCCATCACGACCATGGTGTCGCGATCGACGACGGAGTTGTAGCCGAGCAGGCCCATGCCATCGATGTCGAAGATCACCTCGATGAGAAACGAGCCGCCGATGAGCAGGCTGAAGCTCCCGCCGAAATCCGTCGCGATCGGGATGAGCGAGTTTCGAAACGCGTGCTTGAAAACGGCCTGCTTGAAGGAGACGCCCTTCGACACGGCGGTGCGCACGTAGTCGGCCGCAAGATTGTCCATGAGCTGGTTTTTCATCAGCAGCGTGACGAAGGCGAAGCGGCCGATGAGGTAACAGATGAGCGGCAGCGTGGCGTGGCGCGCGAAGTCCGCGACCTTGCCGAGGAACGACAGATCGTCGAAGTCGCGGCCGGTGAAGCCGCCCATGGGAAACCAGCCGGCGCGCGCCGCGAGATAGACCACGAGGATGGCGCCGAGCGCGTATCCAGGAATCGCATACCCGACGAAGATGAGGACCGACGAGGACGAGTCGAGCCAGGTCCGGTGGCGGATCGCCTTCACGATCCCGAGCGGGATGCAGATCGCGTAAACGAGGACGAGCGTGATGCCCCCGTAGGTGAGCGAAACCGGCACGCGCTGCAGGATCACGATGGACACCGGCTCGCCGTAGCGAAAGGAGTCGCCGAGGTCGCCGCGCGCGACGCGGCCGAGCCACTGAAAATAGGCGACGAAGACCGGTTTGTCGTAGCCGTAGTAGGCCTTCAGGTTTTTCAGTTGCTCCTCGGAGATCGCCCCGCGCGCCATGCCGCGGACGGCGGACGATCCACCGCCCATGTCGGCCGATTGCGCGGCCATGATCGCCTGTTCGACGGGTCCTCCCGGGGCAAACCGCGTCACGAGGAAAACGAGCAGCGTGACGCCAAGAAGTGTCGGTGGGATGAGGAGGAGTCTGCGAATGAAATAGTCGCGCATCAATCGGCCCGCACAGAGGGAGGTGATCGTCCGGGCAATCTGACCCGGAAGCCCGGCCGGGCAACGTTAAACCCGCGAATTATTACCAGGCAGCGAGTAGTGGAGAGCGAGTAGCGAGTAGGAAAAAAGCGGCCCGTGCGTCGCAAGAGCTGCGGGGCGAAGCGCCACCGTCCGACTGTCAGGTTCGTCTACTCGCTCCTCGCTCATCCCTCCGCGCGGCCGGGGCGGACTTCGCGCCATTCGCGCCAGACTTTCCTGAAGTCGATCTGCCAGCGCACGCGCATCCGGACGTCGATGTCGGTCTTGTCGCCGTAGCGCTTGGCTTCCACGGCGGCGCCGACCTGCCACTGGCCGCGCATGTTGAGGGTGTAGCGGCGCGGCAGGTCGTAGATGATGCTGGGCGTGACGCTCACGAAGTTGGTTTCCTCGCCGTCGAAGGTGTGCGCCCAGCCGAGCGAAAGGCCGTAGGTGACCGTCTTTTTCCGGTAGAGCACGCCGCCGACGATCTGCCCGAAATCGTCCTGCGGATCGTCCTTGCGGATCTCGCCCTCGGCCGAGGATGGCACGAGGAAGTCGTAGGAAATGTTGATGAAGCCCTCGAGATTTTCGATCGTCGGGCTCGGTCGCGCGAAGGTGGCGTAAACCGAGTAGCGGTTCATCCCCTCGGTGAGGTCGTAGGGAGCGCCCGGCACCGGCCGCACGATGGAAAAACCCGTCGCGGCCTCGACCATGCGATCGCTCGGCGGCGTCCAACGATGCTTGTAGGCGAAACGCAGGTTCGCGATGCCGGATGTCTCGCCGTCCTTGAAGGGGTTTTCGAAATAAGGCTCGATCTCGACCTCGCCCTCGGTCGTGCGATTGAAGCCGTAAACGACGCCGAAGGGGAGCCGGACGTGATCCTCGCGCAGGAAATCGCTGAAGTGGGGCGAGACGGAGAGGCGAAACGTCCGGCGCTCCTGCGTTTCCGGAAGGATGGCCTCGAAGACGCCGCGCAGCCGGGTGTCGCTCCAGGTCCACAAGCGCTGGAAGGCGTTTTCCGCCTCCGGTTGCGTGGGGCTGGCGCCCGCGTCCGAGGGATCGGCGCCGTCCGGCCGCGGCTCGCCGGCGTCCGCGGCCCATGCGGGGCCGGTGATGAGCAGGAGAAACGCAAACAGGCGGCGGAAAGTTCGTCTCATTTCGTCTGGGGCGGGCTGAAAGTGGAAAGGGTCGATCGGGGCGGGCCGATGCCGCGCCGTTCGCGAATCGTCCGTCACCGCGCGCAGACCACCAGCAACGGGCGGGAACTTCAAGACAGCGCGAGCGTCCGGGTGAAACACGCCGCGATCCAGAAGACGCGCGCGCGAGTTTTCCGCGGGACGGGCACGGCCACCTTGCGGAAGATCTGACTTTCCGCGAGCGCCGGCTCGTGCCTTGCTCGGGGGGACATGCTCGACAACCAGTACCAGCTCTTCCGGGATCTCGACCGCCGCTGCGTCGCTGGTGGACTGAGGCCGGGCGAGTGCGCCGAGACCGTGCGATTGAAGCGCGCCTCGATCGATACGGAACGCATGCGAAGCATCCCGCTCGTCCAGGATGTGCTGGCGGGCCGCACCACGTTTGTCGCGGCCTACGATTCGTATTCGCGCGCGTTTCGCGGGTTGCGGCGTTTCGTGCCGCTGACGCATGACGACGACTGGAACGCGCGCCTCGGCCAGCTCGCCCTGATCGTGCCCAACGTAAAACACTTCATGCGCCGCAGCCTGCTCGCGCTCGACAATCCGGTCGCCTGCATGATCTACAGCCTCATCGCCGCGGCCGGCGTCGCGCTCGTCCTCGCGCATGCCGCGCGCGAGGACGAGGAGGCCGCGACCGGCCTGCTGAACGTCCAGCCCGGGGATCCGTTGACCAGCGCCGATGCCGTGGCGGATCAATCCTTCGTCTTTATTTTTCTTCTCTTCGCCCTCGCCGGCTTCATGGCCGGCGTCTTCGCGATGTTCAAATACCGCACCCGCGATTCGCGCGCCATCCACGCGCGGGAGGCGGCCGCCTACATGGATTTGAACTATGGCTATTACCGCATCGGCGACGACGAGGCGTGGGCGAAGTTCATCCACTCGCAAGGCGCCGCGGGCCGGCCGCTCGGCGGCGCGCATGCCGACGCGGACGGATGAGCCGCGCTGAGGAAGCCGCATCACCGCGCGCGCAAGCGGACGACCGCAGGGCATGGCGGTTGGAGTGAGGTCATGGTTGCGCCGGGTTGGGGTTTGGAGTTCCGGCTTCAGCCGGTCCGATCCGCCGCCTGAAGCCGGAACTCCGAACTCGACGCGCGTTCTCCCTGCGCGGCGCTCCCTTCGCTGGCTTCTGTGAAAGCTCCGCGGTCATTGTCCGGTTGCATGTCTCGCGTCAGCTCGCAGTAATCGCGGGCGATGAGCACCCCGATTCGTTTGTCCGCCGGTCTGCTTGCGCTCGGCGTCGTCATGAGCTGCGGGGGCGGTGAAGCGAAGGCGCCGCATCCCGCCGCCGTTCTCTTCGATCTCGCGGAGACGCGCCTGCTCGACGGGCCGTTTGCCCACGCGCGCGACCTCGACCGCGACTACCTGCTCGCGCACGACGTCGATCGGTTTCTCGTTCCGTTTCGCGTCGAGGCCGGGATCGAGACCACCGCCGAAAAGTATCCGAACTGGGAAAGCTCCGGGCTCGATGGACACACCGCCGGCCACTACCTCACCGCGCTCGCGCAGATGGCGGTGACGACCGGAGACGCCGAATGCCGGCGCCGGCTCGACGCGATGGTCGCGGGCCTCGCCGAATGCCAGGCCGCGAACGGGAACGGCTACGTCGGCGCCATTCCGGGATCGCGCGAATTGTGGGCGGAGGTGGCGGCGGGAAAAATCCGCGCGAACAACTTCGCGATCAACGACCGCTGGGTGCCGTGGTACAACATGCACAAACTCTACGCGGGTTTGCGCGACGCGTGGCTCATCGCCGGCAACGAGCAGGCGCGCGAAGTCCTGATCGGCCTCGCCGACTGGTGCGACACGCTCGTCGCCGGGCTCGGCGACGAGCAGATGCAGGACATGCTGCGCGCCGAACAGGGCGGCATGAACGAGGCGCTGGCCGATGTTTGCGCGATCACGGGCGACGAAAAATACCTCGCGCTGGCGAAGCGTTTCTCGCATCGCGCGACGCTCGATCCGCTTTTGCGCGAAGAGGACGATCTCACGGGGAAACACGCGAACACGCAGATCCCGAAGGTCATCGGTTTCGCGCGCATCGCCGCGCTCGACGGCGACCGCGCGTGGATCCACGCGGCGGCGTTTTTTTGGAAGACCGTGGTCGCCCGCCGCAGCGTTTCGATCGGCGGCAACAGCGTGCGCGAGCACTTCAATGCGCCGGACGATTTTTCCTCCATGATCGCGTCGCGCGAAGGACCGGAGACGTGCAACACCTACAACATGCTGCGTCTCACGGAGGCGCTTTTCAGCGACGAGCCGGCGGCGCGCTACGCCGACTACTACGAGCGCGCGCTCTTCAATCACATCCTTTCCACCCAGCACCCGGAGCACGGCGGGTTTGTCTATTTCACGCCCATGCGCCCGCGGCACTACCGCGTCTATTCGCAACCCGGGGCATGCTTCTGGTGCTGCGTCGGCTCGGGCATGGAAAACCACGGCAAATACGAGCGCTTCATCTACGCGCGCGGCGACGACGCGCTTTTCGTGAATCTCTTCATGGCGTCGGAGTTGAGCTGGAAGGAAAAGAAACTCGTCATGCGCCAGGACACGCGTTTCCCGGACGAGCCGCGCGCGCGCCTGAGTTTCACCGCGGAGGCGCCCGTGAGCTTCGCGCTCATGGTGAGGCATCCGGAGTGGGCGTCCGAGGGCGGATTCTCCATCCGGGTGAACGGAGAGCCATGGAAGGTCTCCTCGTCGCCGTCGTCCTACGCGCGGATCGAGCGCGCGTGGAAAACGGGAGACACCGTGGACATCGAACTGCCGATGCGCACGAGCATCGAGCCATTGCCGGACGGTTCCGACTATGTGTCCATTTTGCGGGGACCGATCGTCCTCGCCGCGAAGACCGGCGGGGAGAATCTCGATGGCCTCATCGCGGACGACAGCCGCATGGGCCACGCCGCGCCGGGGCCCTACCTGCCGATGGATGCCGCGCCCATGCTGGTCGGCGATCGCAGGACGCTGGCGGAACACATCCGCCCGATTCCCGGGCAGCCGATGCGCTTCACGGCCTCGGAACTCATTCGTCCGGCCGCGGCGAAAGACATTGAACTCGTCCCGTTTTATCGCGTCCACGACGCGCGCTATATGATCTATTGGCGCGCCGTCGCGCCGGATCAATACACGGAGGTGGTCGCGCGGCTCGAGCGGGAGGAGCGCGCGCGCATCGCCCTCGAGGAGCGGACGCTCGACACGGTCGCCCCGGGCGAGCAGCAGCCGGAGGTCGAGCACGCGCTCGAGGCCGGCGGCGACAGCAACACGGGCGCGCACCTGGGGCGCCACTGGCGCGACGCCGCGCAACGCTTCGGCTACACCCTGCGCTTCGAGCCCGGCGTCCCGCTCGAGTTGCAACTCACCTTCTTCGGCGCGGAGCGCGGGCGCGCGTTCGATGTCCTGGCCAACGGCGTTCCCATCGCGCAAGTCGAGCTGACGGGCGGAGACCCGGACCGTTTCGTCGACAGGGTGTATCCAATTCCTGGAGACATCGGCGCGGGCGCGGCGGACGGCCGGTTGAAGGTCGAGTTCGTCGCCCGCGAAGGCTCGCGCGCCGGCCCGGTTTACGAAGTGCGGCTGCTGCGGCGGGAACCCTGAAGGCGGCCGCGGGCGGGCACGGCCGCGGCCGCCTCGAGTCATTGCGCGCGCCTCCCACACGCGCGCGGCCACCGGCAAACCTCCCCGGCCTTCGCGGTTCCACTTCCGCCCGCGGCGAGTGGCGCCGGCGAAGCGCGCGTGTCACTCGACCGGCGCGCGGGCGGCGCGGGCGATCGCGGCCGGATCGCCCCGCGGGCACGCCCGAAAGACGAGG
>CAZFCY010000131.1:0-4782 GCA_964517665.1 uncultured Opitutaceae bacterium | reverse complement strand
AGACGAGGTGAAGCCGGTGCGGTTTCATCGGGACGGCGTAGCGCTGGAGCACGCCGGGGCCGCAACTGCTGTTGCCCAGGCCCATGTGGCGGGCGTCGATCGAGAGCACGATCTCGTCGCGCGGCTTCAATTCATGGGCGTGCTTCGCGCCGCCGAGATCCTGCGCGGTGAAGTGGAGCGCGGTCGCCGAGACCGGCGCGTCCGGACTCGACACGAGCAGGCCGCGGCCGCGCGCGTCGGTGAGCGAAAGCCATTCGACGTCCTCGTGGTTGCCCGTTTCCTGCGGGCGCGGGTAGGGGACATGCTGATCGCTCACCGATCCCGACCAGATTCCCATGTCCGCGCTGCGTTTGCGGTCGGCGTAGTTCTCGTGCGGACCGCGCCCGTACCAGCGAAACTGTTCGAAATCCTTCGCCACCCGCATCACCACGCCCATGCGCGCGAGCGGGGGCAGGTCGCCCGAGGGCGTGATCGTGCTCGCGAGTTCGATCGCGCCGCTCGCGTGAATCGTCCAGGCAGCCTCGTGTTTCACGGCGCCTTTTGCGGCGCGGTGCGTGGTCGAGGCCGCGATCTGGATCAACTGCGGCGAGACCTGTGTTGCCGCGAACGCCTCGACCGTCGCCGGCATCGCGTCGAGCCCCGCCTCCTTCCAGTCGCGCGCGAGCCAGTTGCCGAAACCCTTGTCGTTGTCGGTCGGCGCGCGCCACACCTGGAGGACCGGTCCCGGCGCGCCGTCCTCCGGCGTGGCGCGCCCGAGGCGTTCCGCGCCGTCCTGGACAAGCGAGACCAGCGTGCCCGCGGAGCGGCTGAAGGCGGCGGAGAAGTTTGTGCCCAGAATCTGGATACGGTCGCCGTCCTCATTCAGTTTCAGCTCCCCGCGCGCGGCCGTCGCGCGGGGCGCGGCGGCGGCCGGAGTCCCGACCTCGAGCGCGAGCTGCTCCCACGCGACCTCGTGGCCGATGGGCGCCCACGAGGCGGGAAGCCCGGCGCGGGCGCGCAGGGAGTGGCGGTCCGCCTCGAGCGACGCGCGCGCGCGCAGGCCGACGCGGAGCCAGTAGTCCGCGCCGGCCACGGGGTTCGCGATCGCGCGCACCGGCACGGGAACCTCGATCGACTGTCCCGGAGCGACGTCGATCGGATCGAGCGCGCCCTGCTGGATGATCTCGCCGTCTGCCGTCACGGTCCATCGCGCCTCGAGTGTGTCCAGATTCTGGTGATGGTTGCGGTTCGTGATCCGCACGACGACCGCGCCCGGTGTCATCCTGCGCGGCTCGATCAAGGCGGGTTGATAAACCTTCTTCACCTCGAGGTATTTCGGCGGGAGCGCGCGGTCGGCGAAGACCACGCCGTCGAGGCAGAAGCCGCCGCTGTTGGGCACGTCGCCGAAGTCGCCGCCGTAGGCGATGTGGCGCGCGCCGTCCGGCGCGGTTCTATAGAGGCCGTGATCGGCCCATTCCCAGATGAACCCGCCGAGCATGCGCGGGTGCCAGTAGATCTCGTCCCAGTATTCCTGAAGGTTGCCGATCGCGTTGCCCATGGCGTGCGCGTACTCGCTCGTGAGCACCGGGCGGTTCTCGCCCTCGATCATCGTGTGCGCGAGCAGGCGCTCCCAGCGCGCGTTTTCGGGCCGTTCTTCATCCGAGTTCTCCGGGATGCCGGGATTGAGGTAGTCCTCCATCACGCGCGGGTAAAAGCGGCTGATGACATCGACCGCGAGCGGGTCGCGCGGCGTGCCCTGCGCGCCCTCGTAATGAATGGGGCGCGTCGGATCGAACTCGCGCAACCAGGCCGAGATCGCGGCGAAGTTGGGTCCGAAGCCGGCCTCGTTGCCCATCGACCAGAAGACGACCGAGGGATGATTCCTGTCGCGCCCGGCCATGCGGATGGCGCGATCGAGAAACGCGGCGTGCCAGCGCGGATCGCTCGCGAGTTCGCCGCGGAGGCCGTGCGTCTCGATGTTCGCCTCGTCCATGACATAGAGCCCGTATTCGTCGCACAGGTCATACCATCGCGTGTCGTTCGGGTAGTGGGAGGCGCGCACGGCGTTGATGTTCGCCTGCTTCATCAGGAGGATGTCCTGCGCCATGCGCTCGAGCGAGAGCGCGTGAGCCGTGGCCGGGTCGTGCTCGTGGCGGTTCACGCCGCGCAGGCGAACCGGCCGGCCGTTGACGAGAAACCTTCCGTCGCGGATCTCGAGTTCGCGAAAGCCGACGCGCGCGCGCGCGGCCTCGACCACGGCTCCGGCGGGATCGACGAGCGTGAGGACGAGGGTGTAGAGATCCGGCGTTTCCGCGGTCCACTTCCGCGGGTTTTCGACCTTCGCCTCGAGCCATGCGAACTTCGCGCGGCCGCGCTGCGGGGCGCGGTCGTTCATGATCGCGGCCTTGCGGTCGCGGTTGAGCGCGGGCTCCGCGTCCTGCCGTAGTTGTTCGCTGAATACAGGTTTTCCCGCGGCGTCGTGGAGCTGCGCCTGGATCGCCCATCCCTCGAGCGCCGAGCCGTCGTATGCCGTCAGCTCCGGCTTGATTTGCAGCAGGGCGTCGCGGTGGTCGTCGTCCAGTTCCGTGCGCACGGCGAAGTCGGAGATGCGCGCCTGCGCGGTCGAGAAGAGAAACACCTCGCGGAAGATGCCGCCGAGCCGCCACATGTCCTGATCCTCGAGGTAGCTGCCGTCGCTCCAGCGATAGACCTCGACGGCGAGCTGGTTGCGGCCGGGCTGCGCGTGGCGCGTGATGTCGAACTCGGCCGGCTCCATGCTGCCCTCGCTGTAGCCGACGCGCTCGCCGTTCACCCAGACATAAAACGCGCTCTGCACGCCCGCGAAGTGGATGAATGTCCGGCGGCCCTCCCAGGCGGCGGGCAGCTCGAAGCCGCGGCGGTACGAGCCGACCGGATTGCGCTCCGCGAAGGCGGTATGGTCATATGGCGGCTCGCTCGTGACGCGCGGCGGGTCGATCTTGAAGGGGAAACCCGCGCTGATATAAAGCGGCGTGCCGTAGCCGCGCGTCTCCCAGTTCGACGGCACGGGAATGGCGTCCCACGCGCTGTCGTCGAAGCCGGTTTCGAAAAAATCGATCGGGCGCTCCTCCGGCCGCGGCGCCCAGTGGAAGCGCCAGTCGCCGTTCAGGGAGGCAAACCACGGCGACTTCTCGCGATCGCCGCCCAGCGCATGTTCCGCGGTGTCGAAGGGGATGAACGTCGCGCGCGCCGGCTCGCGGTTGATTTGATATATCTGCTCGTTCTCCCAGTCGCGCGCGTTCGAGTTCGCGATCGCGATCAGCGCCGCGGCGGCGATCAGCGGCCCGCGGGGGCTGCGAAGGATCCCGGGACGACGGGCGGAGCTGGGGCGCGAGGCGGGACCGGCGTCGATCATGGCGACACTCGATCGGACACGCCGCGCGCGAAGCCAAGCCGCAAACGCCGCGCGATCAGCTTTCGATCCGGTGCTGCTTGCGGTATTCGCGGGGGGAGCAGGCGCAGGCGCGGCGGAACGCTTCGTTGAAACGGCTGATCGAGCTGAAGCCCGATTCGAAGGCGACATCGACGATCTTCTCGTCGGAGGTGGCGAGCAGGCGTTGCGCGTGCGAGACGCGGTGATGCGTGAGGTATTCGACCAGCGTCGTGCCGAAGGTGCGTTGAAACAGGCTCATCGCGTAGTTCGGATGCAGGCCGACGGAGCGCCCGATCTCCTCGACCGTGAGTTTTTCGAGGTAGCGTTGCGCGATCAGGCAGGCCATCTGCTCGACCTTGTTGAGGCCGCCGTCGTTCAACACCGGATGGCGGCGGCGCCCCCTCGGCGGCCTGGATTCCTGCGTCGGCATGGCGAGGGCAAGCCGCATCAGGCGCGCCTCCATCTCGAGCAGGACCACGCGCTTGATCTCGTCGCGCGCGTCCTTGAGGTCGGTCACCCAGTGGCCGAAAAGCTCGTAGTCGAACTGCGAGCGCCTCGGATCGGCCTCGGCCACGACCTCGCCGTGCAGGAGCGGCTGGACGAAGCGCTCGGGCAGCTTGCACTGGAGGAACCACGCGAACGGAATCGTGGCCACGAAATAGTCCGGCTCGTCTCCGAAGTCGATGACCTGGTGGGGGATGGCGGCCCAGAAGACGCTTAGCTGACCTGCTCGGATCCTAACCTTTCTGCCTCCCAGGAGGTAGGTCACCCAGCCGCTGTGGAGGAGGTTCAGCTCGATCTCGTTGTGATGATCCGGGCGTCGCATCGGAGACGGACTCCAGCGGACGCAGGTGAAGCCGTAGGGCGTAAAGTCGGGGCGGGTGGGGTCGAAAGAAACCATCGATGTTAGAATAGAGGTGGTTCTTTGCAGAAGAAAGGAAGAACACAGGGTGTTTATGGGATAGCTTGAGAAGGCGGCCGGTTTCAAGCTGTCTCGACCGATTCCGTATTCTCCCCGACCGGCCCCTCCTCACATGCTCCAAGCGATCCCCAACCGTGAAGCGCCGCATCCTGCCGCGACAGGCGCTTCGTCCACAGCGCAAGTGCTCGGTGTCATCATTGGCAACCGGGATTTCTTCCCCGACAAGCTCGTGTCGGAGGCGCGGAAGGATCTCGTGGCGGTGTTCGAGAGGCTCGGCCTCGGCGCCGTCATGCTCGATCCCGAGGAGACGAAACTCGGGGGAGTCGAAACGCACGCCGACGCGCGCAAGTGCGCCGAGCTTTTCCGCCGGAACCGCGACCGGATCGACGGCGTGCTCGTCTGCCTTCCGAACTTCGGCGACGAGAAGGGCGTGGCCGACACGCTCAAGCTCGCGGGCCTCGGCGTGCCC
>CAZFCY010000130.1:0-14172 GCA_964517665.1 uncultured Opitutaceae bacterium | reverse complement strand
TTGATCTCATCAAGACGTCAATCACAGACATTAGGGTTTGACCCTTTCTGGCCGCCCTGAGCAACCCGGCCGGGGCCGGAGGGATCGCGAGGGTTCGCGCGCTCAGGCCGGCGGCTTCGTGCCGCCCGCATACAAGGATTCGAAACTTCGCTCCGGCACATCCAGCTCCGGATCGAAGCCGCGGAGCGCCCCATCGGCAAAGCCGCCGCGGCGGAGGACCACGACGAGATTCTCCGCGTCGAACATGTGCCGGTGCTCTCCGTTCATGTATGCCATATAGTTGACGCAATCGATCTTCGAAAGGCCGTGCAGGGCCGGTTTGTAGACACACCAGGCGTCGGCATCAAATCCGTCGTCCGACGCATACCCCTTCAGATAAATCGACGCGTCTGGAACGCATATGTCGAGCCGTCCGCCGGGCACGAGAACGCGCAGGCACTCCCGAAGGACATCGAGCATCGGATGCGGATATGAAAAGTGCTCGAAAGTATGGGAGGAATATATCCTCTCGACACTGTTCTCCGGAAACGGGAGCGGTTTTGTTATATCGGCGCGGAGATCGTTTCCCGGGTTCCAATCCATGGACGTCCAGCCCGCCTTGCGCCGCCCCCCGGCGCCAAGCTCGAGGCGGATCGGTTTCCCGGCCGTCAACAGCGCCGCCACTTTCGCGGAAATCTCGCGTTCCCGGGCCTTGATCGACCGGTCCCTTGCCCGGGAGGCCCTGGCCGCCCGAGCTGCTCGGAACATGCCGCCGAACTGCGCGTTCGCGGCGATCCTTTCCATGATCTGACTCATGATGGATGCTTGTGCCGGGCTGGAGATGGAAGGAACGATCCGATGAAACGGCGCCCGGGCGTCGGCCGTCGCAACGGCGTGCGAGGATTATATGCATCAGCCGGCCGCCGGGGGCAACAAGCAATCACGCCCCGTGGTTCCCCGCGGGAGCATGCGTCGTCCGACGGGAGAGGAGCGGTTTCACACTCCGCCCGTGAGAAGAGCCCGGCGGGCGCGACGGGATGATCGCGGCTGCTTTCCGCGCCGCCGGCAGGGAAAAGTTTTCCGCCCGGGGTTGGCTCGAGGCGGGGGCGTGAAGAAAGAGGTGATGGCAAGTCACTGATGGAAAAGTATTTGCGTGCCTGTCGTGCCCGACGGGCATGTCTCTTGCTTTCGCCGTCGCATGATCAACGAGACTGCCGCCGCTTTCTGATGACGGCCAACGCTCCAGCCTGGATCGGCGAGTTCAGCCGCCGCATCGACGTCGCGTCGACGCTCGAGCGCACCGGCCGCGTTGCGCAGGTCACCGGCTTGTTGATCGAATCGGACGGCCCGCACGTGCGTCTCGGCGATGTGTGCGAGATCCGCTCGCCGCGCCACGGGATGAGCGTGTTCGCCGAGGTCGTTGGTTTTCGCGAGCACCGCGTGCTGCTCATGCCGCTCGGCGAGATGGAAGGCATCCATCCGGGGTGCGAAGTCCGGCTCGGCACGCAGCACAACACCATTCCCGCGGGCGAGGGTTTGCTCGGTCGCGTCATCGACGGGCTCGGCCAGCCGATCGACGACAAGGGACCGCTCGAATCGCGCGGCGCCGCTTCGCTCCGCCGGCAGCCGCCGAATCCACTTCTGCGCCGCCGCATCAACGCCGCGTTCGAAACCGGCGTGAAGGCGATCGACAGTTTCTGCCCGATCGGTTGTGGGCAGCGTCTCGGCATCTTCGCCGGCAGCGGCGTCGGCAAATCGACCCTGCTCGGCATGCTCGCGCGCGGCGGGCAGGCGGACGTGAACGTCATCGCGCTCGTCGGCGAACGAGGCCGCGAATTGCGCGAGTTCATTGAAAAAGACCTCGGTCCCGAGGGCCTCGCGAAATCGGTCATCGTTGTCGCGACCTCCGACCAGTCCGCGCCCGTGCGGCTGCGCGCGGCCTACCTCGCGACTGCGATCGCCGAGAGCTTTCGCGACAGGGGCCGCGACGTGCTCTTCCTGCTCGATTCGGTCACGCGCTTCGCCATGGCCCAGCGCGAGATCGGCCTCGCGGTGGGCGAGCCGCCGGCGAGCCGCGGCTACACGCCGTCGGTCTTTTCCGTGCTGCCGCGCCTGCTCGAGCGCACTGGAAATTCGGATACGGGCTCGATCACCGCATTCTACACCGTGCTGGTCGAGGGCGACGATTTCAACGAGCCGATCGCCGACACCGTGCGAGGCATCCTCGACGGCCACCTCATCCTCAGCCGCGCGCTGGCGACCGCGAACCAGTTTCCCGCCGTCGATGTGCTCGAGAGCGTGAGCCGCCTCAGCCAGGACATCTGCACGCCGGAGGAGTGGGCCGTCACGAGCGAGGCGCGCGATCTCCTCGCCGTGTATCGGAGGAACGAGGATCTCATCAACCTCGGCGCCTACAACCGCGGCGTGAACGCCCGCATCGATCGATCGATCGAAATCCAGGACCGGTTGAAGGCGTTCCTGCGGCAGCGCCCGGAGGACATCGCGAAACGCTCCGAGACCCTGGCCAATCTCGCCGGGCTCCTCCAATGAAACCCTTTCGATTCCGCCTCGAGCCCGTCGTCACCCTGCGCAACTGGGAGGAGGAGCGCGCCCGCGCGGCCTATGGCCAGGCGTTGGGCAACGAGGAGCGCGTCGCCGCCCAGGCGAGGGAGATCGACGCGCGTTGCGAGGCCGATCTCGCCGCCTGCCGCGCCGCCGCGGCGCGGCCGATCTCCGCGATGGCGCGCGCGCAGCAGTGGAAGCATCTCGTGGCGCTCGATCGCGAGCGCGCGGACGCGGCGCAGAAGCTCGCAGGCGCCCGCCGCATCCGGGAACAGAAAATGAAGCTCCTGATCGACGCGCACCGGCGCGTCCGCGTGCTCGAGGCGCTGCGCGCGCGCCAGCAGCAGGCCCACCGCGCCGCCGCGCTCCAGCGCGAGGAGCGCGAGCTGGGCGACATCGTCAACGCGCGCCACCAGTCCCGCGTATCCCCATTATGAATACACTCCGCTCCCCCTGGGCTCTTGCCCTCCTCGCGGTTCTTCTCGGCGTCGGCGCGCAGGCCGGTTTCTACTTCATGAAGCTCGGCGGCGCCGGCGGCGCGGATCGCGGGCCCGCTCCGCCGCCGACCTACGCGCCCCGGACGCTTTCGTGGAACTTCATCTCGCCCGCCATCAACGAACTCCAGGGGGAACTCGAGCAGAGGCTCGCCGCCGTCGCCGCGCGCGAGCGGGAACTCGAGGACTACGCCAACCGCCTCGCGGCCGAGCGAGGCGAGATCGAGAAGCTGAAGGGCGATCTCGCGTCGATGAAGCAGAATCTCGAGAAGCTCCGCGCGGAGTTTCTCGCCACCATTCTCGAGGTGAAGGAGAGCGAGCAGAAGAACCTCAAGACGCTCGCGGCCACCTATTCCACGCTCACGCCGGCCGCCGCGCTCGCCATCTTCAAGGAGATGGATGACGAGACGGTGGTCAAAATTCTCGCGTTCATGAAACCGGACCCCGTCGGCCAGATCCTCGAGGAGATGGCCCGGACCAGGGATGGCGAGGGCACACTCGCGGGCAGGGCTGCGGACATCTCCAACAAGCTTCGGCTCAAGCGCCTGGAACGAGCCGAGGAAAAAACCTAGCCCGTGACCTCGTCATTCCCATTCGCCCTCGCCGCTCCCAACCGGGCGGCGCCTCCCGATTCCGCGCCTGGCGCGCGCTCCCCGACCGCCGCCTTCGACGGCGGCGACTCGTTCGAAGCCTGTTGCGCGCGCGCCTCCCGCGCCGCCCGTCCGCGCGACGACGGTTCAGCGCGCTCCTCCGCCGGCCCGAACCAGGAACCGGCGAAAAACACCGATGCGGCCGCGTCCTCCGACAAGGCGAAACCGTCCGGCGCGCGTGACGAGACAACGCCCGGGCGACGCGTCGACGACCCCGCGGATGACGCGCCGGCGAAGCGCGATCGCGAAGCGGCGGACGAAGCCGTTGCCGCGGCCTCTTCCGCGCGGCCGCCGATCGAGGCGGTTGCGCCGGTCGCCGTATCCACAACCTTGATACAGGCGCAGCCGGCCCCGCCCGCAGCCGCGACGGCTCCGGCGTCCCGCCCGCCATCCTCCGCGCCGGAAACGCCCGGATCGGCGCCGGCCGAACTCCCCGCCGCCGCCAGTCTGGCAAACAGGAAAGCCGCGTCCGACACCTCGCAGGTCGCGGCGAACGCGCAGGCCGCGTCCGCGCCCGAACCGGCGGCGCAAGCGGCCAAAAACTCCGCACGCGCGGCAAAATCTGCCGCCGACAAGCAGGGCGGCGAGGGCGCCTTGTCGACGGGAAAAGAAAAAATATTTCTAACCACTGATGACAAGTCACTTGCGCATGCAAAAGCCCCTGCTGGCACCGCCGTTGCTGAACAGGGTGAAGCTATGCAACTCGCTTCGCAAACCCGGCCGCGCTTCCTCGGAAGCGCAACCTCCATCGCGGAGGGGGCCGGAAGACCATCGAGCGAGGACGAATCGACTTTTGTTGCCTGGAAAGGCTGGACCAACGGCGGCGGGGAGCGCGCCTCCACCGCCGCCCAATTCTCGAAACTCGCCGAGCAGGCGCCCGCGAATCCGGCTTCGCTGTTCGTGACGCCGGGCTTCGGCCCGGGCCGGCCCGGAGCCGCCGCGCCCGCGACATTCGTGGCGCCGGCCGCGCCGGCCGCCGCGACGCCCGAGCCGGAAGTGATGGCGCCGGTCAACGCCGCGATCGAGCGCATGATCTCGCGCGGCCAGGATCACCTCGCGCTCACCGTCCGCTTCGAAAACGGCGGATCGCTTTCGCTCCGGCTGACGATGCGCGAGGGAGAGATCGCCTCCCAGTTCCAGACCGACGTTCCCGGACTCGAGAACGCGCTCCGCAATTCCTGGGGGCAGTTCGCGCAGGATTCCCAGCACAAGGGCTGGAAGCTCGCCGCCCCGACCTTCTCCGCCGGAACATCGCAGCAGGAACAACAGGGCCAGCGCGAGGGCCGGCCGGCCGATCAGCAGGCCTTTCCGTTCGAGCCCGGTTCCGCGCGCGCCGCGCCACCTTCGCCCGCCACCGTCGCCGATTCGCAGCACACCGCGTCCGTGTCCACCGCTGATAGATCCAGGGGTTGGACGATCTGGGCCTGAAGCCTTTCTCCCATGAGTGTATCCAATGTTTTCAGCGCGAACAGCGCCGCCGATGTCTATGGCAACTCCGCCGCCGAGCGCACTCCCAAGAAGTCGCTCGGGCAGGACGATTTCTTCAAGCTCATCGCCACGCAGTTTGCGTCCCAGGATCCGCTCAAGCCGATGGAGGACACCTCCTTCATCGCGCAACTGGCGAACTTCAGCGCGCTCGAAAACTCATCGCAACTGGTCGCGCAATTCAAGCGCTTCTCTTCCCAGCAGGAGACCAGCTCCGCGCAAAACCTTCTCGGGCGGACGGTGACCCTCGCCGATCCGCTCGACAGGAGCAAGACAATCACCGGCATCGTAACCGCCGTCGACAGCAAGGACGAAGGTCTGTTCATCACCGTCAATGGATCCGACTACGCAGTCGGCGCGGTGAAGCGCGTGGAACTGACCGGCGGCACAGAAACAGACACCGTCAATTGATATAGGCATATCCCATGGCACTCATCGGCTCACTCAACAGCGGCATCAGCGCCCTCCGCAACTTCGCGCGCGGGCTCGAGGTGATCGGCAACAACATCGCCAACGTCAACAGCACCGCCTTCAAGGGGTCCCGCACGAAATACACGGATTCCTTCAGCCAGTTTCTTCGCCAGCCGGCGGCTTCGCCCGCGGATGGCAACGGCTCCAACGCGCCGGCCGCGCAGATCGGCCTCGGCGTCCAGATCTCGGGCATCCAGACCAGCTTCCTCCAGGGCGGCATCTCGAGGACCAGCCAGCCCACCGACCTCGCCATCTCCGGCGAGGGCTTCTTCCAGGTGCGCAACGCCCAGAACAACCAGCTTTTCGCCACGCGCGCCGGCGACTTTCGCATCGACGACCGCGGCTATATGACAACCAACGAAGGCTTTCGCCTCCAGGGCATGGCCGGCGGCTACATGAGTTACGAAGCCACGCTCGACGGAGCGGGCGATCTTGTCCTCACCCCGACTTTTGTCGGCGCGGCCTCCGTCGGCGACATACAGTTCGATTTCAACGCCACCTTTGCCAACGGCCGCATCACCAACAGCACCGGCACGATGTCCGACGAGGATATCGAGTTGGAGATTCCGAAAATGACGGCGTTCTCGTTTCTTGGAAATGGAGACCTCAACGTGCAGCTGGACAACGGCGAAAGCTTCGTCGGGGCGAAGGTGTTGCTCATGAGCTTCAGCGATCCGACGGCGCTGGTGCGCGAGGGCTCGAATCTTTTCACCGGGTTCGACGCCGCCGGCGTGGTTGGCGGAGTGAGGATGACCGCCGCCAACAACACGCCCGGCTCCGGCAACCTCGGCGTCATCCTCGAAAGCTCGCTCGAGCTTTCGAACGTCGATCTCACCGAGCAATTCGCGGAAATGATCACCACGCAGCGCAGTTTCCAGGCGGGCTCGCGCATCATCACCGTCTCCGACGAGGTGTTGCAGGAAGTCGTCAACCTGAAGCGATAACCGCGCCGCGACCGGGGAGGGGAGATCCTGATATATGGCCAGGGAAGTCGATTCGAAAAAGGACGCGGCCGCGGGCTCGGCCGCGCCGTCGGGCAATGGCGGCTGGATGCCGGTGCTCGCCGTTCTCGTTCTCGTCCCCGCGCTCTCCTTCGGGATGGCGCAGTTTCTCATCTTCCCGAAGATGGAGAAGATGCTCGCCGCCGCGAGCGCCGCGCCGGGCGGTGGCGGGGCGGGGCGCGGCTCCGCGGACGGCGGCGCGGCCGGGGCCTCGCGCGGGCCCAAGCCCGAGGCGACGTTCTCCTATGAGTTCAAGGACATCGTGAGCAACCTTTCCGGCTCGATGAAGAGCCGTTATATCAAGGTCAGCTTCACCGCCTACAGCGCGAACCACGAGTTCCAGCATCTCGTCGAGGCGAACAAGGCCCGGATGCTCGACGCGACGCTCAGCGTGCTCGGCGCGCTCAGCCTCGCCGATGTCGAGGATCCCGGCGTGAAGAACAAGGTGCGGGGCGAACTCGTCTTCGCCTACGAATCGGTCCTCCGCGGCCGCGTCGTGGAGGAGATCTATTTTTCCGAATTCGTCATCCAATAATGGCCGGGGAATCACAGGACGAAGACATCAGCGCCGAGTCGCTCAGCCAGGCCGAGATCGACCAGATGCTGGCGGAGTCGGTGGCTTCGTCGGCCGAGCCGCTGGCGCCGCGCCAGCCGGTGTATCGCCACACCGGCGAGCGCTTCGACGCGAAGTCCCCGCCGGAGGTCGAGCCGCACGATTTCGCGAATCCGATGATCATCAGCGAGCTCGTCATGCGCGCGCTCCGGCAGCGCCACGAAGAGTTTGCCGCGCTCGTTTCCGCGCGCCTCGCGCTGTTCCTGCGGATGGATTTTTCCCTCGCCCTGCAGCGGATCTCGACCGTCGCGTATCGCCGCTTCGCCGCCGATGTTTCCAACCCGAGCCATGTCGTTCTCTTCAAGGTCGATCCGCTCCCGGGCGTCGGCGTGATCGATCTCAGCCCGATGCTCGGGCTCGCGATCGTGGACCGCATGCTCGGAGGAAAGGGGCAGCTCGAGGGCACGACCGAGGGCCTGACCGAGATCGAGGTCAACCTGCTCGACGACGTCGTCCAGGTCGTGCTCGAGGAATGGTGCCGCATGTGGGGCGGCGATCGCCGCCACACCGCCACGACGATCGGCCGCGAAAACGGCGGGCGCTATTTGCAGACCTCCGCCAGCGACACGGTGATGCTCGTCAGCACCTTCGAGGGTGTTTTCGGGGACCATACCGAGCGCGTCCAGATCGCCCTGCCGTTTCCCTCCCTCGAGGGCAATGTCCGCAATATACTCGCGCTCATGCCCATGGGCCCCGGGACCGGCGGCGACGAGCGCCGGCCGGTGTGGACACAGGCTTATAACAGCATCCCGCTGCCCCTCAGCGTCGAATGGGACGCGCGCGAGATGACCGTGCGCGAAGTTCTCGCGCTGGGGGAAAACTCCGTCGTGCGCCTGCCGGCGGACATCATTCAAAAGACGAAAGTCAGACTCTCCGGAGTCACCAAATTTGCCGGTGAGATCGGGCTCGAAGCAGACCGCCTCGCCATCCGCATCGACAAAAAAATCTCGTCGGAGAACGTGTGATGGACGCCACTCTCGAACCCAAATCCCTCGAGCTTGTGCTCGATGTAAAGGTCCGACTCACGGTCAAGCTGGGCTCGTGCCAGCTGCCGATGAAGGACATTCTCGAAATGACACCCGGCACGGTGATCCAGCTCGACCAGCGGGCGAAGGATCCGGTGGGACTCTACGTGAACGACAAACTCATCGCCCATGGCGAGGTTGTCCTCGTGGAGGATTCCTTCGGCATCAAAATAACAAGGATCGTCGGCAGGGCGTCATGAAGATCGTGCGCCACGCCGCGCTTTTCGCCGCGGTGGCAATGGCCGCGGCCGCGCTTCCGGCCGCCGGGCGCACCGGGCCGGCGCCGTCGGAGGTCATCCATCCGAGCGCGTCCGTGCCATCGGCCACGGGGGCCGGGGACGCGGAGCGCGACACGCGGGTGCTCGCGCCCGCCGCGATGCCCGGCGGGCTGGGCCAGGCGGCGGGCTATGTGGTCGTTCTCGGCCTCCTCGCCGGCGGGGCATGGCTGCTCCTCAAGCGCGGCATCGTCTCGCGGCCGTTCGCGAAGAATGCCGGCAAGCTGCAGGTCCTGGAAACGCGGATGCTCGGCAACCGGCAGTTCCTCCTCGTGGTCGAATACGAGGACGCGAAGATGCTGGTGGGCGTCTGTCCGGGACGCATCGACTACCTCACGCCCCTCGCGGGCCATCCGCTCGCGGGCGAGACCGCGCGCGACGACGACTTCGCCGTCGCGACCCAGGGAGACGAGCGGTGAGGAAAACCTGGATGCTGCTTGCCGCGTTTGCGCTTGTCGCGGCCGGCCCTGCCGCCGCGCAAACGGCCGCGCCGAACACCGGCCAGGTGAGCATCACCCTCGGCGGCGGCGAAGGCGCCATGCCGGATCTGAGCGTGGCGATCCAGGTGCTCATCCTCATGACCCTGCTCACGCTGGGTCCGTCGCTGGTCATTCTCATGACGAGCTTCACCCGCATCGTCGTGGTCCTGGGGTTCGTGCGCACGGCGCTCGGGGTGCAGCAGGCGCCGTCGAACCAGATCATCGTCGGGCTCGGGCTGATCCTCACGTTTTTCATCATGCAGCCGGTTGTGAGCGTGATGAACACCGAGGCGCTGCAGCCCTACCTGGCGAAGGAGATCACATCGCTCGAGGCGCTGGAGCGCGGCGGCGAGCCGCTGAAGCAATTCATGCTGAAACAGACGCGCGTCTCCGACATCGAGTTTTTTCTCGAACTCTCGCAGAGCGGGCCGACGCGAAGCGAGGATCTGCCGCTCCGGATCATCGCGCCCTCCTTCGTGATGAGCGAGCTGCGCAGCGCGTTCCAGATGGGCTTTCTCGTTTTTCTGCCGTTCATCGTCATCGATTTTCTCGTCGCGACCACGCTCATGAGCATGGGCATGATGATGATGCCGCCGGTGGTGGTGTCGCTGCCGTTCAAGCTGCTGCTTTTCGTCCTCGTGGACGGCTGGTCGCTGGTCGTGCGCTCGCTCGTGCAGAGTTTTCACGTATGAACATCGAAGCCGCCATCGACCTGTTTCGCGTCACCGTCACCCAGGCGTTGATGCTGGTCGCGCCGATTCTTCTCACGGCGATGGCCGTCGGTCTCGCCGTCAGCCTCGTCCAGGCGGTGACGAGCATCCAGGAGCAGACGCTGGCCTTCGTGCCGAAGCTGCTGGCGGTGGGCGTGGTCATGCTCGTCTCGGCGAGCTGGTTCATGCGTTCGTTGATGGAGTTCACCATCTCGATGGTGCAGCGGTTCCCGGAGGTCACGCGCTGATGCCGGAGTTCGACACCGCGGACATGTTTCTGTGGATGCTCGCCTCCACGCGCGCGACCGGCCTGCTCTTGATTCTGCCGTTCTTCCTCGTGCGCTCGATTCCGCGGACCATGCGGGTGGGGTTCGGCGGCATGCTCGCGTGGATCGTGATGCCGCACGCGGGCGACATGTCGATATATCCAACGCACGCGATCGAGGCCGTCCTGCTCGTGTCCAAGGAGCTTTCGATCGGCCTGCTCATGGGGCTTTCGGTCCGGATGATTTTTTATATCATCGAGTTCGCCGCGCAGTTGCTGGCGGTGGAGATCGGCCTGAATCCCGCGCCGGGCATGGATCCGACGGTGTCGAGCGCGGGCAGCCCGGTGGGCACGGGATTGTTTTATCTCGGCGTCGTCATCTTCTTCAGCGGCGCGCACTATGCCGTGCTCTTTGCGCTGGCGCGGAGCTTCCAGCTCGTGCCGCCGGGCCTGCAGATGGCGGGCTCCTCGTTTGTCGAGGAGGTGGTGAGGCACAGCGCGCGGATTTTTCAGCTCGGCCTGCTCATGGCCGCGCCGGTGCTGGCGGTGAACTTCCTCATCAATCTCACCTTTTCCCTCCTCGGGCGCGTCGTGCCGAAGATGAACGTCTTCATCCTGAGCTTTTCCGCGCGCATCGCCGCGGGGCTCGCGATGCTGGCCGTTTCGATCGGGTTGATCGTTCACTATATCACACAGCAGTTCGCGAACTCGCCGGAGCTGATGCTGCGGTTCATTCCCTTTGCGAGATCCTGAGCGATGGCGGAGACGGACAAGGATCAACGCACGGAGGAGCCGACGGCGAAGCGCCTCACGGAGGCGTTTCAGGAGGGGCGGTTCGCGCAGTCGCCCGATGTCGGCATCGCCGTCGGGCTCGCGGCCACGTTCTGCCTGCTGCTTTTTGTCGCGCCCGGCACGGCGCGGCGGGTGGCGGAAATGGGCTCGTATGTTTTCGGCCATCTCGATCGCCTCGAGGTCAACGAGATCTCGGCCGCGCGCGGGTTGCAGGACGGGCTCGGGCTCGTCGGCTCGCTCGTGTTTCCGTTCGTCGGGGTGACGATGCTCGCCGGCGTGATTGCCGGCGGCATGCAGACCGGCTTCCGGCTCACGCCCAAGGTCACGGACATCAAGTGGAACAAGCTCGATCCGGCCAACGGCGTGAAACGGCTCGTCTCGGCGCAGGTGTTCGTGCGTTTCGGCATCGACCTGATGAAGATGATCGCGTTGTGCGCGATCCTCCATGGCGCGGCCCGGCGCATCCTCGACGACCCGATCTTTTACACGCCGGTGGACGTGGCGCACTTGGCCCGGTTCATAGGCGACACGGCGTTGTATGTGTTCGTCCGCATCGCGATCGCGGCGGGCGCGATCGCGATCATCAGCTATTTCTATCAATGGCGGAAGACGCGCAAGGACCTGATGATGTCGCGTGAGGAGGTGAAGCAGGAGCGCAAGAACTCCGAGATCAACCCGCACCTGAAGTCGGCCCAGCGCGCCCTCGCGCGTCGCCTGCTCCAGCGCCAGATGCTCGGCGCCGTGCCGACGGCCGATGTCGTCGTGACGAACCCGACGCACTTCGCCGTCGCGTTGAAGTACGAGCGCGGCCAGGACCGCGCGCCCGTCGTGCTCGCGAAGGGCCGCGATGTGTTCGCAAGGCGCATCAAGGAACTCGCGGCGAAGCACGAGGTGCCGATGGTCGAGAACAGGCCCGTCGCGCGCGCGTTGTTCAAATACGGCCGGGTGGGGAAGGAGATCCCGGCCCAGCTCTATCAGGCGGTCGCCGAGATCCTCGGCTTTGTCTATCGCACCCACCGTTACTACTTCCATCGATTGAAGGCCCGCCGTCTCGGGCACGTCGCATGAGCGCGCAACCAGCAGGCACGCGCAAGAAGCTCGCCGGCATCCTCGGATCGGGCGACCTGTTGCTCACGATCGGCCTTTTCGGCACGGTCGTGCTGCTCGTCCTGCCGCTGCCGGCCTACGCGCTCGATGTGCTGCTCGCGGCCAGCATCGGCATCTCGCTCCTGATCCTGCTCACGATCATCTACGTGAAGGACGCGCCGGAGTTCTCGGCCTTCCCCACCATCCTGCTCGCAGTCACGCTTTTCCGGCTCGGCCTCAACGTCGCCTCGACCCGGCTCATCCTGCTCGACGGCTACGCCGGCCACGTCATCGAGGCCTTCGGCAGCTTCGTCGTGCGCGACAACTATGTCGTCGGCACGGTGGTGTTCCTCATCCTCGTCGTGATCAACTTCATCGTGATCACCAAGGGCGCCGGCCGCATCGCGGAGGTCGCGGCGCGTTTCACGCTCGACGCGATGCCGGGAAAACAGATGGCGATCGACGCCGAGTTGAACGCCGGCCTGATCGACGAGAGCGCCGCGACGAAGCGCCGCACGAAGATCCAGAAGGAGGCCGACTTTTACGGCGCGATGGACGGTTCCTCGAAGTTCGTCCGCGGCGACGCGATGGCGGGGATCATCATCACGATCATCAATGTCGTCGGCGGCATCACCATCGGCGTGATGCAGATGGGCATGCCCCTGACGGAGGCGTTGCAGAAGTTCACCCTGCTTTCCATCGGCGACGGCCTCGTCACGCAGATTCCGGCCCTGATCGTCTCCCTCGCGGCGGGCATCCTCGTGACGCGCACCTCGGATGTGGACGATCTCGGCTCGCACATCACGAGGCAGCTCACGTCGTATCCGCGCGCGATGCTCACGCTTTCGGGCATGATGCTGTTTTTCGCGATCGTCCCCGGCATGCCGATGGTTCCGTTTCTCGTCACCTCCGTCGTCACCGGATTCGCGGGCTGGGCGATCCGCAAGCGCCAGGCGGCAACCGCGATCGAGGACGCGAAGGCCGCGCTCGCCGGGAATGCCGGAGACAAATCCAAAGCGCCCGCGGGTGGCGCGGGCGCGGGCGCCGGCCCGGCGGGAGCGCCTTCGCCGGTCGGCGGCGAGTTCGAAAAACTGATCGAGACCGATCTCTTCTCGATCGAGCTGGGATACAACGTCGTGGCGCTCGCCGATCGCGCGCAAAACGGCGACCTGCTCGATCGCATCACCGGCGTGCGCAAGACGCTCGCGCGCGAGCTCGGCATCGTCATCCCGCCGATCGCGGTGCGCGACAACCTCGAGCTGGACACGAACGAATATCGCTTCCTCCTGCGCAGCAAGGAGGTCGCCCGCGGCCGCCTCATGCCGCGCCGCTGGATGGCGATGAATGTCGGCGGAAGCACGGTGCAACTGCGCGGCATCCCCACGGTCGAGCCCGTCTTCGGGATCGAGGCGGTGTGGATCGGCGACGACGAGCGCAAGAGCGCCGAGATCAACGGCTACTCGGTCGTCGACGCGAGTTCGGTCATGGTCACGCACCTTTCCGAAACGCTGCGCGAAAGCGCGCACCAGCTCATCTCGCGGCAGGACGTGCAGTCGCTCGTCGATGTGGTCAAACAAAAGCATCCCACGCTCGTGTCGGAGCTGCTTCCCGACCTCGTCAGCATCGGCGTCATTCAGCGCGTGTTGCAGAATCTCCTCAAGGAGGGCGTCTCCGTCCGCAACCTCGCGCTCATCCTCGAGGCCGTCGCGGACTACGCGCATATATCGAAAAATCCCGACGATCTTTCCGAGCAGGTGCGGCGTCGCCTCGGCGAGTATTTCATTCCCGATTTCGAATCCGCGCCGGGCGCGCTCGAGGCGCTCACGCTCGACCCTCGGGTGGAGCAGCATCTCGTCACGCGCGTGCAGCGCTCCGCCTTCGATCTCACGCTCACGCTCGATCCGAATCTCGCCCAGCACCTGCTCAACGAGCTGACGACGCGCATCGGCGACATGACCGGCCGCGGCTTGCAGCCGATCCTCGTCACCACGACGGAAATCCGGCTCGCCTTCAAGCGCTTCTTCGAACCCTCGCTGCCGAAGCTGATCGTGCTCAGCTACCAGGAGCTGCCGGCGCGCGTCGAGATTCGCAATTTCGGAATCATCTCCCTGCCGCCGGGCGGCGTCCGTCCGGCCGTGGCCGCGCAGAATCAACAGCCCGCCGCCGCGGCGGTCGCGGCATGATCCGCATGGATGTGATCCCCGCAGCCTTCATTCCCTTTGGGTCGGAAACCCCGAAGCTTGCTTCGGCCTGGATTTCCTGGAGGGACGCCCTCCGTGTCGTCC
>CAZFCY010000129.1:0-14201 GCA_964517665.1 uncultured Opitutaceae bacterium | reverse complement strand
TCGGGCCAGGCATTGCGCAGGTAGGTGAAGTCGCCGTGGCGCACGAGCCGCACGTGCGCGGGAAAGTTGTGCCAGTTCTGCTCCGCGAAAACGAAGTCGCGCACCGTCGCCTTCGGATCGCGCAGGATCGGACACAGGCTGACGCCTTGAAAACCCGGCGGCGCCTCGACTCCCGCCAGTTCCAGGATGGTCGGCGCAAGGTCGATTGTGCTCGCGAGGGCATCGACGACCGCCGGCGCAACCTTGCCGCCCGGCATGCGAATGATCAACGGCGTGAGCACGCCCTCGTTATATAGATGCGTCTTCGCGCGGGGAAACGGCCGGCCGTGATCCGACAGGAAAACAACTACGGTCTGCTCGAGCACGCCCTGCCGCTCGAGTTCGTCCAGCACCTTGCCGACGTGATGATCGAGCCGCGCGATCTCGTCGTAATAGAGCGCGAGATCGGCGCGCGTCTCCGGCGTGTCGAGCAGGCTTGCCGGCACGGTCACGTCCGCGCCGTCGTGCGTGCCGGTGAACTCGTCGGCGTCCCAGATGCGATGCGCGTCGTGCGAGGCAAACCAGGCGAAGAACGGCCGCCCTTCCGGGCGCGCGCGCAGGCGATCGATCCATTTCTCCTCGCCGCCGTGGCCGCCCTTGCCCGGCACCGGCTCGCCGTCGCCGCCTATATCAAATGCCGCGCGCGCGGGGCCGGCCAGCGTCTGCACGCCGTTGTCCGCATTCGTCCCGAAATGCGCCTTGCCCGCGTGCATGGACCAGTAGCCGGCCTCACGCAGCAATTGCGGAAAAAGGGCGATGCCCTCGGGCAGCGGGCCGTGCAATTCCGACGCCGTCTCGAGGTTGTGCGGATAGCGCGAGGTCAGCATGCTGCAACGACTCGGGCTGCAGCTCGGAATCGTGACATAGGCATTCGTGAAGCGCAGGGCCTCGCCCGCGAGCCGATCGAGATTCGGCGTGCGCACACCCGGGTTGCCATAGCAGCCGAGGTCCGCGGCGCTGACGTCGTCGGCGACGATCATGACGATGTTTGGAGGCATGGGCTCGGCCGGAGGCGGGAGATCGAAAAGCATGGAAACGAAATCAGAGATCAGATGCCGGAACGTCGGACGTCGCATGGCCTGCGAACGCTCGTAGGAGCGGCTTCAGCCGCGATTCATCCACGCAACGCTTTCGCATCGCGGCTGAAGCCGCTCCTACCCCGAGGACGATGAAGGTTTCGGGATTCATTGACCTGAAATCGTCAGGCGGGCGAGCCCGAGGCCCGCCTCGCCTGCGATCGAGTAAATGAGCCATGCGTTGTCCCCTTCCCTATATACCGCGGGATCGCGCAACTCGCGCGCGCGGGCATAACCGTATTTGATCACGCTTCCGCCTCTCGAATACGCAAGCGGCAGATCCGCGCCCTCCCAATCCCACTCGGGCCGGAGGACCTCGATCACGCCGCTAGCCCGCCATTGCTCCGGCGGCCCATCGAGATCCACGACCGTGCACAGGATCCGTTCCGGGCGATGGCCGACACAGGAGAAATACACATACAGTTTCCCTTCGCGTATATCCGTACCGACATGACGGATGCCATAACGCCCGTCGCCCGAGGTCGGCCGCTTGTCGGCGGGCACGGCGCCCGGCTCGCCGAGCAGCGCGGGATCGACCGCCGCCGCGATCTCCGGGCCGATGATGGTCGCGACCGGCTCGAAGGGCTGGCCCAGTTTCTTCGCGCGGCGCAGCACGCCGGAATGCGTCAAGCCATACCACTCGTCCTCGTGGCGAAACACGCGCAGATAGGCCGGACCGACCACGCCGCCCGCTTCGCGAAAACTCAGGCCGTCGCTCGAAACCGCGACCGATGTCACCTGCCCTCCGTCGCCCTGCGGAGAGCCGTGACAGAAAAGATAGATCTGCCGGCTCTCCTCGTCGATCACCGCTTCGGGCGACGCGATGTGGCCGCGGAGCGAACGCAGCTCCTCCAGCGCCAGCACGCCTCCCTCGCGGATCGTCCATGGCCCCTCGATCGTGTCGGCATAAGCCATCCGGATGTAACCATCCTCATGATGCGAAAAGTAGAGATAAAACACGCCCAGCGGATTCTCCACCCAGGCCGGAACGCGAATGAGCGAGGGCCCGTTGATGCTCGCGCCCTCGTCGCCCGGAAGCATCGAGGGCTCGATGATCGGCCGGTCGATCACGCGCGTGGCCGTGATCACCGGCAGCGCGCCGGCGAAGCAAGAGGCTCCCGCGCCGAGCATCGCGGCAGCCAGCCACATTCGCGCCTTTCCATTTGTCATCATATTTTGGATACACGCGTCCGACGCGCGTCGGCGTCCAGTTGCACCCGCCAGCCGTTCACTTCCGCCCCGTTCTCGATCGGGCGGATCGCCGGCTTCTTCACGCCGGGTTTCGAGACCTGGATGACCGTGACGAAACGCGCGCGATTCGCCTCCGGCGGCGTGGCCGCGAGATGCCATTGATCCGGCAGCGGATAGTTCATGCCGCGCCGCCAGTAGATGGCGGGCTCGTCGAATCCGGATCGCTGCTCGAACGACAGCGCCGCCGGAGCGAGAAACGAGACGAGCGCCTCCCCGTTTTCGCCCGAAACCCGCGCGCGACGAAGGCCGGCATCGACCTTCATTTCCCGGGCGGCGTGCAACAACCAGTCGAAACGCCGGCGCGCGCCATCGGCCGCCTCGAGGTCGTCGATGATCACGTAGGTCTGTGTCTCGCCGCCCCGCAGCCAGACGACGTGCCGGTCGAAACGGTCGAGCGGCGTCTCCTTGTAGGCCGTCGCGGCGTGGCCGGTGAACGAGACCCAGTCGTCGTTCTGCTCGAAATGATCCACGCGCGCGTGCCCGGTCGTGTTTCCCCAGGCCTGGCCGGTCCCGTCCACCAGGATGGTGTTGTGCGCCTTCGTGCGCACGTAATAGTTTTCCCGGTGCGGGTCACCCGTCGGTGTATAATAGCCGGAATCGAGCAACAGGTGCTCGTTGTAGGCGATGATATGAAAACTGTTCTGGTCCGCGTGCGAATGCCCGTGCCCGCCGTAGGGGCTGGCGTGAAAGATCAGGCGCACGTTGTCCTCCGGGCGTGTCAGCGCGGAGTGCGTGAAGACCGTCCCGACATCGGCGAAGAGCCGCGCGGCGGGCAGCGTTTCGAGCGGAACCGGCGCGACGCGCGGAGGCTTCGACCAGCGCAGGTATTCGGATACTGAATACGAGGAGTCGTCCTCCGGCACGGCCGCGGCGTAGGCGGCGAGATGGCCGTTGCCGTGCAGTTCCGCCATGCGGAGCGCGGCGATGCGCGCCTTGCCGGCGGGCGCGGCGGTGTCGTCGCCGGGTCCCGTCCGTCCCGGGTTGCTGTCGCCGAGCTGGGTTTGCAGGCTGCCGGGAGGAAACGAGTACACGAGGAAGTAGGGATTGTTGCGAAACCAGGGATTCCCCTCCTCGAGGCGCAGCCCGAAGGCGGAGCGGAAGATGTCGAGCGTGTTGAGGCTCGGGATCGCGCCCACGGCGTGGTAATAACGCGGCCCCTCCTGCGAGCCGCCGTCGTCGCCTCCAAACCAGGGATACATCGCGACGAACGACTTCAGCCCCAGCTCGACCCATTCCCGCGCGCGCGGCTCCTCGCGGATGACCGCGAGCGCGCCGACCATCGCATCGAGGAAGCCGTGCTGCCAGGCGTGCGCGCGCATCAGCTCCAGCGGCGCGCGCCGCACCTTCGCAAACATCGGAGCCGCGCGCGCCATGATCGCGGCGCGAATCCGCGCGCGCTCGTCCTCCGTGAACTCGTTATAAAGCAGGTCGTAAATGACGCCGAGATTGTGGACGATGACGGCGTTTCCAAAATCGACATTGCCGAGGTCGCGCCCGGTGTTGCGGTCGGAGATGAAGCCGTCGGGATCGAACGTCGAAACGAGCAGCGCGCGCGCCTTGACGCGCTCGAGATACCACGGGTCGTCCGTCGCGAGCCAGAGCCACGCGCCCTCGGCCGCGGGTGTCGAGGCCGCCCGGGCGGCCTCTTTCGAAGCCCACACCAGTTGCTTGCGCGACGGGCTGTCGGGGGCGAAGGGGTCGGCGTCGGGCGGAACCCGGGCCTTCCAGGTTTCCAAATCGAAGGGCTTCTCCAGGCTCTGCTTCGTCTTCTCGATCCACGGATCGAGCGCCGCGCCGAGGCGGCGCGCGTTGGCCTTCAATGCCGGCGCCTCTTCCGCCGTCAGATACACATGCGGGTGTTTCTTCGATATTCGCTCGAGCCAGCTGGACCACGGCGCGAGCGGCCAGCGCGGCAGGTCATCCGCGATCTCGAACGATTCGGACCCGATCCACGCGCCGGTCGTGGGCGACTCGCGCCGCACGCGCCAGTGCCACACGCCCGGCTCGAGCGGCTCGAGCGGACGAAAGAAGAGGTCCGAAACGATCTCGACGCGCGCGTCCGCGAAGTCCGCTTCACGCGCGATCTCGATTCGATACTCGACGCCGGCCTCGGTCGTCGCCGGCCAGCGAAAGGTCGGCGGGTTGATTCGCAACGGCGTGTCCGCAAACGGCTCCGGCCGCACGGGCGTGCTCTGCAGGACGAAATCCGGCCCGGAGGCGCGGGCGGTCGGAACACAGATGAATAAAGCCGGGAGGGCGCATGCAAGAATCAGCAACCCGATGCGCTCCCCGGAATGTGCCGCGCGTCCTTTTTTCGGCTGTTCGCGTATCCATAATCTCATGACGAAGGCGCCGGGGTCGTGGGGCGGCGTGGTTTTGTTATGTGCTCGAATGGCCGCGGGGCGACATCGTCGGCCAGGAGCTGCTCCACGAGCGGGTCGTTGTATTTCTCGCCGAAGCGGCGCAGCCGCTCCCGGTGCTCGAGCACGATTTCGCGATAGGCGGGATCGGCCGCGAGATCGACCAGCTCGCCGGGATCGTCGATGAGATTGACCAGCGACTCGCGCCGCTCGCCGTGGAGATAAACACAATATTTGTAGCGATCGGTCCGCGCCATCCGGCCCTCGGTGATCGGCACGAATCCCTCCTCCAGCAGGCCGCCCTGGGACATGTGGTTGCCGATCACGACCTCGTCGCGCCAGCCGCTCACGCGCTCGCCTGAAACGAGCGGGCGGAGGCTCGCGCCGGGCAGGCGCGCCGGCTGCGCGATGCCCGCGTAGTCGAGCAGCGTGGGAAGCAGGTCGATGCCCGTGTTGACGAACGCGTCCGACTCGCGCGCCTCGCGCTGGCCGGGCGGCGCCACGATCAGCGGCACGCGCGCGGACTCCTCGTAGAAGACGGTTTTTTGCGTGAGCCCGTGCGCGCCCGCGCATTCGCCGTGGTCGCTCACGAACACGACGAGCGTGTTTCCCTCGAGCCCGGCTTCGCGCAACGCGGCGAGGACGCGGCCGATCTCGGCATCCACCTTCTCGACGAGGCGGTTGTAGCCCCAGCGCAGCGCCTGCCACATGGCCGGCGAAAAATGCCCCACGGGAAAGAGCCGCTGGTTCGCATGATAACCGCGCCGGATCAGCGTCATCGTGTCCGGCTCGAAGACCGGCGGCGCGAGGTTCGCCGGCGGCGGCGGCAATTGCGGCAGCTCCGGCGGCTCGCCGATCGGACCGTTCGACAGCGGCTGGCCGCGAGAGAGTTCCGCCACGTTGTGCGGGTTGAGGAAACTCGTCACGAGAAGGAACGGCCGGTCGCGCGGCTGCGCGAGAAACTCGATCGCATGGTCGGCCGTGACCGCGTCCTTCTGCTGCCGGTCGAAGGTCTCGAAGCCGTGTGTATCCACTTTCCGGATATCATAGCACAGGTGCCACTTGCCGAAGTAGGCGGTGGCGTAGCCGGCCTCGCGAAAGTAGGTCCCCATGGTGGGAAACTCCGCCGGATCGAGCGTCTCCCCCGTGTGCATGGGCGTGTTGTCGGTCACGCCGGTCTCGTGCGGAAACCGCCCGGTGAAGATCGAGTTGCGCGCCGGCATGCAGAGCGGATTGGGCGCGTAGGCGCGCGAGAAGAAGGCGCCGCGCGCGGCGAGGCTGTCCATCGCCGGCGTTTTGATCCGTTCGTCCCCCACCCGGCAGCTCATGGCGTCGGCGGTCTGCTGATCCGTCATGATGAAGAGGATGTTCGGCGGCGCGGCCGAAACGGCGGCAAGCGCGGAGAAGAACGGAAGGAAAGAAAGCAGGAGCAACATCCGGCGCGGGCGCGATCGGCCCCCGGCATTCGCAATGCTCCGGGGAGCGCGGGCGTCCGGGAACACAACGCGCGATTTTCGGTTGCGCTCGCGATTGCCACGTCGTCCTCCAGGCAGGGACAAGCCTCGAGGCGTTGAACCGAAAGTGAAGAAGCTCGTCAGGCAGATCACGGCGCGCCCTCCGTCATCCAGGCCGTCTGCGGCCAGTCGTCCGTGGCGGCGTTTGATTGTGGAGCGCCCGCGGTGCTGCGGCCGCGTTCGATGAAGGAGCGCATGAGCGCGCGCAGGCGGTTTGCTTCCTCCGGATGCGCGGCGGCGAGATTGGTCTGTTCGCCCGGATCCGACTCGAGATCGAAGAGCTGAAACGGCGGGAGATCGAGCGCGGCGTCGTTCACCGGATGCGGAAAACTCCAGCCGCCCGAGCCGGGGCAGAGGCAGAGTTTCCATTTCCCGTCGCGGATCGCGAAGGACCCGTTCTCCGAATGGTGCACGATGCCTTCGCGGCCGGGCGCCGTGGCGGCGGTTCCGCGCAAGAGCGGCAGGATGCTCACGCTGTCCTCGCCGGCGTCGTCCGGCAGCGGCATGCCGAGAATTTCGGCGCAGGTCGCGAGCAGATCGGCCTGCGCGATCGGCTCGGCGCAACGCGTGCCGGCCGGGATCATGCGCGGCCAGCGCGCGATGAAAGGAATGCGATGACCGCCCTCGTAGATGTCGGCCTTGTGGCCGCGGAAGCCGGCGCTCGAATCGTGGTTGAACGCGCGCAACTCCTCGAGGTTGCAGGCCGGCGCGACGCCATTGTCGGCGGTGAAGATCACGAGCGTGTTCTCCCCCAGCCCGGCGGCGTCGAGCGCGGCGAGGATGCGGCCGACGAGGTCGTCCACCTGGAGGTTGAAATCGCCGTAGACCGTCGCGCCGCTCTTCCCGAGAAACTCCGGCGTGGGCACGATCGGCGTGTGCGGCGCGGCCAGCGCAAGGTAGAGGAAAAACGGCGCGCCCTCCGGATCAGCCGCGCGCGCGGCAATCTCCTCGAGCGCAAGCTCCCCGAGCTTGGGAAGAACATCCTCGTGCTCGAAATCGTCGCTGATCGCGCCCGCGCGCCACATCTTCGGCTTCGGGCTGTCGCCGATCGTCCCGGTCGGCGGCCGCGCGACGTATTCGTTTTCCAAATACGCGTAGGGCGGCATGTCGAGCGAGGCGCTGATGCCGAGAAACCGGTCGAAGCCGTGCGCGAGCGGGCCGCCGCCGAAGGGTTTGGTGAAATCGACGTCCTCCGGCTCCGGGCCGGCGCGCGCCCAGTCGAGGCCGAGGTGCCACTTGCCGAACATCGCGGCGCGATAGCCGCGCGATTTCAAGAGCGCCGGAACGGTCAGCCGTCCCGGCTCGATCAGCGGCGGGCTGTAGCCGCGCAGCACGCCGCGCTTGAGCCGCGTGCGCCACGCGTAGCGGCCCGTGAGCAGCGCGTAGCGGCTCGGCGTGCAGACGGCGGAGGCGGAGTGCGCGTCGGTGAAGCACCGGCCCTCGCGCGCCATCCGGTCGAGGCATGGCGTCTTCCATGCGCTCGCCGGATTGAAGCACGAGGCGTCGCCGAGCCCCATGTCGTCCGCCAGGATGTAAACGATGTTCGGCCTTCCCGGTGAACGCGGGCGTCCCTGCCCGCGTTTTTCGTCGGCGTGAGCATCCGCTCCCTGTGGTTGAATCATGGATACACGGTTCCGGACCGGGGCGGCGACGGGCCGCTCAGAGATCGAAGGTCGTGCTCAGGATGAACTGCCGCGGATCGACGATGCGGAAGGCATAATGCGAGCCGTCGGGATTGACGGCGATGGCCTGCAAACGGCCGCCCTCGAAGATGTCGCGGACGTTGAGCTGGATGCGGCCACGGACCTTGTCCTCGAAGAGCCTGAATTTATAGGAGGCGTTCAGGTCGATCTTGTAGCGGGCCTTGTCGTAGACGGGGCGGTCGGGATCGAGGCCGGTGATGAGGCCGTTGTCATCGAGCGGCAGGCCATAGAAGCCGATGGCCCCCTTGGACTCCCAGCGCAGCGCGCCGCCGACGCTGAAGTTCTTGAGCGGGCCGTCGGTGAAGTCGTAGTTGGTGAGGGCGTTGAAGCGCCATTCGCGCAACTGCGGACGGGGCTTGCCGGAATTGGCCACCTCGAAGGAATAGGGCGCCAGAATGTCCGAGAGATAGCGCGTGTAGGGCCGGCCGCCGTTGAAATCCCACCAGCGGTTGCCGTCGTCATCGGTGATGGTGGTCCAGACCGCGTAGCGCTCGGCGAGATACGCGGTGACATCCGCGCCGATGTTGCTGTCGGAGGCCTCGGTCTGGGCGACGTTGGCCTTGACGCGCCAGTTGCGTGTCGGGTTGTAAGTGACCTCGACTTCCCAGCCCTTGGAAGTGACGTCGGCGGGCACATAGACGGCGCCGGTCTCGTCCTGACGGCGGAGCTGGACGGGGTCGATCTGCATGAAGTCGGCGGCGGCGTTGAAGACCTGCTCCTGCGTGGGGTTGGCGACGCCCTGGTCGAGGAAGCGCTGGGTCACGACGTTGGCGGCCCAGGGATAGAACGACTCGGCGTAGGGCTGGCGCCAGCCTTCGAGGCGGTGGATGCGGGAACCGATGGTGCCGATCTGGGAGCGGCGGGAGTTGAACTCCGTGTTGTCGTAGCGATTGACTTTGATGAACAGCCTGCCCTCGAGGAGCTTGAGCGCGAAGCCCCAGTCCGTGCCCTCGCTGGTGGGGTTGGGCAGCACTTCGCCGAAGATGTTGTAGGCGATGCCCAGCGGGTCGAAGCTGTCGGAGTAGTTGTAGAACAGGTTGAGCCAGGGGGCGGGCTTCACGACGATGCCGGCCGTCTTGGTCTCGCCGGACTGGCCGATCCAGTCGCGGAAAACATCGAGGTCGTCGTAGGTGATCCAGCCGGTGGCGGGATCCACCGGGGCGTTGGCGGCGGACTGGCGGCCCTGCTGCTTGTCGCGGCGCCAGCCGAAGGTGGGGACGACGCGGTTGTCGAAGAAGCTGCCCTGGTAGGTGATGTTGAGGGTGTCGATCTTCTGCTGCTGGGTGTTGGTGCCGGTGATGGCGGCCTCGCCGAGTTCGGCGGTGTCGGAGATCCATCGCTGCTGGCCGGAGGCGCCGTTATACCAGTGGAAGGGATAGGAGCCGGAGAGGATGCTCCGCGAGGTCGGGGCGTAGTCCCCGTTGTAGCCGGTGGCGTCACCGAGGTAATACTGGTAGTAGGTTTCGGGCGCGGAGCCGCGGTTGGCCGTGTTTGTCCAGCTGTGCTGGGACACGATCATGTCGCGATAACGGTAGTTGGTGCTCTCGGTTTTGCGGAGCTCGCCGTGGAAGTTGAAGCGCTGCTGGCCGATCCAGTTGCGGTCGTTGCGGCTCTCGGGGGTCCAGATGTATGCGAGGTCGACGGCCTTGGTGTCGATCTCCTCGGGCTGGCGGAGGATGATCGGCGCGGTCGCTCCGGCATAAGGGCGGCCGAAGTTGGGGTTGGGATCGCCGTTGATGAGCTTGCTGTTTACGTCGACGTAGATGATGGTGTCGTTGCCCACGACCATGTTGCGCTTGTAGCGCTCGAAGTCCTGGTGGAACCAGCCGAGCTTGGCCGCAAGCTGGTGGTTCCGGTTCTCGAAGAGAATCTGCTCCAACTCGGTGACGAAGGTGCTGGCCTCGTCCTCGGTGTAGTTGGGGGCGATGTAGTTGATGGAGCTCCAGTCGTAAACCGACTTGTCGTTGACGCCCTTGTCAAAGAAGAGCGGGTATTGGAGCGCGCGGGTGCGGGAGAGCGCGGTGCTGCTCTGGAGGAGGCGGACGTTCTGGTTGCGCGTGAGCGGGGTGGCGGCGTTGCCGGTGCGGCCGACCGACCAGAAGCTGACGTTGCCGTCGGGCTCCACATAGAGCACGCCGCGCGCGTAGAGGCCGGCGCCGCCCTGCAGACCGAAGGGCAGCGTGGTGGCGTCGGTGCCCTGCGCGAAGGTTCCGGTGGTCGTGCCGTCGGCGTAGGTGACGCGCTGCGTCGTGGGATCCCACGCGGGCCGCCCGTGGGCCAGCCAGTCGGTGATGTAATCGCGCGGGGTCACGGTGTTGGGCACCTGGGCCTCGCGGTTGAACTGCTCGGCGCTGAAGCGGACGGTGGTTTTCTTCAACGGTTTCCAGGTGAGCGCGCCGTAGAACCGGCGGGTGTCGTCGTAAGAGGGCTCGAGCTCGAAAGCCTTGTTTTGCGCCACGCCGGCGAAGCGCACGGCGAACTTGTCCTGCACGAGGGGCTGGTTGAAATCGAAGCTGCCGCGGACGCCGCCGTAACTGTCGACGCGGCCGGAGACGCTGAAAGACCGGCGCTGGACGTTGGCGGCGGAACGCATGAGGTTCACGACGCCGGAGCCGGTGCCGAGGCCGAAGAGGTTGGAGTTGGCGCCGCGCGAGATCTCGATCGAGTCGATGTTGTAGGTGTCGAAGGCGATCTTGCGGTTGCTGACGAAGTTGCCGATGGCGATGTTGGCGGCGTTCATGCCGCGGATGCGGTTGGCGGTGGCGGGGTCGTCGGCCGCGTCGTCGTTCACGCCGCCGTCGCGGTTGATGGTGACGGCGGTGAAGTTGCCGAGGCCCTCGGTGCTGGCCTCGTAGAGGAAGAGGTCGTTGATATCGGTGACGGCGGTGTCGAGCAGTTGCTGCTTGGTCACCACCGTGGTGGAGGAGGCGATGTCCTCCAGACTCGTGTTCAGGCGCGTGCCCGACAGCGCGTTGGAGGCGAGATAGCCCCTGTCGTCGGCGGTGATTTCAAAGGGCGAAAGCTGGACGATGTCCTCGTCCGATTCCGCCGTGATGGTGGAGCCGCCCGAACCGGTGGTCTGGGCCATGGCGATGGAGCCACAGGACAAAGCGACAGCGATGCTCGCGACGCGAAGATGAGAAATGCGCAAACGAAGGGGCATGACTTGTGGGGTTGGTAGTTGGAGATCGTTCGAGCCCGGCAACAGGCCGAGTGGGCCGATGGGCGAAACCTTACACCTCTTGCGAACCGAAGGGTAGAGACAGTCCGACCAAGAAATATACAAAAACGCGCACGGTTTCTTTTCGCGAGAACCAGCGCGCCGTGAACGCGCAGGCGCGGGCGGGCTCTTCTTGCGCATGGCGGCATTTTCCCTCTCCCCGGAGTGGATGGACCGGCTCTGTCCAATCCCAGGACGACACGGAGGTCCTCTCTCCAGAACACCCGGTGGATTTCCGAAATCGCGCATGAAAGGCACGCAACACAAGGCGGCGCATCCGCCTCGGGAAGGCGCGCGTGGCACGAACAAAAAACCCGCCGGGCAGGCGGGTTTTCCTTAGGGCATCCCTCGTTCGCCCGGAGGGCGCCTGTAAAAGCGCGTTTGCGCTCACCGGCGCGCGGCGCGTCGGGAGACGCCCGGCAAACGGAACGCCCGCTCAGTCTCCCGATCTCGCCCGCCACGCGGCCACGTCCTGCGCGACATCGAGCAGTCCGGGGTCGTCGTACATGACCGCGTGATAACACAGCGCGACGGCCACCTCGCGATAGTTGACCTTCTTGATCCCCTCCCCGCGCGACTGCTCCTGGCCGAGGCCCGTCCGCGTGTTGCCTTCGATGAGCACCTCGCCCGTCGGCTCGATCCGCGTGCGCTGCCAGACCATCGCCTGCTTCATCGCCGCGTCGATCCGCGGATCGGGCAAATAAAGCGCAACGACCTGCGCCATGAGAATCGATACCGCGTTATAACTGGAATCCCGCCCGCCGCGCTCGATGAAAACGCCCTCCTCGTCGCGCAAGGGCAGCGCCACATCGACCAGGCCGCGCGCGGCCTCGCGATAACGCTCCTCGTCGAGCAGCACGCCGCAGAGCCCGAGCGCCTTGGCCGCGATAAAGAGACGGTTCGCGGTGTGCCCGACCTGTTTAACGATGCCGTCATAGCCGGACATGACGAAATCGCACGCGCGGCCGATGCGCGGCTTCAATGCTTCGACGCGATCATGAAAAAGCGGCTCGTGCGGCGAGTCCTGGAGCACGAGCAACGCGTTTGCCAGCGCCTGCAGATAGAAATACGCCGTCTCCACCCGATCATCGAAATTGTGCGGATCGCCGTACGGTTTTGGCAGCGAGAGGAAACCGCCGTCCTCGACCTGCCGCGCGAAGGTCGCGTCGATCGAGGTCCACGCGAGCTCCATCCGCGCCACGTCGTCCGCGATCACGCCGCCGAGCAGGTGCCGGCAGCCCGCGCGCTGCATGCCGGCCTGATACCACTGCCCCTGCTGGCGGTGATAGCCGATCAAGCCGTTTTCGTCCGGCTCGCCGAGCATGAGCGACGGGATCAGGCCGGGCGGAAGCGAGCGCAGCAGCTCGTATTCAGATTTCGGATGCGCCAGCGCGGCGGCGCTTCCGGCGCCGAGGAGCGCGATGGAGCAAAGGGCGAGGATGTGATGTTTCATCATGAAAGGAATCGAGAAAGACGTCATGGCCGCCGCACCCGGAGCGTGATTCGCGTTGCCTGCTCGAAGGAAACCGCGACCACCTCGCCCTCCATCCGCGCCGACCAGCGCAAGGCATCCGTTTCGACGCGCGCGTCGAGCCCGGGCAGGTTCCAGCGGTCGTGCGAGCAATCCTCGATCGCGGCCCCGGGCGCGTGGATGTGGAAGACCGCGTTGCCGACCGCATCGACGAGCAGCGTCGATGGCTCCGCCGTGGCGTTCAACCGCGAGCCGTCGCGCAAGGCGATCCAGCCGATGCCGCCGTCCGGCAGCCGCCAGTGCACCGTCGCGGGATGAAACTGGCTGCGCGCGTGCGGCACGCCCCGCGACCACGCCGTGGCCTCCGCGCCGATCATCACGTCGGACCCGAGCCAGGCGGTCGCGACGCGCCGGCCCGCGGCGATCGGACGCGTCACGGCGCGCTCTCCTGCGAAATGCTCGAGATGCGGCCGCGCGTCGTCCGGCACGCGCGCGCCCAGCAGCGCGAAGCAGGGCGTGAAGAGAAAATCGTGGGCATGCTTGAAATCGCTCGCGAGGTCCGGCAGCGGAGTCGCTTCCGGCGGCAGCACGAAGCCCATCCACACGCCGGTGAGCGCGATATATTGGGTCATGTCCATGCCGTAGGTGCGGTCGAACGGCCCCGCGAGATTGCGCAGTCCCGCATGATAAAACCGGCCGATGTCGCGCCAGAGCGCCGCCTCCATCGATGCGCCGGCTTCGCGCAATGCCGTTGTCGCGCCCGCCGCGCGCAACAACGCCAGGCCATATAAGTCCACGCCGTAATAAGTGGGCGAGTTGTATTCCTCGAAACTCTCGTGCGTCGCGAACTCGGCGACGATCTCCCCGACCCACTGCTCCGCCGCGGCCACCCACTCCGGACGCTCCAGGCGCTGACCCGCGAAACCGAGCAGAAATCCCTGCATGAGCGCGATGTTCGTGTATCCCGGCGTGAGCCGGCCGTGCGCGAGTTCGCCCTCGAGCGCGCGCGCGATCGCCGCCTCCATCCGCTCTCTCAACGCCGCCGGAAGCTTCTCCGGAAAATCGATCAGCGCCTGCGCGAAGACACAGCCGATGAACTGCCGCCAGTTCGGGTCGTAATCATCCCACATCCGCGCGCTCTGCAACGGACGCGGCTCCTCCGCCCTGCGATAAAACGTGCCGTCCCACGGCTGCCCCGGCTCGAAGACCTGCTGTTTCAAGACCGCGTCGAACGCCTGCTCCGCGCGCTCCGAATCCCCCGGCTGATCGCGCAGGAGCAAGCCGAGGGCGTACCAGGTCGTCGCCCGCACGCCGTGATTCCGATCACTGGCACTGTCCGCGGAACCCCAGAGCAAACCCGCGCGCTCGTCCCACAGCGGATCGACACGCGCGAGCGCGGCGAGCGTCAGCTCGCGCGGCCGTTCCGGCAACTCCGCAAGCCTCGAACCGGCCCGACCCGCGGACAGCAGGAGGGAGCAAAACACAAACACCGCGCAGGCGCCGCGAGGATGGAAAGAAAAGCGCATCATGGGGGCGCCCCGACGTTAACACGCCGCCCCTCTCCGCG
>CAZFCY010000128.1:4613-14539 GCA_964517665.1 uncultured Opitutaceae bacterium | reverse complement strand
ACGATTCGGGCTCGTTCCTCCAGCCCTACCAGGAGGCGGAGATCCTGAAGAAAAACCCGTTCGCCTCGATCGACCAGACGGGTGTCGGGCAGATCATGCAGATCGCGATCGAAAAAGGCCGGAAGACCCGCCCCGACATCAAGCTCGGCATCTGCGGCGAGCACGGCGGCGATCCGGACTCGGTCAAGTTCTGTCACAAGCTCGGCCTCGCCTACGTGAGCTGCTCGCCTTATCGCGTCCCCGTCGCCCGCCTCGCCGCCGCGCAGGCCGCGGTCGAGGAGGCGAAGAAGGCCGCCCCGGCGAAGAAGAAAAAGAAGTAGGCGCGAGTCTGCTTCGTTCCTTCCTTCCAACCCCGCGCTCTCACCGGCGCGGGGTTTTTCTTTTTGCCCGCAAGGCGGCCGCGCGCGTCCCGCGCGCGCAATCAGACGCGCGTGCAGATTGCGACGTTTGCCCGCGCGACGCCCTGCATGCCGCCCTTCTCACGGCCGCCCGGCCCGGAAGCGCGGGAACGTCCGGCGAAGGCCGGGAGTCGATTCCCTCCGCTGGCATGCATGTGGCATCGGCAAAACCCATGCATCCACGCCCTTTCGCCTTTGCGCGCGCCTCCCCGCCCGGCAGTCTGCCCGCACCTGCAATGCATGGCGGGATGAAACAACGTCGAAGGAGCCCGGGATTGCCCTGTGGCCCTGCCCGGGAGGGCGGGGACCGGAGTCGAGCCTCCCTGTCCTCCCGGACAGGCCCACAGGGAGGCCGTCATTGAAGCGCGAGACCTGGCGCAAACACGTCACTCCAGAGCGCGTGACACTCGCCTGCGCGCTGCTGGCCGCGGCGATTCTCCTCTTTGTATTCAGAAAACACCTGCGCATCGACGAGATCCGCGCCCGCATCGAGGAGCTGGACGGGCCGGCGTTGTTCGCCGCGCTCACCATCCTGCCGCTTCTCGCGTTTCCGGTCACGCCCCTGCACGTCATCGTCGGCGTCCGCTTCGGCTGGATGGCCGGCCTGCTGCTCATCGCGCTTTCGGTCGTCTTGCAGCACATCCTCGCCTGGGCGGCGGTGCGCGTGGCGCCGCATTTCTTCGAGCAGCGCCTCGCCAATGTCCGCAAGCGCATCCCGAAATCCACCCATGTGCCGGTCACTGTATTCACCGCGCTGATACCGGGCGTGCCTTATGTCGCGACGATCTACGTGCTCCCGCTCATCGGCGTGCCGTTTCCCATCTATCTCCTGATCAGCGGCTCCCTTCACACCGTGCGCTCGATCGTGTCGGTGGCTTTCGGCGACATGAGCGAGCACCTCACGCCCGCGCGCATCGCCTACCTCGTGATCTACACGATCGTGATCTCCGGAACCTCCGCGTGGCTGTTCCGCCGCCTGCGCGTCCAGTTTGCGCGTGAGAAGAAGAAGAAAAAGCACGCCTCGCATGGAACGGGCGCGCGCGCCGACTCAGCCGCGCCCGCTCGCGTCGCCTCCGGTCATTCGCAAAGCAGTTGAATCAACGCCTCCCGCGCGGCGTCTCGCGTCATCCTTCCGGAAAGGAGCGCGTCCAGAATCCCGCCGACTTCGGCGCCGGCGCGGTTGCCGGAGACCTCGGCCTTCGACTCCGCGCGGCTCGCGCGAAACCAGCCCTGCGCCCAGTCGATCATGCTGGCCGCAAAAACCAGCCAGCGCCGCCGCATCAGCACCGCCGCGGCTGATGCGGCGAGGTGCCGGACCACCTCCTCGTCCTGCCCGCCGCGCACGAGCGCGCGCTTGAATCCACCCGCGCCGACCGCCTCCGGATCGCGGTCGCGCGACGCGGCTTCCGGATCGGAGCCCACGATCAGCCAGCGGATGTCGAGGCCGGATATGCGCGCCGGCGGGACGAGCCGATAAACCAGATCGACCGCGAGCCAGCGGCGGCGCCGGCGAAGGCCGGCGACGCGCGCCGACCGGTCCGCCCGCGCGAGAAGCTCGTCGATGAAGAGGGCGCAGTGATTCATCGAATGAGGCATGTGGAAAGAGGCTGGCGCCGCCGCGGGCGCGATGTAATCCGTTTCTTAACTCGCAGTTCTTGATTTTTCATTTCACTCAAAGCCATGAGCAAGCATCCCCGTCCGGGCACGAGTCGTCGTGCGTTTCTCCACGAATTGTCGGTCGGCGCCGCGGCGCTGGCGGCCGGCATGAGCCTCGCGCCACGGGCGCGCGCGGCGGAAGGCGCCGGCGGCGGGCGAAAACTGGGCGTCGCCCTCGTCGGCCTCGGCGGCTACAGCACCGGACAGCTCGGGCCCGCGCTGCGCGAGACGCGACATTGCCGGCTGGCCGGAGTCGTCACCGGCGAGCGCGCGAAAGGCGTGCGCTGGGCGCGCGAGCACGGGTTCCCGGAAAACAGCATATATGATTACGACACCATGACGCGCATCGCCGACAATCCCGCGATCGATGTCATCTATATTGTCACCCCTCCGGGCCTGCACGCCGCGCACACGATCCGCGCGGCGAAGACGGGAAAACACATCATCTGCGAAAAGCCGATGGCCGTGTCCGTGGCGGAGTGCGACGCGATGATCGAGGCCTGCCGCGAGGCGGGCGTGAAGCTCTCGATCGGGTACCGCCTCCATTATCATCCCATCCATCAGGAGGTGAAGCGGCTCGCGAGCGGCGCCGACTTCGGCCCGTTCAACGCGATCAACGGCGCCTTCGGTTTCCGCGCGAGCCGCCAGACCTGGCGGACAACGCAGAAGCTCGGCGGCGGCGGGCCGCTCATGGACGTGGGGATATATGTGATACAGTCCGCCTGCATGGCCGCGGGCGCGGCGCCGGTCGCCGTGACCGCGCGCGAGCTGCCGAAGACGCGTCCGGAGTTTTTCGACGAGGTCGAGGAAACGCTCGAGTTCGACCTCGAGTTTCCCGGCGGAGTCCACTGCGAGGGACGCACGAGCTATAACGAATCCTACAACCGCTTCCGCGCGGAGTCGCCCGAAGGCTGGATCGAGATCGAGCCGGCCTTTTCCTACGGCGGATTGCGCGCGCGCACGAGCCGCGGACCGCTGCCCGCTTCGTCCGTGAATCAGCAGGCGGCGCAAATGGACGCGTTTGCCCGGGTCATCCTCGACGGCGGGGAAAGCATCGTCCCGGGCGAGATGGGGCGGCGCGACATGCGGATCGTTACCGCCATCTATGAATCCGCCCGCAACGACGGCCGCCGGGTGGAAGTGCCGGTCTGAGCGAGCGCGAAAACCGCGGCCGCCTCGCAGCCCTGCCCGGGAGGGCTGCGGAAAGAGCGTTTTTGCGGGCTTGGCGAACAAGGCGCGAGGCGGCCTAATCGAGGTTTGTCCGCATGAGCCCGGTTGTAACCAACATCTCCGCCTACAAGTTCGCGCCGCTCGACGATCTCAAGACGCGGCGGGCCGGACTCATCGCCCGGTGCCGCGAACTCGGCCTGAGGGGCACGATCCTGCTCAGCACGGAAGGCATCAATCTCTTCGTCGCCGGCGCGCGCGAATCGGTGGACGCGCTGGTCGATCACCTGCGCGCGATCCCCGGCTTCGCCGATCTCGCGCCGAAATACAGCGCGAGCGAGCGCCAGCCGTTCAACCGCATGCTCGTGCGGATCAAGAAGGAGATCATCGCGTTCGGCGTGGAAGGCATCGACCCGGGCCGCCGCGCCACGCCGAAACTTTCCGCGCGCGCGCTCAAGCGATGGCTCGACGAGGGAAAACCCGTCACGCTGCTGGACACGCGCAACGACTACGAGGTGAGGCTCGGCACCTTCAAGGGCGCGCGCGCCGCCGGCATCGGCCACTTTCGCGAGTTTCCGGATGCGGCGCGCGCGTTGCCCGCGGAATTGAAGGAGCAGCCGATCGTGATGTTTTGCACGGGCGGGATCCGTTGCGAGAAAGCCGGCCCATTCATGGAGCGCGAGGGCTTCAAGCACGTTTTCCAACTCGAGGGCGGCATCCTGAAATATTTCGAGGAGGTGGGCGGCGATCACTACGAGGGCGAGTGCTTCGTTTTCGATCAACGCGTGGGCGTCGATCCCGCGCTGCGCGAGACGGCGGCGGCGGTTTGTTTCAACTGCATGGCTCCTCTGAATACGGAGGAGCAGGCGCACCCGCATTACCAGCCGCCGCGCGCGTGCCCGCATTGTCACCGCGCCTCGGAGGAGGAGCGGGCGGACAACATCCGGCGCCGGCACGAGGCGTTGCGGCGCGCGGCCACTCCCCTGCCCGGCTCGATTCCCTATGACAACCGGCGTCCGCTGTTGATTCCGCCCGCGCTCGACGGAGCCTCGTTGATCGACGCGCTCTGCCGCATGTTTCCTCATCATGCCCGCGAGCGCTGGCTGGAAATCTGCGCCGCCGGCCGGCTGCTCGGCCCATCCGACAAACCCCGCGCCGCCGATCAGATCGTGCGCGCCGGCGAATGGCACACGCACGCGCAACCGGCCACGATCGAACCGGATGTCGACGCCGGCATCCGCATCCTGCACGAGGACGACGCGATCATCGTGCTGCGCAAGCCGGCTCCGCTGCCGATGCACGCGAGCGGGCGTTTCAATCGCAACACGCTCGAGCATCTGCTCGCCGCGGCCTACGCGCCTCACCGCCCGCGCGCGGCGCACCGGCTCGACGCAAACACGACGGGGCTCGTCGTCTGCGCCCGCACGCGCCAGGTCGCGGGCCGGCTCCAGCCGCAGTTCGCGCGCGGCGAGGTGGAGAAGACCTACCTCGCGCGCGCCCAGGGGCATCCGGCGGACGACCTTTTCGAATGCGCCGCGCCGATCGGCGCGGCCACGAGCGAGGCTGGCGCGCGCGTGATCGACACGGAATCGGGCCTTGCGGCGACGACCGCGTTCGTCGTCGCCGCGCGCCTCGCGGATGGCACGAGCCTTCTCGAGGCGCATCCCAAAACGGGGCGCACCAACCAGATCCGCGCCCACCTCTGGCATCTCGGCCTGCCCATCTGCGGCGACCCGACCTACCTTCCCGGCGGCCGGCTCGGCGCGACGCAAACGCTCCGCCTCGAGGATCCGCCGCTCTGCCTCCACGCATGCCGGCTGACCTTCACGCACCCGGATTCCGGTCAGCGCGTGACCTTCGAAGACGATCCGCCGGAATGGTGGAAATCAGGCGCCAGGTGAGAAACGATCAGCCGGGGCTCACGGGCCGACCAGGACGCGGTAATACCCGGGGCCAAAGGTCAGATTCGGCCGGAGCTGCTCGCGAATGTAGCGGCGAAAGAACACGTCCACCGCCTGCGAGCCCGAACCGCGGACGACCATGGGCGGCGCCTGCCAGCCGGCGGCGTCCACATCGACCAGAATCTCGAACGGTTCCCAGTCCGGCCACTCCGAGGAGCCTGGCGCGTCGTCCACCCCCACTTCGCGCGAGCCCACCACCCTTCCGGAGAAAGCCTCCCGCACCTCCAAGCGGGCGAGCCGGGACGAAAGCGCGACCGTCTCGCGATCGGCGCGACCGAACGCGGAGAGAAGATCGAACTTGAAGGTCCGCGCGCCCTCGAGCGGCGTTTCGACTCCCTCCGGCAGAATCGGAAGCGCTTCCGGAATTCGTTCCGGCGCCACGGACAGCCGCGTTTGAAAGTCCTCGAAGATCTCCACCGGCGACCGCCCGGTCGAGCCGAGGTTTTCCGCGGCGGCCGCGTTCCAATCCGTCGGAAGAAACAGCGGCGCGTTGTCGAACAACAGAAACTGTTCGCCGAGGAGCGATTCCGGATTCGACGGGCTGCTGCCCATCCACGTCAGCCGCGACCGCGGCGGCGCGTCGCGCGTCACGTGCGGAACCGGAATGTTCAGGAGAAAGAACGCCGCTCCGTGCAGCAGGCAGGTCGTCGCGACCGCGACCGTCCAGCGCGTTTTCCGGTGGCCGCGCGCCTGTCCGGCCGGACGCGCCGATCGCCCGGGCTCCTCCGTCGACACCGCCTCTTCCCGCTCCGTCATTGCGGAAAATTGCCGGTCCGCGCGGCGCCGGGCTCGGCCGCGAGGAGGATGCGGCTGAAGCCGGCCTGCGCGCCCAGCGCCCACACTTTCGCGAGCAACTGGAGCGAGACATCCCGGTCGGCGCGCACGAGCAGGACGTCCGACTCGAACTCGCCCTTGCGCGCCTCGAGGAGCTGCTTGAACGACTCCAGGGTGCACATCCGCCCCTCGAAGATGAGCATCTCCGCGCCCTGGCTTTCACTGAGCGTGAGCACCCGGCTGGCCGCGGCCACGTCGCGGGGAACGCCCTCCACGGTCGGCAGGTCGATCGCGATCCCCGGGGCGAGGACGAACCGCGAACTCAAGAGCACGAAGAACAACCCCAGGAGCCCGACATTGATGAACGGGATGCTGTCGAACCGCGTGGGCAGCTCCTTCAGGCGCGATTCGAAATTGAACGGCCGGGTGATCATGGATCCGCGCCGGCTCCGGGCGGGACCGCGGCGGGTTCCGTGGTTTCCCGATGCGCGCCGACGGCCGCGCGCCGGCGCTCTCCGAGGAGAAACTGCAGGAGGTCGTTGCCAACCCACTCCATGTCGTGGACCAGCGCGCGCACCCGCCCGTGGAGGAAGTGGTGCGCGAGCCGCGCGGTCACGCCGATCGCGAGGCCGGCCGCCGTGGTCAGCAGCGCCTGCCAGAATCCGGCCGAAAGCGCGCCGCCCTCGGCGAAGGAGCCTTGCTGCTCGAATTGATGGAGGGTCGAGATCATCCCCAGCACCGTTCCCAACAACCCCAGCGCCGGCGCCGCCTGCGCGATGGCGGAAAGCGAGCCGATGCGGCGCTCGAGCGCCGGGATCTCGACGAGCGCGGCCTCGGTCATGGCCGATCGGATCCTGTCCTCCGGCTCCTCGTAATGGAGCAGGCCCGCCTTCACCATCGCGGCGACCGGGCCCGGCGTCTCCTCGGCCACGGTCAACGCCTCGACGACGCGCTGCTTGCGCACGATGTTCTTGATCCCGTCGAGAAACTGGGTGGAGCGGATCTGGCCGCGATGGAGGTAGAGCGCGCGCTCCACGAACAAGAGCAATCCGACGACGCTGAGCGCGAGCAGCACCCACATGATGGGGCCGCCGAGCGAGAAGAGTTCGAAAAGGGAGCGTTCCTGGAAATTCATTCGGCGTTCGGCTTTCAGCCATCCGTGCCCGCGGAAGAGAGAAACCACGGATCGCGCGGATGGGCACGGACAAAGGCAGCATCCGGATCTGCGCCCATCTGTGGTTTCGTGTCCATGTCTGATCTCGCTTCGGGGCGTGGTTTCCTTCGACTTTCGACCGCGGCGCAGCCGCTCCTAGCCTCCGCTTTGAAACCGGCCGAGCCGGGCCCTGGCGAGTTTTTCCCAGGGCAACCCGTGCGCGAGGACGGCTTCGTAGGCGCGAATCGCGTTGTCGCGGCGGCCGGCATTTTCCTCGAGCTGGCCCAACTCGATCAGGGTGCGCGTGAGCCAATACCGCCCGCGCGCGCCGAATTCGAGCCTCTCCCCGGGATCGCCGAGAAACCGCTCGTAAACCTCCCAGTAGAGCAGGCTCGCGCGCTCCGGACTGCCGTGCACCTGCCACGCGTGGCCGAGCTTGTGCCCCGCTTCGATCCGGATGTCCGCCGCCGCGCCCGGAAGGACGGCGAGCCGCTCCAGGCGCGTGATCGCCCCCTCGAATTTCTCCGGCGCGTTGGCCGACTGCGCGAGCAGCGTGTCCGCGAGGGAGAGCTGGACGAATGCCTGGTCCGGATGATTCGGGAAGGTGTTCTCCAAATATTGATAGATCTGCTCGGCGGCGCCGAAACTGAGCAGGCGCCGGGAGATGTCCGCCTGTTTCAAGCGCGCGGGAAACTGATAACGCTCGTCCGGATACTCCTTGGCCATGCGGTCGAGAAGCTGCGTGGCCTCGATCAGGTAGGCGTCCTGCCCGCGGCGCTCGGCCTGGAGCGCGGCCTCGTAGAGCGCGAGCGGAGCGTACTCGCTGTCACGATGGTCGTCGGCCAGCCGCGTGAGGAGCCGTTGCGCTTCGACCAGTTGATTCTCCATCGCGAGGTAGCGCGCCTGCACGATGAAGGAATAAAGCGCGGCGCGGCTTCCCGGGTATTTCGCCCGCAACGCCTCCATCGCCTGCACGCCGCCATCGACATCGCCGGTCTCGAGCCGCGCCTGGGCCGCGAGCAGGGCGGCGTTCGACGCCACCTTCGCGCGCACGTCCTCCGCCACCCGCATGCCCTCGGCGCTTTCGAGAAAGGCGAGGACCTGATTGACCCGCGCCGCCGTGTCGCCGGCCTTGCCGACATCGAGCGACAACTGCGCCGAGAGCCAGAGAAAGCGCAGGCGCAGCTCGGGCGGCGCATCCGGAGCCTGCGCGAGCGACTCGACACGGCTGAAGGCCCCCGCCGCCTCTCCATGCGCCTGGAGGGCGCGGACGAAGTTCCACTCCGCCTGCCAGCGGCTCTCCGCGTCGACCTCTCCGGCGGCCGCCGCGTCGTCGAGCAACCGCGTGGCGCCCCCGAGATCGCCGCTTCGGATCGTCGCCATGACGCGTTGGAAAAACAGGCTGCCGCCGCCGACCACAAGACCGCCGCCGGACGCGCCGCCGGCGAGGTCGAGCTGGAGCTGCGCCGCGCCGTAAGCCTCGGCGGCGTTGCGAAAGTCCTCCGCCGTGCCGGTCTGCAATCCCGCGCGATAGTAGCACTCGCCCTCCAGGACCGCGAGGGCGACCTTCTGCGCCGCGACCTCCGACATGGCGCGCAGTTGAGAAACGTAACTGGCCGCATTCCGGTAGCGTTTTCCCTGCCACGACGCGCTCGCGAGCAGGGCCAGCGCGTTGCGCCGCAGCTCGGTGCCCGGATAACGCGTGAGCAGGCTCTCGACGTCCGTCTCCGCGCGCACGAGGTTGCCGTTGCGCAGGGCCAGCTCCGCGCTGAAGAAGAGCAGATCCTCGTACAACGGATGCGCGCGGCCGAGCAACTCGTCGTAAAGCTGGCGCAGGCTCGTCGTCCCCGGCCCGCCCTGTGTCGGCGCGGTCGAGGCGAGGCGGATGAGAGCGGCCCGCTGCAGCTCGCGATCGGAACCACGGCGGAGCAGATCGCGAAACGCCTGCCTGCCTTGCGCGGGATCCGCGCCCGCGAGCCCGATGAGACCGAGCATGAGCAGGGTCTGGTCGCGCAGTTCGTTTTCATTGGACGGGAGCATGTCGCGCTGGCGCGCCAACACGTCGATCGCCTCCCCGGGACGATTGAGCGCCTGCAGCACGACGGCGTATTGCAGCGCGTACTGGAAGCCGATCCGCTGGCCCTGTTTTTCCTCCATCAACCGCTTCAACTGCGCCGCGAGGCCTTCGCTCGCTTCGCCCGCCCGAAGCTGGCTCTGCACCTGCTCGAGGCGAAAGACCGCGGCCTGCGCCTTCGAGGTCACGGACAACAAGGCGCGATCGTATTCCCGGTCGGCGCGATCGCGATCCCCGGCCCGCTCGAACGCCTTGGCGTGCAGGAGGTGAAACCAGCCCCGGTCCACGGGAGCGACCGATTCGGGAACGATCCCGGCCAGCGCCTGCGCCAGGGCCGCGAAGTCGTCGCGTTGAAACGCCACCGCGGCGTTCCGGATCGCCCACGCGGAATCGTTCGTTTCCGCGTGGGCCGCGAGGATCTCCGCCGCGGCGGCGCTCCTCGACTGCGCGATCAACGCCGTGGTCAGGCCGAGCTGAAGCGCGCTCGTTCGCTCCCCATCGGCCCCGGACTGCTCGAGGGCGCGCCGGTAGAGGCCTTCGGCGATGTTGAAAAATCCGGCGTCGATCGCGTCGTCGGCCATGGTTTGCAGCCACAGAAGATCGGTCTGCTCCACGGCCACGGCGCGCGCGCTGATTTCCGAGAGCGGCGGCGCCGTCTCCGAAGCCGGAAGCAGGCTCGCCGCGCCCAAGATCAGGGAAACCGCGGATAACATCTTGAAACGATTGGAAGCGGACATGGTCAT
>CAZFCY010000128.1:1618-4513 GCA_964517665.1 uncultured Opitutaceae bacterium | reverse complement strand
AGATCAGGGAAACCGCGGATAACATCTTGAAACGATTGGAAGCGGACATGGTCATCGAGGGAGAAAGCCTGCGTGCGATCCGGAGATTTCCCGCGTCGTGCCCTCGCAAAATTCCTCGCCCACGCCAAACCTAATTGCCAGCATCCGCCCTGCAACCCGCCAGGCCCCTGCCGCTTATGATCCCACTCCTCATCTCCCTCGGTGTCCTGATCGTCCTCGCGCTGTTTGTCGTCAGCATCTACAACCGGCTCGTTTCCCTCCGCAACCGTTTCAAGAACGCCTTCGCGCAGATCGACGTGCAGCTGAAGCGCCGCTACGATCTCATCCCGAACCTGGTCGAAACGGCGAAGGGCTACCTCAAGCACGAGCGCGAGACCCTCGAGGCCGTGATCGCGGCCCGCAACTCCGCGGCCTCCGCCGCGAAGACCGCCGCCGCCAATCCCGCCGACGCCGGCGCGGTGAAGGGCCTCGCCGCCGCCGAAACCGGCCTGACCGGCGCGCTCGGCCGCTTTTTCGCCCTCTCCGAAGCCTACCCGGATCTCAAGGCCAACCAGAACATGATGCAGCTCACCGAGGAACTGACCTCGACGGAGAACAAAATCGCGTTTGCCCGGCAGGCCTTCAACGACTCGGTCATGGCCTACAACACCGCCCGCGAGACCTTCCCGGCGGTCGTCTTCGCCGGCATGTTCGGCTTCAGCGCCGCGGAACTCTTCCAGATCGAATCGCCCGCCGAACGCGAGGCCGTGAAGGTTTCGTTCTCCTGAGGAGGGACCGGGGGAATGAGGGAGTAAGGGAATGAAGGGGGGGAATACAGCGACCATCCACCTGTTTCCCGCGGCGTGGCCAATAATCCAACGAGCTTCTGCTCTGCCATTCCTCACTCCCTTGCTCCCTCATTCCCTCACTCCCTCCAATGGACTTTTTCCAAGCCCAAGAAACCGCCCGGCGTAAGTCGAAGCTGCTGGTCTTCTATTTCATCTGCGCGGTGATCCTGATCATCGCGGTGGTGTATGTCGTCGGCCTCTTTGCCCTGGGCGCGACGCAGGGGGCGGGAGATCCCGCGGGATATCGCCCGCCCTTCGCCTGGTGGCGGCCGGACATCTTCGCCTTCGCCGCCGGCGGCTCGCTCGCGATCATCGTCCTGGGCAGTCTCTTCAAGACCCTCTCGCTCCGCGCCGGAGGAGGCGCGGTGGCAAAATCCGTCGGAGGCGCGCTCGTGCCGCCGGAGACGACCGATCCGCGGTTGCGGCGGCTCCTCAACATCGTGGAGGAAATGGCCATCGCCTCGGGCATCCGCGTGCCGGAGGTTTACCTGCTTCCCGAAGCCGGCATCAACGCCTTCGCCGCCGGATTCTCCCCGGACGACGCCGCCGTGGCCGTGACCGCGGGCGCGCTCGACACACTCACGCGCGACGAACTCCAGGGCGTGATCGCGCACGAGTTCAGCCACGTCCTCAACGGCGACATGCGGCTGAACATCCGCCTCATCGGCCTGCTCTTCGGCATCCTGCTGCTCGCCATCATCGGCCGCGGCTTTTTCCACAGCGTGCGCTTCGGCCGGCTCTCGGGAGGCCGCAACAAAAACTCCGGCGGCGTCATGCTCGCGATTTTCGCCATGGGGCTGGCGTTGATCATCGTCGGCTACGTCGGGGTGTTGTTCGGACGCTTGATCCAGGCCGCAGTCTCGCGCCAGCGCGAGTTTCTCGCCGATGCCTCGGCCGTGCAGTTCACGCGCAATCCCGACGGCATCGGCGGCGCGCTGAAGAAGATCGGCGGCCTCGCCGCGGGCTCGACGATCGCCAACACGCACGCCGCCGAGACCAGCCACCTCTTTTTCGCCAACGCCCTCCGCGGCTCCGCCTTCAATCTCTTCGCCACGCACCCGCCGCTGGTCGAGCGCATCCGCGCGATCGACCCCTCCTTCGACGGCAACTTCAAGGCCGTCACGCTCGCGTCGCGCCCGGCCCCCAAATCCCCCGCGGCGGCCGGCGGCCCGCGCCGTGGCCCGCCCCCGCTGCGGCCGGAGCAATTCATCAGCGGCCTCGCCGCGATCGAGACCGCCGGGAATGCCGAAGCCGGCGGCCGCCTCCTCGCCTCGATCCCCGCGGCATTGCGCGAGGCGGCGCACGATCCGAAGCGCGCCCGCGCGGTGGTTCTCGCCCTGCTCTGCGCGCCCGGCGACACCGCGACGACGACGCGCCAGAAACACACCTTGATCGGGGCGCTGAGCGCCGGCGAGCGGGAGTCGTTTTCCGACATTCAGGCCGCGATGGCGCAACTACCCGCGGGCGCGCGACTCCCGCTCGTCGATCTCGCCCTTCCGACCATCCGCGGCCTGCCGGCGGAGCAGACCGCGCGTTTCCTCGAAGCGGTGCGCGCGCTGGTCGAGGCGGATGGAAAAACCACGCTCTTCGAGTTCTCCCTCCAGCAGGTCGTCACGCGCCACCTCAGCCCGCGCAAGGGAGCCGCCGGGCCGGGCGCGCAGATTGTTTCGTTCAATGCCCTCGCCGGTGAGATGAGCGCCGTCCTCAGCCTCATCGCGCACGCCGGATCCAACGATCCCGGTTCGGTCCAGCGCGCCTTCACCGCCGGAGCCTCGCAACTCGGCCTCGTGCGCAACCGGCTCGCCTTGCAGCCCGAATCGCAGGTCTCCCCGGACGCGCTCCGCCAGGCGCTCGCCCAACTCACGCGGGCCGCGCCCCCGATCAAGCGCCAGCTCCTCGAAGCCATGGCCCGCGCCGCCGCGGCCGACGGCGTGATCATGCCCGGCGAAGCGGAAACCCTCCGCGCCATCGCCGCCGGCATCGACTGCCCCGCCCCGATTCGGGAATCAGAGGATCCGATCTGACCCGAATGGCGCTAATTCTAATTAGCTTTCAAGATGAGACTCAT
>CAZFCY010000128.1:0-1608 GCA_964517665.1 uncultured Opitutaceae bacterium | reverse complement strand
GGGGTCAAACTTGAATGGCGCTAAGTTAAGCCAAAGTGGCAGAGCCGTCCCGGCTCTGCTCACAGCGGCGAAACGCCGCTGCCACTCTGAAAACCTGCCTTAACTTAGCGCCATTCCGCCCTGACCCCGTCGTCCGCCCCCAGGCTTCCTCATTTTTCCGAGGCTGCCAGCACCTCCTCCATTGCGGAGGCGTAACCATCATAAAACAACGAATACATGCCCACTGCTTTTGCGTCATCCCCTCCAACCGGCTCCAATGGGCCAAGAGCTTCATCGACAACATCGGGCCGCCACTTCTGATGGGAGATATCGTTGGCGATGCCGCGGAATCGCACGACGAAAAACCTGAGCACCTGCTGATGAGACATGGGCTCGAGTTTGCCGTCGATTCCCTTCGATGAAGAACACACGAAGTCTTTGATCTCAGCTGAACGAAAGAGATAGCAAACCCGATCACTGCTTTGGCACTCGAAGATCGCGAAAGTGTACTTGCCACTGTTGCTGTAGGCGCACACTACGACCTCAGCAGAGTCCGGCAATTGAATGGCGTTTAGCTCGTCCACACGTGGCGGCTTGATCCTCGGCTCCTCGCCCGCGACCGCGAATGACCAAAACAACGCACATGCCGCGGTGAAGTAGGCTAGCGCACGTTTCATTTGAAGAACTCCGGACATTCGGTTCGGAGATCGGGACTGAGCAAGAGCGCTTTCGCTTCAGGGCTCAGATGACGCGTGTAGGTTTCAGCCGTATTCATGTGCCCATCACCACCTCGTTCCACCGGCCCGCTCGCTCGCATAGCTTGAACTACGTCGCGCAAAAGATTCGTGCGATCTACACGAGAGAGAGACGTTGGATCGAACAAGTATAAGGCCCCATTCACTCCGACTGCGGTAACTGGCACGCCTTGAGAAAGAGATGTGGCGTAGTCGCCCAGACTGAACGTGCCACTGCTCGGATGCCCATGCGCGATCCCGGCGAGCGTATGGCCCGACGTCGTTGCTTCAGCCCACTGCGCATCAGTTCGGTAATAGAAGTGCCCGTTGCCTCCCTGACTCAAAGGCGTGTTTCTGAATGAAACCGCGTCGAAGCAACTCAGCCCACCCCACTCGTCGCCATAACTGGTCTGCACGCCGAAGATCGCATTGGACTGCTGGAGCAGCGCCTCGGTGGCATTGTTCGCGTAGGTCTGGTCCTTCACCCGGTCGAGCGTTTCGCGCAACTCCTGGCAAGGTGACTTCTTCTCATCCGGTTTGTTTGGGGCAACCGGCGTCTGAGGATTGGGAATCTCAGGCGGCGGCAGGGGATTGCGCGGAAGTCCTGGAACATTGGGCACACCTCCGCCCCCGCAGTTTCCGGGCACGACTCGAATCCGGATGCCCGAGGATCCGCAGTCGGTGATCTCCACATATCCACCGCAACCGGACGAGGCGGTGTAGGTCTTGCAAGAACCACCACCGGGAATCTCAAATGGCGGCAAGCCGCATGGCTCCTCTCCCTCCCCGCCGCACAGCCCCAGATAATCCCACCCATTGATGGTATCGTTATTGGTGTAACGATACAGGTTGGTCCCGCCAAGCTCGCCGATGGGGTCGCGGTTGAGGAACCGTC
>CAZFCY010000127.1:0-14625 GCA_964517665.1 uncultured Opitutaceae bacterium | reverse complement strand
ATCAATCCGGGCTGGCCGTTCGCTCAGAGGATCTCGTAGCCCGGCAGCGTCTTGCCCACCCGTTCGCAATCGAGGCGGGCGAACTGCGGCACGCCGTGATCGTAGGGGACGGACGACTCGCCCTGGATGAGCGGGGTCGCGTAGCGGATGAACTGGTGGTTCATGCTCACGCCGTCCTCGTTGATCCATTCGCGCGGAAGTTTCTTCACGCCGTTGGCGATGTCGTGCAGGTCGGCCAGGCCGGTTTCGCACACGTAATGGTCTGCTTCGCCGCGCACGAGCGTGATCATCTTGTCGGTCACGCCGCTCACGGCGGCCTTGACCGCGGCCGAGCCGGCAAGGAAGGCCTCGTCCACGTCGGCCTTGGAGGCGGCGTGGGCGGCGGCGCGCTGGACGATGCCGAGCTTGGCCGAGCGCGCCTTGATGCCGAGGTTCTGCTCGACGAGGCTGCGCAGGTAATCGCCGGCGCCGCCGAGCTGGGCGTGGCCGAACGAATCGGTCTGGCCCGAGGCGGTGGCGACGTAGTTGCCATCCGCGTCGACCAGGCCTTCGCCGACGACGATGAGGCAATATTTCTCGCGCTTGAGCACGCGGCGGACGTCGTCGACGAATTTCTCGGGCGAGAACGCGACCTCGGGCAGGCAGATGATGTGCGGCGGGTCGTGCGGGTGGTCGCGGCGCTTGGCGAGCGCGGCGCCGGCGGCGATCCAGCCGGCCGAGCGGCCCATCACCTCGAGAATGGAAACGAGGTCGTGCTGGCCCATCGCCTCGTTGTCGCAGGCGAGTTCCTTCACGGTTGTGCAGATGTATTTGATCACGCTGCCGTAGCCGGGGCAGTGGTCGGTGACGGGCAGGTCGTTGTCGATCGTCTTCGGGATGCCGATCACGCGCAGCTCGTAGCCCTGTTGTTGGGCGAGCTTCGAGATCTTGTCGGCGGTGTCCTGCGAATCGTTTCCGCCCGCGTAGAAAAAGTAGCGGATGTTGTGCGCCTTGAAGACCTCGAGCACGCGCTCGAAGTCCTGTTGTTTCTTCAACTTGTAACGGCAGGTGCCGAGGGCGGCGCCGGGGGTATGCTTGAGGGCGCGGATGGTTTGCTGGGACTCGGCGGCGAGATCGATGAAATCCTCGTTGAGGATTCCCAGCACGCCGTTGAGACAGCCGTAGATCTCCTCGATGCACTCGTGATTGAGCGCTTCGGAGACCGCGCCGGCCACACTGGCGTTGATGACGGCGGTCGGGCCGCCGGATTGCCCGATCAGGCAGTTGCCGGTGAGTTCAGACATGTTCGGAAGGGTCTTGTTTTAGGAAAATTGCGGAGGAACAAGCAGGCAAACCCGAGCCCGGATGCGCTGGCAAACTCTAAATCCCAGAGGGGCGGCCGGCCGGCGCGCCCCGGCGGGTCGGCTGGCCGGCGCGCGATCGACCGCGTTCCGGAAGGCGCGAAATCGTCGGATCCACCGCCTGCAGGCTGGCGTCCGACGCGCAATCGCGCGAACATCGCGCCACCTCCCGCGACGCGGGATTCGTCGTATCCCGACGACGCCTGAGCATCCCCAAAAAAATGAGAAACTCGATCGTCCCGCTCGCCCTGCTGGTGTGCTCTCTTTCGACATCCGCGGCCGACCTGCCAGAGCCGCACGGCATCCGCAGGCCGATTGTGCTGGGGGCGGACGACAAGCCGGCCTTCGACCTGCCGCCGGCGGGATTCGACCGCGCGCGCGAAGGCATTCCGCACGGCCGGATCGAGACGGTCGAGTATGCGTCCACCACCGTCGGCAACCCGCGCAAGATGATGGTTTACACTCCGCCGGGATATGCGCCCGCGGAGACGCGGCATCCGGTGCTCTACCTGCTTCACGGCATCGGTGGCGACGAAAGGGAATGGCACAGGCACGCCGACCCGCAGGTCATTCTCGACAACCTCTTCGCGGACCGGAAAGCCACCCCGATGATCGTGGTGCTGCCCAACGGCCGGGCAAAGCCGGACGACCGCGCCATCGGCAACCTCTTCAGTCCGGAAAGCATCGAGGCCTTCGCGCGGTTCGAACGCGATCTGCTCGACGACGTGATTCCGTTCATCGAATCGCATTACGCTGTGCGCGCCGATCGCGAGCACCGCGCGCTCGCGGGCCTGTCGATGGGCGGCGGCCAGTCGCTCAACTTCGGTCTCCGCAATCTGGATACGTTTGCCTGGATCGGCGGCTTTTCCTCCGCGCCGAACACCCGTTCGCCGGAGGAACTCGTCCCCGATCCGGCGGAAACCGCGAGCCGCCTGAAACTTCTCTGGCTCTCGTGCGGCGACGAGGACGACCTCATCAGCATCAGCCAGCGCCTCCACGCCCATCTCGAGGCCGGCGGCGTCCCGCACATCTGGCACGTCGAGCCCGGACGGCACGACTTCAAGGTCTGGAAGAGCGACTTGTACTGGTTTGCGCAGCAAATCTTTCGCTGAGCCAGCCGGGACGGGTGGGATCCCGCCTCCGGCTTGACCGCGCGGCGGCGCGCGGGCATTTCTGGCCACTTATGTCCGAGAAACCCGCTCCCGTTGCCGACCTCATGGATGTCATCGTGTCGCTCGCCAAGCGCCGTGGCATCATCTTCCAGTCTTCGGAGATCTACGGCGGCTTGAACGGCTTCTTCGACTACGGCCCGCTCGGCGCGGAGATCAAACGCAACATCCGCAACGCCTGGTGGGCCGACATGGTCCACCGCCGCGACGACATCGTCGGCCTCGAGACCTCGATCATCATGCACCCGAAGGTTTGGGAGGCCTCGGGCCACGTCGAGGGTTTCACGGATCCGATGGTGGACTGCAAGGTGTCGAAACAGCGCTTTCGGGCGGACCAGTTGTTTTTCTCGTCCGTGGTCGTGACGGCCGAGGACGGGACCACTTCGACGACGGCCGGCTATGTCTCCGCGCTCGAAGGCGACGACACCGCGGGCGAGTTGCAGAAGAAGGCCGAGGAACTGAAGCGCAAGAAGGCGATCCGCGGCACGCTCCAGCCGGTCGTCGCGCGCGACATCACCGAGGCGAAGCCCGACGAGATCCCGCTCATTCCATCTCCCGCCACCGGCGAGCCCGGGAGCCTGACGCCGCCGCGCGCGTTCAACCTCATGTTCGAGACGCACGTGGGCGCGTTGCGCGACGAGAGTTCCGTCGCCTACCTGCGGCCCGAGACGGCGCAGGGCATGTTCGTCGATTTCAAGAACGTCGTGGACACCGGGCGCGTCAAGCTGCCCTTCGGCATCGCGCAGATCGGCAAGTCGTTTCGAAACGAGATCACGCCGCGCAACTACATCTTCCGCTCCCGCGAGTTCGAGCAGATGGAGATGGAATACTTCATCCATCCCGACGCGGACTGGTTTGCGTGCCACGAGGAGTGGCTGACGTGGTGTCAGGAGTGGCTCGTTTCGATCGGCATCCCGCGCGAGCAGCTTTCGCTCTTTGAGCATCCGAAGGAGAAGCTCTCGTTCTATTCGCGCCGCACGGTGGACATCATGTTCAAATATCCGTTCGGCGTGCAGGAACTCTGGGGCATCGCCGCGCGCAGCGATTACGATCTCAAGCAGCACGCGAAACACTCCGGCAAGCCGCTCGAGATCTTCGACGAGGCGACGAAATCGAAGTTCGTGCCGCACGTGATCGAGCCGGCCGTGGGCGTCGATCGCATCCTCCTCGCCGTGCTTTGCGCGGCCTACTACGAGGACGAGGTCGAAGGCGAGAAGCGCAGCGTGCTGCGTTTTCACCCGCGGATCGCGCCCTACAAGGTCGGTGTTTTCCCGCTCTTGAAGAACAAGCCGCCGCTCGTCGAGCGCGCGCGCGAACTCTACAAGAAGCTCAAGCGGAAGCACAACGTCTTCTACGACGAGTCCGGCGCGATCGGCCGACGCTACCGCCGTCAGGACGAAATCGGCACGCCGTGGTGCGTGACGATCGACTTCGACACGGTGGAGAAAGACGGCGCCTTCACGATCCGCGACCGCGACACGCTCCAGCAGGAGCGGATCACGGAAGAACAGTTGTTCGCGCTGCTGGACGAGAAGCTGGATTGAACCGTGCCCATGCGGAAGAACCGCCGATGGACGCGAATCGACCGCTAATTTTGGGAGGGAAGATCAGGCGCTGACCGACAATCTCCTTGGCTCGCTCTTTCGCGACTTCTTCATGCGACGCCTGACGGCAGGTTGTTCATTCGTGTCCATGTCTGATGTCGCTACGCTCGTATATCGTCATTCCCGACGGCGGTACTGGCAAAGCGGGCGAGGCGCAGTTTCTGGCGAGACGACAGGCCGGCCAGAGCACGGCGCTATTTTAGCCCGCTTTAAGAGAGCGCCCCTTTATTTCAAAAAGCGGCTGCTTTCTGAAATAAGGCTTGGCATTGTGCGAGCCGGTTGAAATACCGGCCTCATGCGCGGCCTTTCGGGTTACTATCTGCCGACGACCTACGTCGGCGAGACGGTCCGGGCGTTCGTGCCTGATCCGCTGCCTCCGGATCCACCGCTCGGCTGGGATGCCGCGCTGCAAACGCTTTCCCAGCAGGCGATGCTTTCGGTTGGGCGTCTGGATGGCCTCACCACGTTGCTTCCCGACGTCAGCCAGTTTCTCTACACCTACATACGCAAGGAGGCCTTGCTCTCGTCTCAGATCGAGGGAACGCAGTTGTCCCTGTCGGAGCTCCTGTTGTTTGAAAACGAGGACAGCCCCGGCGTGCCGAACGACGATGTGCTGGAAGTTTCCAACTACGTGGCCGCGATGGAGCACGGGCTTCGTCGTCTCCGCGAGGGCTTTCCGCTTTCGCTTCGGTTGATTCGGGAGATCCACGGCATCCTCCTCGCGAAGGGCCGCGGCAGCGAAAAGCGGCCGGGCGAGTTTCGGACTTCGCAGAACTGGATTGGCGGAACCCGGCCCGGAAACGCGCGATTTATTCCTCCTCCGCCCGATCTCGTGCCGGAGTGCATGGGCGCCTTGGAAAAGTTCCTGCACGCCGGGCCGTCCACGGCCTCGCCGCTGCTCAAGGCGGCGCTCGCGCACGCACAGTTCGAAACGATCCATCCATTCCTCGATGGCAACGGCCGCATCGGACGCCTGCTCATCACATTTCTGCTCTGCCACGAGAGCGTGTTGCAGCAACCATTGCTCTACCTGAGCCTCTTTTTGAAACAGAACCGCGGGCGTTATTACGAGCTTCTTCAACGCATGCGCGACGAAGGAGCCTGGGAGGAATGGCTGGCGTTTTTCTTCGAGGGCGTGGCAACGACCGCCGATCAGGCCGCGACCACGGCCCGGCGGGTCATCCGGCTCTTTCAGGAGAACCAGCGGAGGATCGCGGCGCTCGGCGCCGCCGGTGTATCCACCTCCCGAATACACGAGTTGCTGCAGCGCCAGCCCATGCTCTCGGTCAAGCGCGCGATCGCCAGCATGCCGGACGCGCCGACCTTCGCGACCGTCAATTCCGCGTTCAGCCGACTGATCGATCTCGGCATCGTGGAGGAAAAGACCGGCGGCGCGCGCAACCGGGTTTTCGCCTACAAAGACTACCTCGCGATCCTCAGCGAAGGAACGGAGCCGCTGTGAGAGCCGGGCTCCCTTCAGCGCGCTCACGCCCAACTTGCGCGCGAATCACCGGCGCGGCGCGCGCGAGAATTGCCAAACGCGAGCGCGGCGTTGGATCATGCGCCATGGTTTACGCGCCGCCCGTCGATCAACTGCTCACGCTTGGCGAACCGTCCTCGAAAAAGAACACCCGGAGCTACGCGGCCCTTGGGATAACCGGCGCGGACATTCCGGAGCTGATCCGGATGGCGGGCGACGACGCGCTGCACACGGCCCCCGGGGAAAGCCCGGCCGTCTGGGCGCCGGTCCACGCCTGGCGCGCGCTGGGCGAGTTGCGCGCGGTCGAGGCTATCGAGCCGCTGGTCGAGTTGCTGGCGCGATCGGGGGATCTCGAAGACGACTGGCTCTTGAGCGATCTCCCGCATGCGCTGGCCGCGATCGGCCCGGCTTGCATCCCGGCGCTCGCCGGACTGCTGACGGAATCCGCTCGCGTCGAGGAGGCGCGGATGACGGCCGCGACCACGCTCGGGTTCGTGGGCAAGAGACATCCGGAACTGCGAACGGAGTGCATCGGCCACTTGTGCCGGCAGCTCGCCGACTTCGTTGCGCAATCGCCCGGGCTGAACGGTTTCCTCGTGGACGCCCTGCTCGAATTGAGGGCGGTCGAGGCGGCGGCGGTGATGGAGCAGGCTTTCGAGAGCGACAAGGTCGACCTTGATATCGCTGGAGATTGGGACGATGTGCGGATCGAGCTTGGCCTTGCGTCGTCCCGAGAACATCCGCGCAGGCCGGATTCATTCTCCGGAACAGGACGCCAGCTCCGCGAGACGTCCGGCATGCCGGAGCTGGACGAGGTTCGTTTCGAGCTTGGACAACCCCTCGAGCCCGCGCGGACCGATCCCGTTGCGCGCGCCGCTCCCAAGGCGGGCCGCAACGATCCCTGTCCGTGCGGCAGCGGAAAGAAATTCAAGAAGTGCTGCGGCCGATGACCGCGAGGCGTCCGTCCAAACCACGCCGGCCTCGAGGCGGGCTGGCGTGGATGAGGCCGGTGTTTAGAAAAGCGTGAAGGCGATGTTCACGCCCGCGGTGACGATCGAGACCATGCTCATGAGCTTGATCAGGATGTTCAGGCTCGGGCCGGAAGTGTCCTTGAACGGATCGCCCACGGTGTCGCCGATCACGGTGGCCCTGTGGGCCGAGGAGCCCTTGCCGCCGTGGTGGCCTTCCTCGATGTATTTTTTCGCGTTGTCCCACGCGCCGCCGGAGTTCGCCATGAAGACCGCGAGGACGAAGCCCGCGGCGAGTCCTCCGGCGAGCAGGCCGAAGACGCCGGGAACACCGATGATCAGGCCGACCACGATGGGGACGAGCACGGCGAGGGCGGACGGCAGGATCATCTCGCGCTGCGCGCCGACGGTGGAAATCTCGACGCAGCGCGCGTAATCGGGCTCGGCCTTGCCTTCCATGATGCCGGCGATCTCGCGAAACTGGCGGCGCACTTCCTCGACCATCTTTTGCGCGGCGCGGCCGACGGCGTTCATCGTCAACCCGCAGAAAAGAAACGCCATCATCGCGCCGATGAACAGCCCGATGAGCACCTTCGGGTTCATCAGGTTCACATAAAAGTAGTCCATGAACTCGACCATGCTCAGCTCGCGCACCTGCGACACGGCGGTGAATTCCACGCCGTTGGGGAAAAGGAAGGGCGAACCCTTCTCGAGGTGATGGACGATGCCGATCTTCAACTCCTCGATGTAGGAGGCGAGCAACGCGAGGGCGGTGAGCGCGGCGGAACCGATGGCGAAGCCCTTGCCGGTGGCGGCGGTCGTGTTGCCGAGCGCATCCAACGCGTCTGTCCGCGCGCGCACCTCGGGTCCGAGATGGCTCATCTCGGCGTTGCCGCCGGCGTTGTCGGCGATCGGGCCGTAGGCGTCGGTCGCGAGCGTCAAACCGAGGGTCGAGAGCATGCCCACGGCGGCGATGCCGATGCCGTAGAGACCGGCGCCGAGCGAAGCGGCATCGAAGGCGAAACCGCCGGCCGAACAGGCGAAGGCGAGCGTGGTGCCGATCGAGACGGCGAGCACCGGGACGACGGTCGAGTTGAAACCGACACCCATGCCCGAGATGATCACCGTGGCCGGGCCGGTTTTGGCCGATTCGGCGATGCGACGCGTCGGCGTGAACTCGTGCGACGTGAAGTATTCCGTGGTCTTGCCGATCACGATGCCGGTCACGAGGCCCGTGACGATCGAGCCCCAGACGCCGACGTGGTTCTCGAGGCCGAGCAGTTTCAATCCGATGAACGAGCCGATCACGATGAGGATCGAGCTGAAGTTGATGGCGCGGTTGAGCGAAGCCATGAGCTGGCCCTGGGTCGCGCCCGGTTTCGTGCGCACGACGTAAACGCCGAGGATGGAAAAGATCGTGCCGATGGCGGCGATCAGCATGGGCGCGATCACCGCCTTGAATTGCATGGCCTCGCTGCCGGTGAAGGCGGCGGCGCCGAGCGCGGCCGTGGCGAGGATGGAGCCGCAATAGGATTCGTAGAGATCGGCGCCCATGCCGGCGACGTCGCCGACGTTGTCACCGACATTGTCCGCGATGGTGGCGGGGTTGCGCGGATCGTCCTCGGGGATGCCGGCCTCGATCTTGCCGACGAGGTCGGCGCCGACATCGGCCGCCTTGGTGAAAATACCGCCGCCGACGCGCGCGAAGAGCGCTTGTAGCGAAGCGCCCATGCCGAAGGTAAGCATCGTCGTCGTCACGATGATCAGTTTCTCCGGCCCGGCGTCGTCGATGAAGTAAGTGAGCACCCAAAACCAGACCGCGATGTCGAGCAGCGCGAGGCCGACAACGACCAGGCCCATGACGGCGCCGCTGCGGAAGGCGAGCTTCAGCCCGGCATCGAGGGAGTGGCTGGCGGCCTGCGCGACACGGGAGGCGGCGTAGGTCGCCGTCTTCATGCCGAAGAAACCGGCCAGGCCCGAGAAGAAGCCGCCGGTGATGAAGGCGAACGGCACCCACTTGTTCTGCAGGTTGAACCCGTAGGCGAGCACGACGAAGGCGGCGAAGATCGCGAGAAAGAAGATGCCGACGACCTTGTATTGCTGTTTCAGATACGCCATGGCCCCGCGCCGGACATGGGAGGCGATGCGCTGCATCGTCTCGTTTCCCGCCGGCTGGCGCTTCATCTGGGCATAGAAGAGCCAGGCAAACACGAGCGCCGCCACCGAGCCGGCAGGCACGAGCCAGAAAATGGGCATGTTCATGTGAGGTGTGATTGAAAGTGAGAGCCGGGACCGGATTGCGCCTGGGTCGTGGACGGCTCAGCCGCCGAAAGAGGAGAGGGCCGAGCGCCACCAGAGGAAGTGCTCGGACTCGAGCGCCTCGCGCGTCGGCATCGGGTAAAAGGCGAACTCCTCCCGGTCGCCGACGTAGAAGCCCTTGCGGATGGTGCGGAAGAGCACGTCGCCAGGCAGGTGGCGGATGACGGTCTTGGTCGGCTTGCCGCTCTTGGCGCCGAGTTCGCGCAGGCAGTCGCGCAGGTGCTCGATGTTGAAATAGGGAAGGTTGTTTACATCCCGCGCGTCCGGATCGTGGGCCAGCGCCTCCAGCTTCAGGTCCGCAAAGACGATCCGATCGACCGACACCGGCTCGGAGCGGTCCGTGATGCGACGGCAGAACTCGAGCGGCCCGAGCACGCTGGCGACGCGCGGCGCGACCGGGCAGAATTCCTGATAGAGATGATAGCTGCGTTCCGGCTCCGGCGCGGACAAACCGCGCTCGAGCGCGAGCACGCGGCCATCTTCAGTGACGAGATGCAGCCGTCCGAGTTGCGAGACGGGCACGTGCTCCAGCACCCGATATATGCTCAGATAACACGAGTGCCGCGGCACACCGGCCTGGCGCGGCGCGATTCGCGCCTCGATCTCGGCCAGCGGCAGGTAGTCGCTCGAAAAATCCGGATCGACCTCGAAGAAAATCGCCTGACCGCGGGCGCGTTTCTTCGAGCCCGTCGATATATAGACGCCGAACTCCTCCGGCGCGAGATTCGAGGCGATCAGCGCCTCGGGAATCAGCGAGAGATAGACATGGGTCTTCATGCGCAAGCCTTCCGCGGTCGAGTGGTTGTGGATTAAAGCTCTGAACCGAAGCCTCGCATCATAGGCGTCCTCGCGTGGGCACGCTCCGCACATGATGCCCTTGGTTCCGCGTCGGTTGCCGGGCGTCGCATGTCTCAGGACCGCGGTGATCTTCTCGCGCGGCACACTGAAAACTGAGCCGGCGTGGAAGGGACACCTTCCGGGCCGGTTTTTTGTTTTCCGTTTTTGCGCGGACCGAAGGTCGCTTGCGGCAAGTCTGATGCGCGATCCGCCTCCGCTCGTGCCGGGTCACGGCGAGACGGGTGAGCACGATTCCGGCGATCGCCAGGGCGCATCCATGGTCGTTGTCCTCATGGATGGTCGGGGCGGTCAGATTCGAACTGACGACCTCCTGCTCCCAAAGCAGGCGCTCTACCAGGCTAAGCTACGCCCCGATTTCGTGCGAGGCGTGAGGCGAAGGGAGGGGAGGTTGGACTGTCAACGCTTTCTTCCGCGGGCGCGGTCGGCCGGACGTTTTGTTTCTCGCGGAGGGGCAGGGGTTTAATCCGCCTTGCTATCATGTCGTTAAAACTCTAACCCGTCCCTCGATTTTCTTTTTTCCATGGATACGCCTTCATCCAAGAACGGTTCCTATCTCGTCTTTGCCGTCGCCATCGTTGCAGTGATCGCGCTCGCTGTCGGGATACTCGCCCTCACCCGGATCAACAAACTTTCCAACCAGATTGGCGCGTCGGACATCAAGGGTCTGACGGTGCGGATGGACACGGCGGAGGGCAATGCGAGGAAAGCCTCGGAGGACGCGTCCAAGGCGACGACGCGGGTGACGGGTCTGCAGACCGACACCCAGCGCGCTTTCGATCAGGTCAGCACGGAACTCGCCTCGCTCCGCACCTCGGTGAACAAGCTCACTTCCGATGCCCAGGCGATCACGGACCGTCTCTCGGCTGGTCCGGTGCGATCGTCCTCCAGCTCAGCGTCCGCGGCGAGCGCCGCGCCCGCGAGCGGCGGCGGCGGGGCCGCGCCGGGCACGCTCGCCGAGGATGGCACCTACGTGATCAAAAGCGGCGACACGCTTTCGACCATCGGCCGGGAGTTCGGGATATCCTACCTGGAGATTCAGGCGGTGAACCCCGGGCTCGATCCCCGCAAGCTTCGCCCCGGCCAGAAGATCTACATTCCGAAGAAAGACCAGTAACCGCCGCCGACAAGAGGCGCGCGAGCCGGTTCGAGAATGAAAATGCCAGCGGAGCCGGAGGACGTTTCTCCGTCCCCGGCGCACAGGGGGGAACTCCCGCGCTGGGAGACGTTGTCGGTCGAGCAGGTGGCGGATTGTCGCGTGTTTCGCGTCAACCGGAAGATCTGTCGCCATCCGGTTCGCGGCACGACCGCGCCGTTCTTTGTCCTGGACGCGCCGGATTGGGTGAACGTCGTGGCTGTGACCGCCTCGGGTGAACTCGTCCTCGTCAATCAATACCGTTACGGGACGGAAGCGCCTTCGCTCGAGGTTCCCGGCGGCGTGATGGATCCGGGCGAGGATCCGGTTGCCGCCGCCCGGCGCGAGCTTCTGGAGGAGACGGGTTATTCGGGGGGCGTGGCGCGCGTGCTCGGCCGGGTCCATCCCAATCCCGCGATCCAGAACAACCGCTGTCACCTCGTCTGCATCGAGGGCGTCCAGGCGGGCGGTCCGCTCGGTTGGGACGAGCACGAAGAGATTGAAGTCTCGGTCCTGCCGGCCGAAGCCGTTTTCAAACTCGTCCATTCCGGGGCGATCACGCACGCGCTGGCGTTCAACGCGCTTCTTCTTTTCGAATTGGAGTGGCGCGCGGCCGGCCGCGCCAGTTGACAGCGCCCGGGCCGGACGTTTCTTGCCGCATCCAGCCTTTTTCCCGCCCGAACCTTTTTTTGCCGCGTGCCCAAGCAATTCGCCAACGACAACCTGACGCTCACCGCCACCGCCGACGCGCCCATCCCGTCGGAACTCGACGCCGAGGTGCGCGCGATTTACGACCGCAGCCCCTTGTACGCGCGGCGGCGGCCGATCCATCCCGAGCCGTTGCGTTGGGCGTGTTACGACGAGATTCCGGTTCTGACCAAGCAGGACATCGTGGAGGAGGGGCACTGCGCGTTTTTCGACGATTGCGAGGAGGTGGACCGGAAGATCCATGCCGATCTCTTCGAACGCGAGACGACCTCCGGCACGACGACCGCGCCCATGACGGTCATCATGGAGCAGGGCTGGTGGAACGAACAGACGCGGCGCGCTTATGAGGCGCATCCGGTTCTCGCCGCGATCATCCGCGAGCCGTATCGCAAGGCCGTGCTCGCGCCGGTCAACTGCTCGAGCAACCTGTGCCCCTACGAGGATTTCCCGTTTCCGAACCGCTGGTTCGACGGCACGCTCTACCTGAATCTTTCCAGCGATCCGTTTTGTTTCACCGAAGTGGAATGGGACCGGATCGTGAACGAGATCGTCGCGACGAAGCCGCAGATCATCGAGGGCGAGCCGGTCTATCTGTCCCTGCTGGCGCGGGCTGTGCAGCGGCGCGAAGTGAAGACGCCGAGCCTGAAGGCGCTCATTCTTACCTACGGCAAGGCCAGCCTCGTGCACAGCCGGCGGTTGGACGCCGTCTTCGGCGTGCCGCAGGTGGACCTCTACGGCTCCACCGAGGCGGGTTATCTTTTTGTCGGGGACGCGTTCAAGGACAACTCTCGCGTCATCGAGGGAAACGCCTTTGTCGAACTCGAGCAGATCCGCGCGGAGCTTCCCGATGTCCATCGCGTCATCGTCACGACGCGCGGCCGGCAGGCGATGCCGCTCCTGCGCTATCTTTCAGGCGATGCCGTCCTGCGCGCCGAGACGGGGTTTCGCGTTCTGGGGCGGGAGCGCGATCTCGCATTTCGCGCGGACGGGACGCTCCTGACCACGCTCGACATCGATCGCGCGCTGCCCGCGGATTTTCCGTTCTGGCATTACTGCCTGCGGCAGGTTTCGAAGGAGCGTTGGAATTTCGAGTACGTTGCCGATCAATCGGCGCCGGCCGAAGTGGCCGACCGCATCGCGGCCGTGCTGGGTGACGGCGCGCGCGTGGTCATGTATCGGCGCCGGCTGCTCGCTCCGGCCGCGAGCGGCAAGTTCGCGCTCTTGAAGCCGTTGGCGCCGGCTTGAGCGGCCGCCGCGCGACGCCCATTCAGTAGCAGGGGTTTCGCCGGGCCAAGAAAGCCTTATAAGAAAGCTTTCCTTTTGACCGCGGCGGCGGGTTTTTTTTCTCTGTCACGCCCGCTGGCGGCGACACTTTCCGGCGCCGCATGTTTCGGGCGGAACACTCCTTGTCCAAGTCCATGAACCTGGCTGCCGCGCTCTTCACCTCATCCATCGGCCGGAAGATTCTCATGGCTGTCACCGGCCTGATTCTCGTCGGCTATGTGACCGCTCATCTCATCGGCAACCTTCACATCTTCGGCGCGCCGGACGAGATCAACGGTTACGCGCATTTCCTTCAGGGCCTCGGCCCGGTGTTGTGGATCGTGCGCATCGTGCTGCTCGTCGCGGTCGTTCTCCACATCTGGGCCGCCGTCGTCCTCACGCTCGAGAATCGCAAGGCGCGTCAATCGGGCTACGAGTTCCGGCACACCATCCAGGCGACCTTCGCTTCGCGCACGATGCGGATCACGGGATTGGTGGTCCTGTTTTTCATCCTCTATCACCTCGCCCAGTTCACCATCGGGTTGGGCGGAGATTTCTTTCAGGGGGACAACTTCAAGACGCGCCTGCCGGAATACACGATGCGCGAGGACTTCCATCTCTTCGGTTTCCTCATGGTCCCGGCCGGGACCGAAGTGCACGATGTTTACACGATGGTCGTGCGGGGCTTCCAGAGCCCGATCGTCTCGGCCTTCTACATCATCGCCGTCGGTTTGCTCGCGTTTCACTTGTGGCACGGCTTCGAGAGCATGTTTCAGACCCTTGGGCTCAAGACCGCGCGCTGGACGCGCTGCCTTCGCATCGTGACGCGCGCCTTCTGCCTGCTTTATTTCCTCGGCAACCTCACCATCCCGGCCGCGATTTTGTCGGGTTGGGTGGAGCCCCCGGCCGCCGCCTCGCTCGCGGCTCACGCGTCGATCCTGCCGTAACCGCCCCAGCCGCTCCGCATCATGAAACTGGACGCCAAGATTCCATCCGGCCCGCTCTCGCAGAAGTGGACGCGCTATATCGCCGACAGCAAGCTCGTCGCCCCGAACAACAAGCGGAAGTTCGAGGTGATCGTCGTCGGCGCCGGGCTTGCGGGCGGCTCCGCCGCGGCCACGCTCGCCGAACTCGGCTACAAGGTGAGCTGTTTCGTCTATCACGACAGCCCGCGGCGCGCGCATTCGATCGCGGCCCAGGGCGGAATCAACGCCGCGAAGAATTATCAAAACGACGGCGACAGCGCCTGGCGCCTTTTCTACGACACGATCAAGGGCGGCGACTTCCGCTCGCGCGAGGCCAACGTGCACCGGCTGGCCGAGGTCAGCGTGAAGATCATCGACCACTGCGTGGCGCAGGGCGTGCCCTTCGCGCGCGAATACGGCGGCCTGCTCGCCAATCGCTCCTTCGGCGGCGCCCAGGTTTCCCGCACGTTCTACGCGCGCGGCCAGACCGGCCAGCAGTTGCTCCTCGGCGCCTACTCCGCGCTCTCCAAGGAGATCGGCGCGGGCCGTGTGACGATGCACACGCACGCCGAGGTGCTGGATATCGTGATCATCGACGGCCACGCCAAGGGCATCATCGTGCGCGACCTCCGCACCGGCGCCATCACCCGGCACGCGGCGGACACGGTCGTCCTCGCGACCGGCGGCTACGGCAATGTGTTCAACCTCTCCACCTACGCCCGGCAGTCGAATGCGACCGCGATCTGGCGCGCCTACAAGCGCGGCGCCGGTTTTGCCAACCCCTGCTACACGCAGATCCATCCCACCTGCATTCCGGTC
>CAZFCY010000126.1:8185-14951 GCA_964517665.1 uncultured Opitutaceae bacterium | reverse complement strand
TGATTGCGAGCATGGCCGCTTTCCCTTCAGGGTAAACTCCGGAAAACGGCGACAAGGATTTCCCGGGATGTAGGGGAAGCGGTGGCTCGGGCGTCCCTCCCGAATCCGGCCAGTCGGGCAGTGACCCGGCCTCCGATAAAACCTGTGCCGCCAACGACGGCGATGTTCATAGGACGAAGTGACGGAAGAGCCTGGGCAAATCGAAGGTGTCCTTCATGCGGATATTTTTTTCGGTGCCGCCGACTGAATCAGGAGGCGTAGAAAAAGCGCGCGAGGTGAAAGAAAACCGGCGCGGAGAAGCACAGCGAGTCCACGCGGTCCAGCACTCCGCCGTGACCCTCGATCAACGCGCCGAAGTCCTTCACGCCGCGATCACGTTTGATCGCCGACATGACGAGCCCGCCGGCAAAGCCCGCGAGGGCGATGGCGAGCGCGATCAGCCCTGCCTGCCAGGGTGAAAACGGCGTGGCCCACCAGAGCGCGGCCCCCAGGCACGACGCCGAAAGTATGCCACCGATGAAGCCTTCCCAAGTCTTTCCCGGGCTGACGGCGGGGGCGATGCGATGGCGCCCCAGCGTCTTTCCCCAGCAATATTGCAACACGTCGCTGAGTTGCGCCACCGCGACGAGAAACACGACCAGTTTGGCGTTCTCCCCTTCGTAGCCGGGTATCCGGAGCGAGAACAGCGCGGCGGCATGGCTCAGGCAGTAAATGCATGCCATCAGTCCCCATTGGAGTTTGGCGGCGCGTTCGAGGAAGCGTTCGCAGTCGCCAGCCAGGGCGATCCGCAGGGGCAGGAAAAGAAACGCGTAAACGGGGATGAAAATGGTGAACATTCCGTGCCAGTCGCGAGCGACCAGCCAGTATTGCGCCGGCGCGATCACGAAAAACGCCCAGAAGAGCGCGCGATGATCGCCGCGGCGCGTAGGCGTGAGCGTGATGAACTCGCGGAACGCGAGGAACGAGACGACCGCGAACAGCAGCACGACGCCGGGACGGCCGGCCGCCAGCGCGGCGCCGAACACCGCCGCCATCACCCACCAGGCCCGCGTGCGGGCGTTCAGATTGGCGACGGTGGCGCGGCTGGCCTCCGAGCGAACCCGCGCCGCGAGCCACGCTCCGATCAGGGAAGCGAGAACGAGGAGGGCCAGCACGCCGGCGCCCAGCCAGAGGAGTTCGCGGTCGGGTCGCATGTTTCAGACCACGGTTCGCAACGCGCACAATGCGCGATGAGCGCGGGCCAGAAAGGTGTCGCGATCCTCCCCCGCGCCGAAACGCAGCGCCGGGCCGACAGTGACGTTGCTGATCATCGGCACGGGAAGGAATTCTCCCTTGGGCAGCACACGATTGAGATTGTCGAGGAGCACGGGCCGCAACCGCAACTGCGGGCGCGCTTTCGCGAGGTGATAGATCCCGCTCTTGAACGGGGCGGGAACTTCGCCGACCGTGCGCGTGCCTTCGGGGAAAACGATGAGCGAGCTGCCCTCGTCGAGCGCGGCGAGCATGGGTTGGAGCGGATTGTTTTGCGCGTTCACTTTTTTTCGTTCGATGAGCACGGCGTTGAGCAGGCGGCAGGCGAGGCGCCGCCGCACGCTGCCTGTCATCCAATAGTCGATTGCGCCCACCGGCCGCGCCCTGGAGCGCAGGCGGGGTGGGAGCGCCGACCACACCACCACCGCGTCGAGATGGCTCGTGTGATTCGCGAAATAGATCACCGGCTCGCCCTCGGAAGGCGCTTCGTGCCAGCGCGCGCGGGCTCCGGTGAACAGGCGCGTCAGGGCAATGAGCGCGAGCCGGGTCATCGCGCTTCGAGTCCGCGAACGACCCAGGTGGTGCGGCGAATGATCGTGACCAGCGCGCCGAGGGCGATCAACGCGAGCGCGATCGCCATCAGTTTCGCCGCCCATCCCATGAACTCCGCGCCAGCGGCGGCGAGCGCGGCGACGGTCACGATCGCCATGCGATGCTGCTTCGCCATCGGACCGAGAAAACACTGCCCGAGGCCGGCCGCTGCGCCCATCGCGCGCGCATAGGCGGTCACTACGGCCAGGGAGCCCGCAAGCCAGCCGAGCGCCACTCCTCCCGTCACCGCGTCGGCCGCGTAACCGCATCCCACGAGAATGAACAAGTCGGCGAACCGGTCCGGCAGCTCGTTGAACACCTCGCCTGACTTGGTGCGACGGCCTCCTTCAATCGCGACCATGCCGTCGAACAAGTTGCACAACAGCCGGAGCTGCGCGCCGATCGCCCCCACGACAAAGAGCGTCGCGGCCGCTGACGGACTCACGCGTGGGGTGAAAGCGAACGCGGCTCCCGCAAGGGCCGCGAAGACCACGCTGAACAGCGATATCGTATTCGGCCGGATGCCGCGCCGGACCAGCCAGCCGGCAAGGGCCGCTGCCCATGTCGTGTTCCGCGCCTGGATCGGTCTGCGGGTGGGTTCAGGAGTCACGCGTGCATTGGAATGATCGTCGATTTCATCATTCGCCAGGCTCTCGGTCGCCAAGGCCTGGCCTGCGTTGGTTGATTTGACTTGGGCTGCATACGAAGTTTGGCAACCGGCTTGCACGGGACGGGCACGGTTTCAGCGAGGCTCGAAGCCACGATTCTGTCGCGTACGTTACAGAAATTTGGCTTTCGGGTGTCGCGGTGCGCTTCATGATCTCCTGAGGGGCGACCGCCTCAGTAGAAGATGTTCCGGTCGAGGCTGCGGTATTGGATCGCTTCCATCAGGTGGGGGGCGGCGATGCGTTCGGAGGCGGCGAGATCGGCGATGGTGCGGGCGACTTTGAGGATGCGATCGTAGGCGCGGGCGGAGAGCGCGAGTTGTTCCATCGCGTGCTGGAGCATGTCGCCCATGGCCTTGTCCACGACGCAGTGGGCGCGGATTTGCGCGTGCGACATGCGGGCGTTCGACCGCGTGGGCGTGTCCGCGAAGCGCTGGTGCTGGAGCTCTCTCGCGCGCTCGACGCGCTCGCGGATGGCCGCGGAGCTTTCACCCGGTTTCTCCGAGCGCAGCTCGTCGATGCCGAGCGCGGGCGCCTCGATGTGGATGTCGATGCGGTCGAGCAACGGCCCGCTGATCCGGGCGCGGTAACGCTGGATCTGCATGGGCGAGCACCGGCACTCGCGCCGGGAATCGCCGAGGTATCCGCAGGGGCAGGGGTTCATCGCGGCGACGAGCATGACCGCGCAGGGAAGCGTGACCTTGCCGGCGCTGCGCGCGATGGAGACGCATCCGTCCTCGAGCGGCTGCCGCATGACCTCGAGGGCGGAGCGCTTGAATTCCGGGAGTTCGTCGAGAAAGAGCACGCCCTGGTGGGCGAGACTGATTTCGCCCGGGCCCGGGATCGCGCCGCCGCCGAGGAGGCCGACGTCGCTGATCGTGTGGTGCGGCGCGCGATAGGGGCGGGTGAGGTGCGCAATCTCCCCGTGGAGCGTGCGGCCGGCGGCCGAGTGGATGGTCAGGATCTCGATGAACTCGTCGAGCGATGGCGTCGGCATGATCGAGGGGATCCGCTTCGCGATCATCGACTTTCCCGAGCCCGGAGGGCCGACCATGATGAGATTGTGGTTTCCGGCGACCGCCACTTCCACGGAACGGCGCAACGCGGCCTGGCCCTTGATCTCGGCGAAGTCGTCGGTGGAGCGGTGGCTGTGTGGATTCGCGACCGGGGTCGAGGCCGCGATCTCACGCCGGCCGTCGAGGAAGGCGACCGCTTCGTCGATCGACCGGACGGCGTAAACCGGAAATCCGCCGACGAGGGACGCCTCCACGGCGGAAGCGGGCGGGAGCAGGATGCCTTTCTTGCCGAGATTGCGGGCCAGCATCGCCATCGCGAGGGCGCCGCGCACGGGCCGGGTCGCGCCGGAGAGGCTGAGTTCCCCGGCGATGAGGTAACTCTCGAGCTGCTCCGGGTGGATCAGCCGCTGCGAGGCGGCGAGGATGCCGAGGGCGATCGGCAGATCGTAGATCGGGCCTTCCTTGCGGAGGTCGCCGGGCGCGAGGTTGATCGTCGTGCGTGTCGTGGGCGGACGAAACCCGCTGTTCGCCAGGGCGGAGAAAACGCGGTCGTCGGATTCCTTGACCGCCGCATCGGGGAGTCCGACGAGGATGAGCTTCGGATCGCCGCTCTCACCGGTGTTCACCTCCACCTGCACGGGAACCGCTTCGATTCCCTGAAGCGCGGCAGAAAAAACGGTGGCGAGCATATTTACGCAAACGACGCGCGATCCAATTTGCAGGTTCTTCATGTGTCAAGGAGCGGAAGGAGAAGGAAGAATCATGAATGCGGGGTGAAGCCGGGGCCCGGCGGCGTGGTGTGCGCAGTTTCATTATTTTTCATTCTGCATTCCTGCTTTCGTTCTGTAGGACGATCGCGTGCATCGAGAGTTGCCCTCCCTTCGCTCGCGCGGCGCGCCTCCGGGCGCGTCCATCTCATGGTAGTCGGCCTCACAGGCGGGATCGGCTGTGGGAAATCGACCGTCGGGGCCATGCTTGGCGCGCTCGGCTGGGGGCGGATCGATTCGGATGCGATCGTGCGCGAACTCCTGGGCGGCGACCTCGCCACGCGGGACGAGATTCGCCGCCGCTTCGGCTCCGAAGTCTTCGCGGCGGACGGGGCGGTGGACCGGCGGAAGCTCGCGGCGATCGTCTTCCCGGATCCGGCGGCGTTGAGCGATCTCGAAGCGATCCTGCATCCCCGGGTGCGGCGGCGATGGAAGGCTGCCAGCGCGGTCCAGCCGCCCGATCACTGGGTGGTCGAGATCCCGTTGCTCTTCGAAAAGGGGCTGGAGAAAGAGGTTGATTTCACTCTTTGCGTGGCGTCTGATGCGCAAGTTCAGGCGCAGCGGCTCGCGAATCGCGGGCTGTCGCCGCAGGAAGCATCGCAGCGCATCGCGCGGCAGCTTCCCTTGGCTCAAAAGATCGAGCGGGCTGATTTTGTCATTACGAACAATGGCAGCCTGGCATTTCTTCAGGACCAGGTGACCCGGTTGGCATCCACTTACCTCAAGCGCCCTTCCGTCTGATCGACCGCCGCCCCCGCATCCCGTTTCGGGCGACACCCTTTAATCCAACCCACGGCATTCATGTCAGAAGACACTTCTGGAAACGCGTCCGAGTCTGCGGCCGCTGAGACGAAACCCGCGAAGAAGCGGGTGAGGCGCGCCTCCACCGCGCCGCGCGCCAAGCGCGCCCCCCGCTCCAAAAGCAGCGCGGGAGCCGGCAAGCAGGCCGATCTTCCCCTGGAAGCTTCCCCGATGGAAAGCGACACGCCGCCGCCCGCGCGCGACGAGGCGCCGGCCCGGGAATCGGCGCGGCCGGCCGGGCCGCGTTCCGAAGAAAAACCTTCCCCACGGCCGGCCACGGCCGCGCCGGCCGAGCGTTCGGAGCGGGAGCCCGATCCCGATCCCAAACCCGCCCCGGCGGCCCAACGCGAGGAACGCCGCAATGACGACCGCCCCCAGGAGGCGCGTCCCGCCGACGCGGGCCAGGAGCGCGACGAAGGCCGGCGCGGCGGCGAAGCCCAGCAGGTGTTTCGCGAGGATCGCCGGCCCCAGCATGGCGGCGGCGGCCAGCCGTTTCATGGGGGCTCGCGCGAACGGGACCCGCGCGACGGCGGCGACCAGGGCGGCGGCGGTTTCGGCTTCCGCAAGAAATTCAAGAAGGAGAAGCACAAGAACAAGTTCTTCCAACAAGGCGGGGGAGGAGGCGGTGGCCCGAAATGGCGTCAACCCGCGCCGTTTTCCGACGGGCCGGCCATCGGCGATCTGCCGGACCCCACGCGTTTCGGCACGGCGGAGGAACTCGCCACCAAAGCCGCGGAGATCGCGGCCGAGGGCGAGGAGCCGCTCTTTCTCGACGAACTCGCCAAGGCGACGCATGCCGAGCTGCTCGCGGCGAGCCGCATGCGCGCGGTCCCGATCGTCGACAATCCCGGCCGCGGCCAGTTGATCGAGAATCTGATCAAATGGGCGTTCGAGAACCGCCGCCAGATCCTCGATCGCGGCCACCTCGATCTCTCGGAGGAAGGCCACGGCTTCGTCGTCCACCAGGCTTCGAACTACCGCCTGCTTCCCGACAGCACCTACGTGCCGGAGCTTTACATCCGGAAACACGGGCTGAAGCGCGGCATGGAAATCGAGGTGCAGGCGCAGCCGGCGGTGGAAGGCGAGCGCTGCCCGATCACCCTGGTGGTTCGCCGTGTCATGGGCGGAGATCCGGACGAGGCGGCGAAGGCGGTGCCGTTCGAGGAACTCGTTCCCTACTATCCGACCAGCCGCATCCTGCTCGAGGTTCCGAGCACCGAGGCGCCATCGAAAGTGGACGTCTCCATGCGCTGCATCGACATCCTCACGCCCATCGGTTTCGGCCAGCGCGGGCTGATCGTGGCGCCGCCGCGCACGGGCAAGACGATCGTGCTGCAGGGGCTGGCCAACTCCGTCGCGACGAACTTTCCCGAAGCGAAGCTGATCGTGCTGCTCGTCGACGAGCGTCCGGAGGAGGTCACCGATTTCCGCCGCCGCGTGAAGGGCGAGGTGGTGAGTTCGACCTTCGATGAATCGCCCGAGAGCCACGTTCACGCCGCCGAGATGGTGGGCGAGAAGGCGCGCCGCCTCGTCGAGCGGGGCGAGCACGTCGTCATCCTGCTCGACTCGATCACGCGCCTCGCCCGCGCCTACAACGCGCTCGCGTCCAACAGCGGCAAGATCATGTCGGGGGGCGTCGAGGCCACGGCGTTGCAGAAGCCGAAGCGCTTCTTCG
>CAZFCY010000126.1:2964-8175 GCA_964517665.1 uncultured Opitutaceae bacterium | reverse complement strand
TTCTTCGGCGCGGCGCGCAACATCGAGGGCGGCGGCAGCCTCACGATCATGGGCACGGCGCTGGTGGACACGAACAGCCGGATGGACGAGGTGATCTTCGAGGAGTTCAAGGGCACGGGAAACATGGAGCTGCATCTCGACCGCGACCTCGTGAACAAGCGCATCTTTCCCGCGATCAATTTCGAGAAGAGCGGCACCCGCAAGGAGGAGCTGCTCTACCATCCGGACGAGCTGCAGAAGATCTTCGGCCTGCGCCGCATCATGCTCGGCGTGCCGGCGCACGAGGCGATGGAGATGCTCATCCAGCGCCTGCGCAAGACGCGCTCGAACCCGGAGTTCCTGCTTTCGTTGTCGCGTTGACGCGATTGCGGGGAGTTTAAGTTTCAAGTTGAAGCGCTCGTCCCGCGGACCTCTTCAACTTTGAACTTCAACTTGAACTTCCTCCCTCCCCCCCCCGGCGTCTGAAACTGCTTCCGCGTTTTTTGCTGTGTCCACTCCGGATGACTTCGTAGTTCAACTCATGGTCGACCGGGGACTCGTGTCCGCGGGGACGGTGGAGCAGGTGCGGACGGCGTTGCGCGAGATCGACGTCGGCGCGCGCAAAGTGAGCGACCTGCTCGTCGAGCGCGGCGCGGTGCAGCGTGAGCAGATGCTCGAGATGCTCGGCGAGGAGTTCGCGATGGAGGTGGTCGACCTCGGCCGCCATCGTCCGCATCCGGCGGCGCTCGATTCGCTGCCGCGCCATCTCGCCGAGCGCTACCGGGCGTTTCCGCTGGAGCTTCGCGGCACGGCCCTGCGCGTCGCGATCAGCGATCCGCTCGACACGGACACGGTCGACGCGCTCGCGCATGTCTTGCAGCGCCATGTCGAGCCGGTGCTCGCCTCGCAGGCCGAGATCGAGGCCGCGATCGGCCGGCACTATGCGCGCGACGGCGACTCGGTGCAGAGTTTCCTCAAGGAACTCAGCCCGGACGAACCCGCGTCGGAGGCGGCGCAGGAGCACGCCGTCTCGTTGCTGGAGACGGCCCAGGGCGGAGAATCGACCGAGACCGACGCGCCGATCATCCGGCTCGTGCAGGTGATCATCACCGAGGCGTTCAATCGCCGCGCCTCGGACATCCACCTCGAGCCGCTGGAGAAGCGTTTCCGTGTGCGCTACCGCGTGGATGGCGTGCTCCACGAGGTGGAGAGCCCGCCCAAGCGGCTGCAGCTCGCGATCATTTCCCGTCTCAAGATCATGTCCAACATGAGCATCGCGGAAAAGCGCATGCCTCAGGACGGGCGCATCCAGATCGCCGTCGGCGGCAAGCAGGTGGACCTGCGCGTCTCGTGCCTGCCGACCGCGCACGGCGAGAGCATCGTCATGCGCATCCTCGACAAGGAGGGTTTGTTGCTCGGCCTTCCGGAACTGGGTTTCCTCAGCGACGATCAGGCGCTTTTCGAGCGGCTCGTGACATTGCCCGACGGCATCATCCTCGTCACCGGCCCGACGGGTTCCGGAAAGACGACCACGCTCTACGCCTGCCTCAACTACATCAACCGCCCCGATCGCAAGATCATCACGGTCGAGGATCCGGTCGAGTATCAGCTCAACGGCATCAATCAGGTTCCCGTCCGGCCGGATGTGGGCATGACGTTCGCCTCGGCCTTGCGCGCGATGCTGCGCCAGGCGCCGAACGTGATCATGGTCGGCGAGGTCCGCGACCTCGAGACGGCAGAGATCGCGATCAACGCCTCGCTCACCGGCCACATGGTGTTCAGCACCCTGCACACGAACGACGCGCCGACCGCCATCACCCGCCTCGTCGATCTGGGGATCAAGCCGTTCCTGGTCTCGACCGCGTTGCGCGCGACGATGGCGCAGCGCCTCGTGCGCCGCATCTGCTCGCACTGCCGCACGCCCTACACGCCCGAGCCGCGCGAGCTTCACGCCCTCGGCCTCGAGCCGGAGCGCGTCACCGGCGCGTCTTTCGCCCGCGGCCGGGGCTGCCCCTATTGCTCGAACACCGGCTATCGCGGGCGCATCGGCATTTTCGAGGTCTTCGTCATCGCGGAGGATATTCAACGAATGATTTACGAGTCCGCCACCGCCCATCTCCTGCGCAGCCGCGCGCGGGAACTCGGCATGCGGTCCATGCGCGACGACGGCATCCGCAAGGTCATGGCGGGAATCACCACGATCGAGGAGGTTGTCACCATCACGGTGGGGGACGTCAGTTGAGGCGTTTCCGTCCGATACCTTGGGAAGAACAGAGGGACCCAGTATGAAATACGAGATGAACGACCTGCTCGACCTCGTGGTCGATGCCAACGCCTCCGATCTCCACATCCACGTGGGCCAGCCGCCGACGCTGCGCGTGAGCGGCGACATGACACCCGTGGATGGTCCCGACCTCTCGGCCGCCGACACCGAGGCGCTGATGCTCGCCATCACCCCGGACACCTACCAGCAGCAGCTCAAGACGAGCGGCGGCGCGGATTTCGGCTTCGCCTTTCGAGACAAGGCGCGGTTCCGCGTCAGCGTCTTCCGCGCCAAGGGCAACTGCGCGCTCGTGCTGCGGCAGATCCCGAACAAGATGTTCGGCCTGCGCGAGGTCGGCCTGCCCGACAAGGTGAAGGAGCTGCTCTACCGCCCGCGCGGCCTCGTTCTCGTCACCGGCCCGACCGGCTCGGGCAAGAGCACCACGCTCGCCTCGATGATCAACTACGTGAACGAGAACCGCGACGGCCACATCATCACGATCGAGGACCCGATCGAGTATTACCACGAGCACAAGCGGTGCGTCGTCACCCAGCGCGAGATCGGCGTCGACGTGCCGAACTTTTCCGAGGCCATCCGTCGCGCGCTGCGGCAGGATCCGGACATCATCCTCGTCGGCGAGATGCGCGACCTCGAGACGATCGAGGCCGCGATCAGCGCGGCCGAGACCGGCCACCTCGTCTTCGGCACGCTCCACACCAACGGCGCGGCCAAGACCGTCGATCGCATCGTCGATGCGTTTCCGGCCAACATGAAGGAGATGGTCCGCACCCAGCTCGCCTCCTCGCTGGTCGCCGTCATTTCGCAGGCCCTGTGCAAGAAAACGGGCGGCGGCCGCATCGCCGCCTACGAGTTGATGATCAACACCAGCTCGATCGCGCAGCTCATCCGCGACAACAAGACCTACCGGATCACCTCCGACATCCAGACCGGCGCGAGCCTCGGCATGATCACGCTGGATGCGCACCTCCAGAGCCTCTACAACCGGGATCTGATCTCTCCCGACGAAGCGGTCGAAAAGTCGCAGGACCCGAGCGTCATGCGGGAAAAACTCATCGCCGCCGGAGCCCAGCTCAAGGCGCTCTGATCCGCCCGGCGCAGTGTTCGCGGCGTCGTGAGTTCCCCCAACGGCGATTCATCGCCGCTTTGGGTCCATCCACGCGTCTCTGACGCCGCCGGCCACGGCTTTTCCTTCGTTCTCTTTGTTGCCTTCCGCGCGATTCGCCTTCCGAGTGTAGGCTTCTCCACGCTCGATGTTCGAAAGCGAGAACCTGGCCATCTACGAACTGTTCAAGGAACGCGACCTGGTCGACCCCGACCGGCTGCACACGCTCCACGACGAATCCCAAAAATCCGGCAAGCCGCTCGCGCGTCTCGTCGTCGATGAAGGCATCCTCACGCGGCAGGATCTGCTGCAAATCGTCGCGGATTACCTCGGCTGGGAGTTTCTCGCCCAGCCGCCGCGCCACTTCGACGAAAGCGTCGTCGGCATGCTCGAGGGCAGCATCGCGCGCATGTACGGCGTCGTGCCGCTGCGCGCGGACGATTCCTCGATCGATGTCCTCGCGCGCGATCCGTTCAACAGCCAGATCGTCGACGACCTCACCTTCACGCTGCGGCGCGATGTGCGCCTCGTCGTCACCGATCCCGAGAACGTGGACACGCTCATCGCGCAGCTTTACGGCGCGGAGGACGAGTCGATCGAAAACCTTCTCGCGGAACTCGGCCGCGCGCACGTCGTGCCGGCCACGACCGAGGATCAGCTCACGGCCGAGGACATCGAGGCGATGGCTTCCGAGGCGCCGATCGTGCGCTTCGTCAACCTCGTGCTGAGCCAGGCGATTCGCGACAAGGCCTCGGACATCCATTTCGAGCCGTTCGAAGGCGAGTTCAAGATCCGCTACCGCATCGACGGCGCGCTCTACGAGATGGCGCCGCCGCCGATCAACCTCGCGCTGCCCATCATCTCGCGCATCAAGGTGCTCTCGAGCCTCAACATCGCCGAGCGCCGCGTGCCGCAGGACGGCCGCATCAAGCTCACGGTCGGCGGCCGGCCCGTGGATCTGCGCGTATCGACGTTGCCGACGCAGTTCGGCGAAAGCGTGGTTCTGCGCGTGCTCGACCGCTCGGTTGTCCAGCTCGACCTCGAAAACCTCGGCATGCCGGAGGACGTCTTTGCCGCCGTCCAGGAAACGATCCATCGCCCCAACGGCATCTTCATCGTCACCGGCCCGACCGGCTCGGGGAAGACGACGACGCTCTACAGTTGCCTGCGGACCGTGAACACGGTCGGCCAGAAACTGCTCACCGCGGAGGATCCCGTCGAGTACGACATCGAGGGCATCATGCAGGTCTCGATCCATTCGCAGGTGGGCCTGTCGTTCGCCTCCGCGTTGCGGTCGTTCCTGCGCCAGGATCCGGACGTGATCATGGTCGGCGAGATACGCGATCTCGAGACGGCGCAGATCTCGATCCAGGCCGCGCTCACCGGCCATCTCGTCCTGAGCACGCTGCACACCAACGACGCCCCGGGCGCGATCACGCGGCTCGTGGACATGGGCGTCGAGCCGTTTCTGATCGCCTCCGCCCTGGAGTCGGTCCTCGCCCAGCGGCTCGTGCGGCGCATCTGCGCGGATTGCCGCCGCGACTACAAACCCGCGGCCAGCCTGATCGAACAGTTGTCGCTCGATCCCGACGATCTCGGCGACCGGCAGTTTTTCTATGGCAGCGGCTGCGAGGCCTGCCACGACACCGGCTACCGCGGGCGCATGGGCGTATACGAGATGATGCGCATGACCGATCCGCTGCGGGAACTCGTCACGCGCCGCGCCCCGACCCTGCTCCTGCGCCAGCGCGCCCTTTCCCACGGCATGCGCACCCTGCGCGACGACGGCCTGCGCGCGATCTTCAACGGTGCGACCACGATCGAGGAAGTGATAAAATACACGTGA
>CAZFCY010000126.1:0-2864 GCA_964517665.1 uncultured Opitutaceae bacterium | reverse complement strand
CCCATGCCCAAATTCACCTTTCTGGCCATCGACACCTCCGGCAGGGAGCGCTCCGGCCTCGTCGAGGCCGCCAATGTCGAGCTTGCCTCCGCCCAGGTGAAAAGCATGGGCCTGTTTCCCACGAACATCGCGCCCGAGGAGATCCCGGCGCCGGTGAAGGCGCGGCGGCGCAGGCTCGCGGCCGCCACCACGCTGCGGGCGAAGAAGCCCGTCGTCTTCGGGCGCATCGTCAACCGCAAGGCGCTGACCGTCTTCACCCGCCAGCTCGCCACGCTCATCCAGGCCGGGCTGCCCCTGCTGCGCAGCCTCGAGGTGCTTTCGCGCCAGGAGAAGAACCCGGCGTTCAAATGGGTCATCGACCAGCTCGCGGAAAACATCCGCTCGGGCAACACCCTCTCCGACGGCCTGCAGAGCCACGCGAAGGTCTTCGACCGTTTTTATATCAACATGGTCCGCGCCGGCGAGGCGGGCGGCGTGCTCGATGTCGTGTTGAACCGGCTCGCGATTTTCATGGAGAAGTCGGAGCGGATCAAGAGCCGCGTCCGCACGGCCATGATCTACCCGATCGTGATCATGTGCGTCACCGTGGTCATCCTCGGCGTGTTGATGATCTTCGTGGTGCCGAAATTCGAGGACATCTATCGCGATCAGCTCCGCGGCGCATCCCTGCCGCTCCTCACCCAGACCGTCCTCGACATCGCAAACTTCATCAAGGGCAACCTGCTCGCGCCCGTCCTCTTCCTCGTGCTCGGCGTCATCGGCTACCGGCTCCTGCGGCGATCGCGCCATTTCGCGCGCGCGGTGGACTGGCTGGCGTTCAACATTCCGAAGGTCGGGGACCTCACCCTCAAGGCGGCGGTCGCGCGTTTCTCGCGCACCTTCGGCACGCTTCTCTCCTCCGGCGTGCCGATTCTGCAGTCGCTTCTGATCACGCGCGACACGAGTGGAAACAGCATCTTCGTCGAGGCGGTCAACTACGTCCACGACCGCGTGAAGGAAGGCGAAAGCGTGGCCGTGCCGCTCGAGCAGACGAAGGTTTTCCCCGGCATGGTCACGAGCATGATCGACGTCGGCGAGGAGACCGGCGAACTCAACGAGATGCTCAACCGCATCGCCGACACCTACGAGGAGGAGGTGGACAACGCCGTCGCCGCGCTCACCTCCATCATCGAGCCGGTCATGATCGTCCTGCTCGCCGGCGTCGTGGGCACGATCGTGATCGCGCTCTTCCTGCCGATCAAGGATCTGATCCAGCGGCTGCAGTAGGCGCGCCTCGTCCGAAAGCGCCAGCGGCGCGCTCCAGCCGCCGCCCAGCCAATGCCCCGGGGGCCGGGTTCCCAAGAGTGCCGAACTCTGAAAGGGCGGCTCAACCGTCCATTCGGGACGTAGCGGTCGCCAGTCCGGATCTCACGGTGGCACGCCCCTTCGGGCGCCAGCCTCAGTGAGCCGCGGCGTTCACATAATTCCCGGCGTCGAAACCGCGCGCCGTGAGCGCCTCGCGCAGGGCCGCGAGATCCAGTTTCGCGCCGGCCGCCACGCCGCGCGCCGCGAACCAGCCCTTGTTCATCTCGAGCGCATATTGGATGTTCTCCGACGCCGAGGCGACCGGATCTTCGACGTGCGGATACATCGCGCGCACCTCGATGAGCACGCCTGCCGGATCAAAGAAGCCGATGTCGAGCGGGATGAAGGTGTTTCGCATCCAGAAGCTCATCCGCCGCGGCGCCGGATAGAGGAAGAGCATGCCTTCGTTTTCCGGCATGGACTTCACCTGCATGAGACCGCGCTGCTGCTCGTGCGCCCGCACGGCGAGTCGCATCCGCGCGGTCTCTTCGCCCACCTTGATCGCGAAACGGTGATCGCTTCCGACCGTCGCCCCGCTTGCGGCTTCGGTTGTCCCGGGATTCCGGCCGCAACCCGCGCCGAGAACGGCGACGAGCGCGCAGGCGATCGCAACACGAGGAGACAAACGCATCCCGTGGTTCTTGATCGCCGCGGAGCGCGCGCAAGTCCTTTCGCCGCGAAGGTGGACGCGCTTCGCCCGCGGAACGACTTGCGACCTTCGACCTTCGATTGCTGAATCGGGCATGGCCAAACGCCGCACGTCACGCACCCGCAAAGCCGGCTCGCCGGCGCTTCTTCTTTACGCGGACACGGAACGAAACGCCGACCAGCTTTGCTTCAGCGGCTTTCATGTCCCCGACGCCTTCATCGCGATGCGGGTCGCGGGACGAAAGATCGGCGTGGTCGGCGCGCTGGAATTCGGCCGCGCGCTGAAGGAGTCGGCCTTCGACGAGGTGTTGTCGTTTGAACAATGGCAGGAAACCGCGCGCAAGAACCTCGGCTGCGAAAAGCCGCGCGTCGCGGAGGTGATCGTCGCGATCGCGCGGCGCCTGCGCGTGAAGCGTTTCACGGTGTCTCCAGATTTCCCCTACAAACTCGCGTTGCGCCTGGTCGAGCTCGGCTTGCGCCTCGATGTGCCGGAAGATGCGTTGCTGCCGGAGCGCGAGATCAAGACCGACGAGCAGGCGAAGGCCATCGCCGCGGGGAATCGTTGCAGCGCCCTCGGCCTCGCCGCCGCGGAGGACGCCCTCCGCCGCTCGACCGTGAGCCGCGGCCGGCTCATGCTCGACGGCCGTCCGCTCACGAGCGAGCGCGTGCGCGAGTTCATCGACATCGCCTGCGCGCGCGCCGGCGCCGTGGCCACCCACACGATCGTCGCGGGCGGCGATCAGGCCTGCGATCCGCACTGCGCCGGCTCCGGAATCCTGCGCGCGAACGAGCTGATCATCGTCGATATTTTTCCGCGCGTGACGGCGACCGGTTATCACGGCGACATGACGCGCACGTTCCTGAAGGGCGCG
>CAZFCY010000125.1:0-15143 GCA_964517665.1 uncultured Opitutaceae bacterium | reverse complement strand
ACCCAAAGGGAATGAACGGATGAATCCGGGATGGCCCGTGGAGCGTGCTGATTGGCGTCCACTGGCGTCCATTGGCGGTTGCGACTTTTTTCAATGAACAATTCCTCGCTTCTCGTCCCGGCTGCGATCGCGACACCCATGGTGTGCGCGCTCCTTTTGCTGGGCGGCAAATCCTACTGGGGAAAGGTGGTCCGCGCGATCGCCTGGGTCGGCTTCGTCGTGCCGGCGGTCCTTTCCCTGTATTTGCTGTTTGAATACAATCCCGCCGATCCGGGCGGATACGATTTCGTCACGCGCGCGAATTTCGGCCTCGAGGGGCTCGGCATCACGCTGCACCTCGGGCTCAACGGCGTGGCGCTTCCGCTCTTCGCCCTCGCCGGCGTCGTCGGTCTCGCCGCCGGGCTCTACGCGATCCAGGCCAAGGCCGGGCGCGCGTATCAATACCTGTTTCTCCTGCTCTTCATGCAGTCGGGGTTGATGGGCATCTTCGCCTCGATCGACGTCTTTTTCTTCTACCTCTTCCACGAGTTCGCGCTCATCCCGACCTTCATCCTCGTCGGCATCTGGGGCGGGCGCGACCGCCAGTACGCGGCGATGAAGATGACGATCTACCTCACCGTCGGCGCGATGCTCTCGCTCGCGGGCCTGATCGCGCTTTACGCGCAGAGCGGCGCGGGATCGTTCGACCTCATCGCGCTGCGCGAGGCGATCGCGGCGCAGCCGTTGTCGGCGACGGTGCAGAAATACGCGTTCGCCCTGCTGCTGTTTGGTTTCGGCATTCTGGTTTCGCTCTGGCCGTTCCACACCTGGGCGCCGCTCGGCTATGGCGCGGCGCCGTCGTCCGCCGCGATGCTGCACGCCGGCGTGCTCAAGAAATTCGGGCTCTACGGCCTGATCCAGATCGCGCTGCCGCTGTTGCCCGTGGGCGCGTTCGCATGGTCTTCGCTGCTCGGCTGGCTCGCGCTCGGGAATGTCGTCATCGTCGGGCTCGTCACGATCTCCCAGCGCGATGTGAAGCAGATGATCGGCTACAGCTCGGTCATGCACATGGGCTATTGTTTCCTCGGCATCGCCACGGCTTCCGTGCTCGGCGCCGGAGCCGCGGTCCTGCTCATGGTCGCGCACGGCTTGAGCGTGGCGCTGCTCTTCATGCTCGTGACGAGCATCCATCACCGCACCCGCACCTTCGACATGTTCGAGATGGGCGGGCTGGTGAAAAAAACGCCCGTGCTCGCGGCGTTTTTCACCACCGCGATCATGGCCAGCATCGCCGTGCCCGGCCCGGGGCTGGCGAACTTCTGGGGCGAGTTCACCGTTTTTGTCGCGGTCTGGAGCTGGAAGTCCTGGATGCTCTTTCCCGTGCTGCTCGGGATCATCATCTCCGCGGTTTACGGCCTGCGTTCGATCGGCCGCATTTTCTTCGGCAAGCCGACGCCCGGTTTCGAGCCGAAGCTGGAGGCGGAGATGGCGGACCTTTCCTGGCGCGAGCGCGTGCCGGCGATCGTGCTGCTCGTCGCGTTGATCGCGCTCGGCGTGTGGCCGCGGTCGATCTCGGATGGCGTCAACGCCAGCCTTCAATCCAGTCTCCCGCAGCCGGTCGCCGAGGCGCGCGCGTCTCTGTCCGATCACTGAGTCGCTGGTCCCATGATGCCTCCCGATTTTCTCGCCCTCAAGGAAGCCGCCGCGGCCAACACCTGGCTCGCGATCTATCCCGAACTCGCGCTCGGCCTGCTCGCGCTCGCGTTGCTCGCGCTGGAGATCCTGCTGCCGCGCAGCCGGCGCCGGTTGATCCCGCGCGTCGCCTTCATCGGCCAGGTCGCGCTGCTGGCCTGGGTCGTGGCGACCGATTTGCGCGTCGGCGCGGCGCCTGAGTTGTCGTTCGGCGGGCTGTTGTTGCACGACGGCCTCGGGCAGGGTTTCCGCGTATTCTTCCTGCTCGCCTCGGCGCTGGTCACGTGGCTGGGCATGATGAGCCTCGACCGGCAGCGGCTGCCGCAGGTGGAGTTTTTCCACATCCTGCTCGTCGTGACCGCGGCGATGATGCTGCTCGTGCAGAGCCATCACTTCGTCATGCTTTTCGTCGCGCTCGAAACCGTGACGGTGAGTTCGTATGTGCTCGTGAGTTATTTCCGGCACACGGGCCATTCGCTCGAGGCCGGTTTGAAATACCTGATCATGGGCGCGCTCAGCTCGGCCATGCTCACCTTCGGCATCGTGCTGCTCTACGGCGTGGCGGGAAACCCGGCGATGCCCGGCGCGGCGGCGAAACCCCTCGATTTCATCCAGCTCCGGGCCTTCCTCGAGGTGAATCCGGACAACGTGCTCGCGATCGCGGGCATGTTGCTGGTGCTCTGCGGCATCGCGTTCAAGGCCGGCGCGTTTCCCTTCCAGATCTGGATCCCCGACGTCTATCAAGGCGCGCCCACGCCGGTCACCGCCTTTCTCGCCATCAGCTCGAAGGCCGCGGGCATCGGCGTGCTGCTCAAGCTCGTGACCTTCGTCTTCGTGCCGTTGAATGCCGTGCTCCTGCCCGTGTTCGGCGTCGTGACGGCGGCGACGATCCTCTTCGGCAACTTCGCCGCGCTCACGCAGCGAAACACGAAGCGCCTCATGGGCCTCTCCGGCATTTCGCACGCCGGCTACGTCATGCTCGGCATCCTCGCCGCGACCGTCGTGCCCTGGGCCGGCGCCGCGGTGCTGTTTTATCTTTTCACCTACATGCTGGCCTCGATCGCGATCTTCGCCGTGCTCACGCACTTGAGCGACTCCGAGGACGCCGGGCTCGAGACGGACGACTTCGTCGATCTCGGCAGAAAACACCCGCTGCTCGGCGGCGTGCTCGCCGTCGGCCTCGGCTCGCTCGCGGGCATTCCGCCGCTCGCGGGGTTCATCGGCAAGGCGCTGATCTTCGTCGCCGCGTTCAAGGCGGAACTCTACGGCCTGTTCGGCATCGCCATCATTGGCGCGATCCTCTCGATCTATTATTATTTCGGCTGGATGAAACTCGCGCTCTTCGAGTTCACCCGGATCGTGCCGCAGGATGTGGCGACGAAGGAACTCGAGGTGCGCCCGATGCCGCTCGGCGGTCGTTTCCTCCTCGGAGCGATCGCGCTCGCGACTCTCGTGCTGGGCATTTTCCAGGGTCCGCTGTCGGCTTGGGTCTCGTTCAACTGAGCTGAGCCCGCGGCTTGCGCTTGTTCGCGGGCGTGGCAGAATCGTCGATCGCCATGGCGATCGATCCCAGAGAGCGCGGGCGCGCGATTCACGCGGCGAAAGCGGCGGCGACAGCGCGGGAGTCCGGCCTCGCCCGGCTGATCCCGGATATTCACGTCGAGCCGGCGCGGCCCCAGGTTTCCGCGATCGCGGGAGCGCCATCGGGGATTCTCGCGATCGTGGGACGCACCGCCGGCGCGCGGCGGGAGGGAAGCGATGTATTCAGAATTCCCATACGCATCGGGTCGTTGCGGGAGTTCGAGAATATCTTCGGCGCGCAGCCCGCGCCGGCCCCGAGCACGGGAACGGTCCATGACGCGGCCGGCCTGTTTTTCGGCAACGGCGGGCGCGCCTGCTGGATCGTCTCGACGGGCGCGATGTCCCGGCCGATCGCCGCCGCCGACTATCGCGATGCGCTGGCGATCCTCGGTCGCTGCGACGAGCCGGATCTGCTCATTTTTCCCGAGCTGGCGCTGCTCGGCCGCGGCGCCTACGACGTGCAACGCGCGGCTCTGCAACACTGCGCGGAACATGGAAATCGTTTCTTCCTCACCGAGCCGCTCGAGCGGCTCGACGGCGACGCGAGCTTCGACTGGCGGGCGGGCATCGACGAGTTTCGCCAGCGCCTGGCTGGAATCGCGCCCGAGCACGCGCGCGCCGGCGCCGCCTATTCGCCGCGATTGATCATCGCCGCCGGACGACAGGTCGCCCCCGGCGCGGCGGTCGCCGGGATCATTGCCGGCCTCGATGGATCGAAGGGAATCTGGAAGGCGCCGGCCGGCGTGGGTCTTGCGGCGGTCACGGGCCTTTCACACGCGATCGACGACCACGCGCAGGGCGGCCTCAATGTCGATCCCGCGCGCGGCCTGAGCATCAACGCCATCCGCGATCTCCCGGGTCTCGGCATCGCCGTCTGGGGCGCAAGGACCCTCGCGGGCAACGACGGCGAATGGCGCTATGTAAGCGTGCGTCGCTTCGCCACGTGGCTCCGCCGTTCGGTCGAGCGGGGGATCGGCTGGGCGGCATCCGCGAGCAACGACGCGGCTGCCTGGTCGCGCGCAACGAAGGACGCCGAGGCGTTTGTATTCGAACTTTGGAGACGGGGCGCGCTCGCGGGCCTGACGCCGAAGGAAGCCTTCTTCGCGCGCGCGGGGCCGGGTTTGACCATGACCGGCGCCGATATCGCGGCCGGCCGCCTGATCCTGGAGATCGGCATCGCCCCGACCAAGCCAGGCGAGTTTCTCCTCCTGCGCCTCCAGATCCAGACCCGCTGATCAGAAACGCCCGGCTCCCTCGAGCCATGTTTCTGTAACGTACGTTACGGAAATGTGGCTTTCTCTTGGCGGGGATCGAAGGTTGGCGTCTTCAGTTTCCGCGCTCGAGACGCCAGCGCTGGATGAAGTCGCGATCGGCCGGCGAAAGCATGTCTTGTTGAATCGTGAAGACGCGGCCGTCGCTCTCGCGCTTGATCGTGACGGTGGCGACCGTGGCGGAGAGGATCGTCGCCCGGATCTGGCGCCCGTCGTGGTGGGTCCACGCGCGGGTCGGCCCGTCGCGCTGTATTGAAGAAGTCAATACACGCAGGGCCGACGTGACGTCGTCGATCAGGCCCGTCCGCGGCTGCGCGTCGCCGCCGGAGCGGGTGGTTTCGAACAGCATCTGGCCGATGGGGTCGGCGAGCGGGCGCAGCGACATGATGCCGAAGGTCACCGCGCAGCCGGCGGCGAAGGAGACGATCGTGCCGAGGCAGCCGAGAATGCGCATGATTCAGGGGACGGAGGGCGGAGCGGGAAGGCGGGGTTGAAAGGGAATTCCGCGGCTGTGCATGGCGGCGTGGAAGTTGTAAGAGGCCAAGAGCGCAGGCGGACAACGCTGTTCTGTCCGGGCTTCGTTTCTTCGTTGTTCAATTCCCGGGCGGCGGCGGCGGGCTTGTCGCGCCGGGGTCTGCCGGCGGTGTTTCGGGGTCCGCTTTCGAGCGCGAGCGATCGAGGAGAGAGGTGGCGGCCTCGCGCGCGAGGTTGCTCCAGAGATTGCTCGCGTCGGGAGACGCGAGGCTGCCGCCGAGCTTGAAGGGAAAACGCAGCCCGGTGAATCCGGCGGCGTCCGGCTCCGGCGTGGCGAGGCGGAGCGTTTGCAGGAGTTGCGCGATCTGGCCCTTGCCGGCGAGTTCGAGCTGCAGGCCGATCGGCCAGCGCAGAAAAGATTCGTCGTCCAGCGGCTTCAGGCTGCCGGCGCCTTCGAGCACGAGGTTCGTGCCGCGGAGGCGAAAGGTTTTCACCGCGACCGAACGATCGCCCGCGAGCGTGGCGTCGATCAGGACTTCCTCGTAAGGGATGGAGGCGAGCGACGAGGCGAGCTGCGAGACGCCGGCGACCTCGTTGCTCTTCGTGATCGAGCCGATCAACCCGATGATCGAAGACGCGCTGTCGGCCGTGCGCTTCAAGCCGCGGAAGACGCCTTCGGTCCCGTGGATCGAGAGCGAGGCGGTCGGCTTTTCGGCGAGGCCCGCGAGCGTTTCCCCGGAGGCGTTGAAACGGGCTTTGGTGGCGAAGATGCCTTCGATCTGCGGCACGACTCCGGCCTGCAGGATCGAGAGCGCTTTGCCGGCATCGAACCGGTCGAGGGAAACGTCGCCTTCCATGGTGTAGCCGCCCTGGCCGGCATCGAACGCGATGGCGAGCGAGCCGTTGAACGGGCTTTCCATGGCGACGCCTTCGAGTCCGGAAACCGTCACCTTCGGGCCGTCGATGGTGATCGTGCCTTTCGTGTCGCGCATCGACGCGCCTTCGGGAAGAAGAACCTCGGCGGCGGAAAACGAGATCTTTCCCGAAACGCCGTCCCATGCCGGAACCTCGTCCGGTGGCGCGGGCGCTTCGCTTTCCTCTTTGTTTTCGTCCGCCGGGACAGCGATGTCCACGAGGCGCAGGAGGCCTTCGACCGCGATGCGTTGCGACGCGAGTTGCAGATCGAGGACGATGTCTTCGCCTTCCTGCGCGGGTGGTTGGATCGTGCCGGTGAGCGAGGCGTCGGATTCCGGCTGGTCGCCGCCGGGCTTGGCGACGAGTTTCGCCGACAGGGTGGCCGCGCCTTCCCGCGGCACGGACGCGGTGAGATTCAGGTCGAGCGCGGCAAAAGTCGTTTCCTCCGGACCGCCGGCGAGGTTCTCGAGGCGACCCGCGCTCGTGATCTGGAGAACGCCTTCGGTGTCGCGCCGCGCTTCGAACTGCTGGGAAATCGTTCCGCGCGTGAGCGGCGGTCGTTGCGCGGCGGGGACGAAGACCACGAGTCTGGCCAGGTCCGCCGTGAAGTCGCCTTGCGCGGTCGCGTCCGCGATCCGGCCCTCGGGCGCGGAAAACTGCGCCGTGCCGGAAGCGAGCGGCGTCTCGAGCCGGACGCTGGCGCGATCGATCGCGGCGTCGTTCGTTTGATGAATCGCGATCTCGCCATCGAGCGCGACGCCCTCGGCCAAGCCGGGCTGGGCGGGATCGGTCCACGCGCCGTCGAGCGCGAGTTTCATTTCCTGGCCGGGGGCGAAACCTCCGCCCGAAAGCGTGATGTTTCCATGCGGCCTGCCGCTTCCGGAATCAGGCAGGGTGGCTTCGCCGGAGATGGAAATCGTGCCGATGGTGAGCGCGACCGGAAGTTTCAACGTTTCGAATTTCGCTGGCTCGCCGGTGTCGTCAGCCGGTTTCTCTTGGGAATCCCGCGCGGCATCGGACGCCGCGGCGCCGGCAAATGCGGAAGTGGAGCGGATGTCGGCCTTCGCGCCTTCGATGATGATCTCTTCGATGTCGATCTTCTCGCGATTGCCGATCAGCCGCGCGACGGGCAGCTTCACGCGCATGCGCTCGACCGACAGATCCGCGCCATCGAGCTGCACGGAAAGATTATCCAGCTCGAGGCCGCTGAAGCCGGCGGAAACGCGATCGACCGTGACCGTGCGCCCGTCTTCGTTCGCCACAGCGAGAAAAATCCGCTTCTGCACCGCCGGCAGCAGGGCGAGGCCGATCATGAGGACGCCACCCACAATGCAGACGAGGACGAACAGGAGCACGATCTTGAGCGCTTTCATCGTCGAAGAAGGAAAGCGCCCGCCGTCGCTTCCGCAATCGGACAAGTCGTGAAAGGCCGACAACCGCACACTTGCGTGCGCGTCAACCAAGCTTGCGTAGGAGCGGCTTCAGCCGCGATTCCGCCCACGCAACGCCTTCGCATCGCGGCTGAAGCCGCTCCTACGGTTCCTTTGTCAGGCGCTCGCTTCCCAGGCGGGGAGCGGATCGTCTGCCGCCGGCGCGGAGACGCGGGCCGCCGCTGCCGCCGCGTGTCGCGCGCCGGCGAGCGGCGCGGCGGGATCGCCGATGAAACGATACGGGCTGCGCTCGACGAGCGCTTCCGGCAGCGGCGCACGCGACACGAGATCCGCCAGCGTGCGCACGCCGGGCAGGGAAAATGCCTCGCACAGCGCGGGTCCCCAGAGCCGGTTGTGGTCGTGGCGGGTCTTTGTCACCGCCGCCATCGCGCCCGCGAAGACGCCGCGCAAGGCGAGCCGCTCGATGAAACTCATGCCGGCGCGGTGGCGGCTCGCGTTTTCGCAGCAGACCGCGAGCAGCGCGCCGACCGGCTCCGGCCACTCGTCTTCGAAATGCCCGGCGCGCACGCCGTGGTAGCCCGCCCAGCCGTTGGGGCGTCCGTGCCCGAAATAGATCGCGACGCCGGGGCCGTGACGCAGGCCGGCGAGCATGTTTTCGCGGGCGATGCGCTCGGCCGTCCATTGGAACACCGGCGCGGCCGCGCCGTGTTTCTCGAACCAGCGCGCGGTGCGCAGGCTGACGCGCAGGAAACGATCCTCCCACTGGCCGAGCACGACGAGCGAGCGCCACGCGTCGGCCCGCCGGACGGCGCGCGCGGCGGCGCGGGCAAACACGGCCAGTTCTTCGCCCGCGTCCGGTATCCATCCGATGGATACGCGCGCGCCCGCGCGATTGCGCGCGAAGAGGCCGGGCAGCATCGTGCCGGGCGAACGCCGCCGCGGGCCGGCGACGAGGACGGTCGAAGGCCCGGCCGGGAGAATCGCCGCCGGATCGGCGAGCAGTCGCTCGACGCCGTTTTCCAGCACGAGGACGCGCTGTCTTTTGCGGCGCGCCTCGATCAATGGAGCGAGGCGCGCGAGCGCGGCGGATGGCCCGGCGACGATCCAGGTGGGCTCAGGAGTCAGGCGACAGGGATCAGGCGTCAGGATGAAGCCTGATCTCTGGTTTCGGATCCCTGACTCCTGCCTCATGTCCCCTGTCTCCTGATCCTTACGCATGCACGATGTCGGCGTAGGGTTGCCAGGCTTCGAAGTCGCGCGGCGTGCCGTCGTTCTTGGTCGGATCGAAGAAACGTCGCACGAAGTAGTGCTCGATGATCGAGGCCTGCTGCTCGCGGTTGAACTGATCGAAGTCGCCGTTCGCGGCCTCGAGTTCCTCCTGAGCGCCCTCGCCGTCGTAGCTGCTGTCGTAACCGTAATTGTAGCCGCTGGTGAACTGGCCGTGCAGCGCCTCGACCATGTAGAAGGGGCCCTCGACCAGACCCTGCCAGACGTGCGTCAACTCGTGAATCAGCGTCGGGCGGTCGAGCTGGTCCCACGAGCCGAAGTTGATCAGATACATCGTGGTGAAGGCGCGTTCGCCGTTCGCCTTCTCGATCAGATCGACCGGCAGCGACATGACGGCGAGCCGGACCTTGTCGAGATCGATCGATGTGCCGAAGACCTTCGCCGCGTCTTCGCGTTCGTCGGGCGTGAGTTCGCGATACGAGCCGGGGAACCATTCGAGGATGAGCGTGAACGCGAGCGTGATCGCGCTGCCGCCGATCTCGAGCGCTCCGAGCAGCACGTCGATCGCGGCCTTGCCGAGTTCCTTCAACGCGGCGAAAACGCGGCGCGCCGCATCCTTCGCGGGTTGCACGACGGCGGCTTCCACGATGTCGCGCAACGATTTGCCGGCTTCCTCGAACGCCTTGACGAGATTCTGCAGCGCCTTCTCCGGATGCATGATCGTGTCGGCGACGAGCTGGGCCATGGTCACGCCGAGATCGAGCAGCTCCTTCACGACATCGACGACGATCTCGAACGAGCGCTTCACCGCCCAGGCCATGAGATCGACCACGGCGGCTCCGGCTTCGAACAATCCCTTCACGATCGAGCGCACGCCTTCGAGCACGTCCTTCTCGAGCCAGATGAGGATGTATTCGACCGTGTGCCCGGCGCGATACAGCACCTCGCTCACGAGCTGGAGCGCGGCCGCGCCCTGGCGTCGGGCCCATTCCAACAAGTCCGAGATGAGAGCGCCCGCGGCTTCGGCGGCCTCGAGCTCCTTGCGCAGCACGGCCTCGGATTTTGCCTTCGCCCAGTCGAGCGCGGCGGTGACCGAACGGCCGAGCGCCTGCATCGCGTTCATCGCCTCGCGCCAGGCGAGGGTGGCGAGTTCGCCGGCCTGTGTCATCAACCAGTCGAACACCTCGCCGACCGGACCGAGTTTGCTCAACAGCGCGTGCAGCGTGCGCCGGAAGACGGCGAAACCCTGCTGTAGTGCCGTTCCCAATACACTGGCGACCGCCTTGCCGGCCTCGATCGCGGCGGCGAGCAGTTTGCCCGCGAAATCGAATCCGGCCTGCATCGTCGCGAGCGTGAATTCCGCGAGCGTCTTGCCGAGGTCGAAGATCGCCTGCACGGCGAGCTTCAACGCCGTGCCGACAAGGCTGGCGATGCCGAGTGTCACTTCCCAGAGCGACTGCCCGAGCTCGAAGGCGGCGTTGATCACCTTGCGCACGAGCGCGATGCCCTTTTGGGCGAGTTCGACGACGAGATCGGCGAGCCGTTTCCCGATGTCGAGCACGCCCGCGACGATCTGGCGGACGGCGTCCACCGCGGCATTGGCGACGTAGAGCGCGAGATCCTTCAGCGTGCCCGCGACGCGCGCGATGGCGCCGGCGACCTTGCGGAGAAACTGCGTTCCCTGCGCGACGACTTCGTCGAGGATGCTCTTGAACGTGCGGCCGATCGCGCGGAGTTCGCCGATCACGGTGTCGAGCAAACCGGAGGGGTTCGTGACCGCGGCGACGATGATTTTGCCGATCGACTGGCCGATTTGCACGAGCGCGCGCACGGTGTTCTTCACCAGATTCGCGCCGAACTTCACGGCTTCGATCAGGATTTCGCCGACCGATTTGCCGAGTTCGATGAGCGCCTGGGTGAACTTCTTCACGACATCGAGCGCCTTGTTCGCGAGCCAGCCGACGAGGTCGAGAATCTGCCGGCCGATCTGCCGGAGCGCATCCAGCACCGTCTTCACGGAGCTGATCGCGAAGCTGGCGATGGCGTTCAACACGTCGAAGACCGCCTTGCCGGCCGCCTCGATGCCCTGGATGATTTTCTTCACCACGGCGAGGCTCACGCGAACCGCGCCCGCGATGAGATCGCCGATCGACTTGCCCGCGGCGATGACGGCCTTCACGAGGTCGGCGACGCGATCGATGGTCCAGTTGACGACGTCCTTGATCACGCTTGCGACGGCGGAAACGATGTCGCCCACGGCGTTGACGATCGCGTCGGTCACGCTCTTCACGGCCTGCACGATGGGATCGACGATGTTTTCCTCGACCCACTCGACCACGGCGGAATCGTGCGGCGCGTCGCGACCCGGCACGCTGGCGTGGCGCGCGCGCAGGATGCGTCCCTGTTCGGCGATCCATTCGGCGGCATCGCGCGCCGCGGCGTCGTCGACCGTGCCGCCGGCCTTGATCATGAAATCCTTCATCAACACGCGGCCGTGCGCGGCCGGCATCAAGCCGACGGCGCGCACGATCTGCTGACCGTGTTTCTCGCCTCGATAGGCGTCGATGATGAGCTTGCGCTCGACGGGCGTGGTTCGCGCGACGAAATCGAAGTGCTGGCGCACGGCGTCGTCCGTGTCGAGCGTGCCGCCAAACGCCACCGCGAGCGTGCGGGCGCGGTTGGGGTCGCTTTGGGCGAGCTTCTGGAAGGCCGGAACGAATTCGGCCGGAGTCGCCCGCATGGCGCGCAGTTGAGTCGTGGCGACGCCGGTGTTGGCGAGGTTGATCGAGGCGATGCCGGTCGCGAGCCGGTTGGAGACCGGCGCCGTGGCCGCGGCGCTGGCGCTGATCGGGGCGGGAGTCGTCGCGCGTGAGCGGACGGCGCGTGAGGGCGTGGGGGTGGATGAAGATGGCATGGCGGGGGGAGGGGAGGTTTAAGAGCGCAAGCGGGATCGCTGTAGTTGAATATTGGATACGAACTTGGGCCGGCCGTTCACGGTTCGAAGTAGACGACGACGTCGCCGTCGGCCTGGGTCTTGACCGAGAGCACGGCGATCGGATCGTCGGCGGTGGCGTGGATCTTCGTGATCAGAAACTGCCGCGAGATGGCGGGATCGAGTTGCTGGTGCAACGAGCGCGCGAGCGACCCGCCGCCGATGAAGTCGCCCTGCGAGGCCACGAGCGACCAGCCGGTGAGATAGCCGACGACCTCGCGATCGACCGGATCGAGGTTGATCTCGACTCTCACTTCCACTGTCGCGACGGCGGCGACGGGAGCGGTTCCGGCCATGCGCATGCCCTGGAGCCGCGCGTGGATGCGGTGGTTGCGGTTGCGCACGCCGGCGCCGTCCCACGAGTAGCCGGTCGTGCCGGCGAAGGTCGTGGCGACGACCGCGGCGCCTCCCATGCCGTTGAGGGCGGACCGGATCGGGACGCCGGCGAGCTGGGCGATTTCGGCGGCGTTCCAGGCCATGCGGTCGCCGTTGGGAGCCTTCGCGCGCGGCGAGAGCATGTGCGCGGCATCCGCGCCACGGCGCCAGAAAACCACGCCGTTTTCGAAATCGCCATAACGGTCCTGACTCTGGCCCGTGTGGCTGGCGACCGGGATGAAAATCGCGGGCGGCAGCGCGATCAGGCGCGTGTCCGCCACGGCGCGGCTGGCGGCGCTGATTTCGCGCGCGCCGCGGCTCACAGGTTGCTCCGCCAAGGCGACGCTCGCGATGGGCGCGGTCGCGAGCATCCGCGCGGACGCGGCCTCGATCAGCGGCAGCGTGGGGGACGGCTGCTCGGCCGGCGTGCGGATGACCTCGAGCGGAAGATTCGCGATGGGTTTGCGAATCGACGGCGGGCGCGTGTGGCCGACGCCGCGATGCGGCACGAGTTCATCGGAAATCGGGTAGCCGAGTTCGGCGTTTCGCTCCCAACCGTTTTGCGCCCAGAACTGGCGGATGAGCCCGTGCGTTTCGTGCGCGCCGGTTCCGGGCGTCCAGTAAATCGAACCGGCCTGGAAATGATTGAAGCGGCCGATCCGATCCGGTGTCGCCGTTTCGTCCGTCGTCGGATAACCGAGGATCGAGGCCTCGGCGCCGAGCTCGATGTATTTGGCGCGAATCGCGCCATGCACCTCGCGCGCTCCCGTGGCGGGATGCCAGTAGATCGAGCCGTTCTGGAAATGATTGAAACGGCCTTCCTTGCGGTAGTCCGCGCCCGTCTGTTCATCCGTGCGCGGGTAGCCGAGGGGACTCTTTTCCCAACCCATCGAGGACCACTTCTGGCGGATGACTCCGTGCACCTCGTGCGCGCCGGTGTAGGGACTCCAGTAGATCGAGCCGCCTTTGAAATGTTGGAAATACCCGATCTTGTCCGGGCATTGGGTGACGGCATTCGTCGCCGCGCCGAGGAATCCGCGGGCGCCGCCGAGCGCGTCGTGGCGCGCCTTGATCGAGGCCTCGGCCACGTCCTTGGACCCCTTGGCGACGAGGATCGCCTTCGAGAAAACGGGATTGAACTTGTCGGTGGCGGAGATGCGTTTGGCCGCGGCCAGGACCGCGATCTCGGCGTCACCTGGGGTGAGCATTTCGACTTCAGTGTGCAGGGCGATCGGTGAAACCGAGACGGCTCCGATCGGACCGGCGTCCAACAGGCGCGCCGCGCTGATCTTCTTGCTGGGCATGAGTTCTCCTCCGGGGAGTTGAGGTTGAGGTACGAAGCGCGCGCCCCAGGTCGAACCGGGGCGGATGAAACGCGCGCCTCGCAAAGGAGAAACGCTCCGCGGCGCCGCGGTCTTACCGGATAAAGGATGTGGCAGACGGATTCGCCGTCGCCGCCTCGTGTCCTCCTCGTCAAACGCGTTGCCGCCGCGCCGGGAGCAAAGCCCGGATATTATAACGTAAGTTACAGTGCCGTGGCTTTGTGGCCGCGGCTTTCTTGACGCGACCGGACGATGAGCCCGGCGGCAAGCGCCAGCGAGGCTGCGATCAGCACGAATCCCGCGCCCGCGCCATATCTGCTTAGGCGGGAGAGCGTGGGCGTTTCGGAGCGCGGATCGTCGCTGAGAGCCGCAGGCCAGCGTCCGGCGCGCTCGAGCCGGTCCACGATCTCGGCAAGGTGTTCCGGCACGGGGTAGATCGTCGGGGCGACGTCCAGGTCGGCTGGATTCCGGGTTCGCAGATAGCTGCGGAAGGCGTCTTCGTGAACCTCGCGCGACTCCGCGAATGCGCCGAGCGACACGCGGCTGATATTGCTCGCCGCGGTTGCTCGATCTGAAAGTTCAAGCGTGTGCCAGACCAGTCCCGATAGCATTGCGACCATCCACGCGCCGCACCCGGCTGCGCGGATCCACCGACGCGCGCCCGCAGCCGAAGCCCACCGCAGAGCGACCCAACCGTTGGCGAGCACGCCGATGATCAGGATGTCTCCATAGCGGGACGGCGGCACGTCGACAGCGAGCAGGTTGCCGCGCGCCCATGCAGACGCAACCGCCGTTGCCAGCGCCCACACGAGCCACGAGACGACAAACCAGTCGCCTTCGCGACACGGACCGGCTTTGGTCATCCGTGATGTCAGAAAGGCTGTTCCCGGCAGCCAGAGCAGCAGGCCACCTGCAATCGTATCGCTCCACGGCCAAGCCAGGAGTCCGCCGAGGGCGCGCAGCCATGTTGCGAAGTCCGCCGAATGAAGCGGCTGGTGAGCCGGCACTTGCGGCAGCGTCCAAGCCGAAAGCGCCGTTCCGGCTGAAAGGATGGCGATGGCTGTCCATTCCCGGCGATTGCGGGACCGGCTTTTCCACAGTCGCGCCAGAAAAATCGTGACTGCCGCGGGCCAGACCAGGATCCCGCCGCCCTGCGAAACGCAGGCTGCGGCGCCGCAGGCAATGCCCGCCCACCAACCACGCGACAGCGGACGCATTGATATGAGCAGCCACAACGCGAGCAGGGAAAAGCCGGCCACGAATACAAACTGCACCTGAAACGCCCAGAGCAGGTTTTCCCACGCGTGGGGAATCGACTCGGCCGCGACGACGATACCGGACCAAAGGGGCAGCCATGAAGATGGAAGCAGACGTCCGCCTGCCACGACAAGGAAGCCGGACCACAGTCCCCAGAGCAGCGCCGCTGCGCGCAGCTCGAGCCCGGGATCCCACTGACCGCCGTTCACCGCAGCGAGCGTCAGCGAAAAAATCCGCTGGGTCACGATGCGATGCTCCATGTGCGGCTCGAAGACCCAGGCAAAAGGAATTCCGAAGGGGGAATCCGAGGCAAACAGGTGCAGCCAACCCGTCTGATTGCACTCGTCGAGGTAGGGCGCGCTCCCGCCCCACAGCCAGACGAGGACAAGTCTCACGCCGGCGACCAGGAACGTGGCGACAACTCCCCACGCAACAACCAGTCGGACGGGCGGCAGCCTCTCATCGGGGGATTCGGTTTTCGTTGCAGGGCTGTTCACCGGAGTGGGAGAGAGCGGTCGCTGCGACACCTCCAAGCGTGAAGCGCCGCAACCAGAGTTGAAGCTCGAAGGCGTCGGACGTGCCGGTTGATCTCCGGCGAACAGGGTGGCGCCGAACCCGCTTTGGCGTCTACATGATTTGCCACCCGCAGCTTTGCCGAACCGGCGGA
>CAZFCY010000124.1:5530-15190 GCA_964517665.1 uncultured Opitutaceae bacterium | reverse complement strand
TGCGGGATGCTGAGAAGCAGCGTGCCGTTCTTGCTCACGACATCGACGAGCGCGCGCACGATCTGGCCGACGGATTTGTATTCGAGCCCATCCTGGTAATGCCACTGGCCGATGCACGTGCCGGTCTCGAACGGCAGCGGCTGGATGCCACCGCTCACGCTGCGCTCCCAATCCTGCACGACGGCCGGGCGACGCTCGTCGCTCAGGCCCTTGGCCGTGAGGACGACATCGAGTTTTCCGCCGCGGCGCGCCATGCTCGAGTTGTAGAAGTGCGCGGCAATATCGAGCCCGGCCTGGCCGAGCGGCAGTTCGGTGTTGTCGAGGTAGAGAAAATCGGGGTCGTAGCTGTCGAGCAGATCCTTGAGCCGGTGAAACCACAGATCGACGAAACGCGCGTCGCCGGGCGGCGGCTCCTCGGTCCACGGAAGGTTGTTCGCATCGTGCCACGCCTGCGCCTCTTTCATCACGGTGAAGCCGTTCGGGATCACGAGGCTCGGGCGGCAATAGAGTTCCATCGGATCGAGGCCGTCCCACCACTTTCCCGCGCCGTCTTTTCTGGTGAGCTGCATGGCGTCGTAACGCACGCCCGCGTAGGGCCCCTCGGCGTCGTAGCCGTAGGCGGGTTGAAACCAATGCCACGCGTGCGAGGAATGATTCGACACCCCGAAGCGCAGGCCGCGCGCGCGGGCGGCCTGCGCCCATGCGCCCACGATGTCGGCGCGCGGGCCGACGTTGACGGAGTTCCAGGCGTGGTATCGCGAGTCGTAGTTGTCGAAATTGTCCTCGTGGTTCGCCATCGCCACGAAGTATTTCGCGCCGGCCTCGACGAAGAGCCGCATCAATTCGTCCGGCTCCCAGCGGTCGGCCTTCCACTGGTCGATGAACTCCATGAAGCCGAACTCGGAGGGATGCCCGTGATGCTCGACGTGATATCGATTCTGGCGCGTGCCCTGCACATACATCGCGCGCGCATACCAGTCGCCCTGCCCGGGCTGGCATTGCACGCCCCAGTGCGCCCAGATGCCGAGTTTGGCGTCGCGAAACCATTCGGGGCACTTGTAGTTGGAAACCAACGACGGCCAGGCCGGCTCGAAAAGGCCCCCGGCGACCCCGCGTTCGCCGGGCAGCGGCTCGGGCGCGGGAACCGGCGCCGCGGCGGAGGAAGACGTCCAGGCGATGACAAGAGCCGCCGAGAGGCGAAGAGGGCGCAACATGCCGTTCCGATGGATCATGGAATGAGGGCGTCATCCGGCGCATGGCCGGATGATGTGGGATGGCTTTATTTTTTTGGGGGAGACGAACGCGGCGACGAAAGCGCGCCAGGGCTCGAGGTGAAGCGGGAGTCTAGCGCGCGATACGCGCGCGGTCTTCCTTCATTTCGCGCGGTGCTTCCCGGATTATAAGAGCGCAAGGGGAGCAAGGGGTAAGAGCGCAAGCAGCCGGGAAACGCGGCCGCCTGCCGTTTGCGCTCTCTACCATGCACGAGCGATGATGGCGGGGCGACGGTCCCGCGTGCCTCTGACCGATGGCTGCGCGCCCAGCTTCACGGCTTCCGATAGCCTCGTGCTTCCCTGCCATCTTTCGCGCTGACGGCGGCGGCGTTTCTGGTAAGGATCGCGGTCTCCGCCCCGTTTTCCCTCCAACTCGAGGTTTCCCATGCCTGATCCCATGCCCTCCGCCCGACCGGACCGGTCCGCCGTGTCCGTTGCCCATCGGTCCCACTGGCTGATCGCCTATCCGCGGGAGTTGCGCGAGGCGGAAGCCCGCTTGATCTCGCGCCGCCGCGCCATTCAGTGTATTCAGAATACGGATACGAATAAACCCGGAGCCGGCGTGGTCGGCCTTGCCCTGTCCGGCGGCGGCATTCGCAGCGCGACGTTCTCGCTCGGCGTGCTGCAGGCGATGGCGCGCCGCCGCCTGCTCGGGCGGGTGGATCTTCTTTCGACCGTCTCCGGCGGCGGCTACATCGGCAGCTTCTGGGCGGCATGGATCGCGCGGCTGGCCGCGGCGGCCGGGAAGGACGAACCGGCCGCGGACGCGGCGCGCGCGGCCTTCGACGACGCGCAGCGCAAGCTCGGCGATCCGGCCTCGGACGAGGTGCGATGGCTTCGCGACAACGGCCGCTACCTCTCGCCCAACGGCGCGGGCGACCTGCTCACCGGTTTCGCCGTGCACCTGCGCAACTGGATCTCGATCCACGTCGTGATGGGCTCGCTCCTTCTCGCCCTCTTTCTTCTCCTCGGCCTGGTTCCGGCGATCGCGCGCGCCCTGCCGTGGATCGAGGGGCGGGTCTCGAGTTTCGAGGCCGCCGGGGCGCTTTGCATCGTGTGGAGTCCCTGGTTCGTCATCGGCGCGCTGCCGGCGGTGGCGGCGCTGGTTTTTTTCGGCGGCATCTATTGGCTGCCGTTTCTCAACGCGAAGGCGGTTTATCGAAACCGCGTTTCCCGCGCGCTGACCACGACGCTGGTCGTGACGTTTGTCATGCTCGCCCTGGCCATGACCGATTCGCTCGGGTTGACGGTGTGCGGACGGCTGTCGGAGTCGGATCAACCCGGACTGAAACTGCTCGCCTTTCTTGCCGGCGCCGGCTCGTCGGCCTCCATCATCATCGCGGGCGCGAAACAGATCCTCTCGATCCTCGGGGACAAGACCGACGCCAGCCGTCTCTCGATCCCGAGCGGCCTGCTCGCCGGCGCGGTCGCGCTGCTGCTCGCGGCGCTTTCGATGGTCGTGTGGTCGACCGCGGCGCACCTGATCATGCGCGCCGCATGGCTGGAGGATTCGCTGCCGCGGCAACTCGCCGCGTGCGCCATCGCGCTGGCCGTCGCCTTCGCGTTCGGGCGCGGCTACAGTTTCATCAACTTCTCCTCGCTCGCCACGATCTATGCCGCGCGCCTCAGCCGCGCCTATCTCGGCGGGACCAATCCGACGCGCCGCGCCCGCAACAATTTCCGCGTCACCGAGACGGTCGAGGGCGACGACGTTTCGTTCTCCGATTACAACCCGCACGAGGCCGGCGGGCCGCTGCACATCGTCAACGTCACGCTCAACGAGACGATCAAGGAAAACGCCCGCATCGAGCACCGCGACAGCAAGGGCGTGCCGATCGCGGTGGGGCCGGCGGGGATCTCGCTGGGGGTGAGGCATCACGCCTTGTGGACGCCGCACAGGGGCCGGGCGCGCGGCGCGATTCGCGCGACGGAAGCGACGGGGGACGCTTTCCATTGTTTCGCGGAGAAGTTTCCCGTGGGCGGCAGTCCCAGTCCCGCCGCGGCCGAGCCGCTCACGCTCGGCGCCTGGGTTTCGATCTCGGGCGCGGCCTTCACCACCGGGCTCGGCACGCGCACGAGCGCCGGCCTCAGTTTTCTGCTCGGCTTCTTCAACGTCCGGCTCGGCTATTGGTGGAACTGCGGCGTGAATCCCGCGCGCCGTCCCGCGAGCCATTCGGCCGGCGCGCGCGCGATCGCCGCGCGGCTCTTCTACCTCGTCTTTCCGACGCAGAGCCTGCTGCTCGACGAGATGATGGGGCGCTTCCGCGGCGTGACCCGCGAGCGGCTCTATCTCTCGGATGGCGGGCATTTCGAAAACACCGCCGCGTATGAACTCATCCGGCGCCGCGCGCGGCTCATCGTGATCTGCGACAACGGCTGCGATCCGGGCGCGACCTTCGGCGACCTCGGCCACCTCGTGCGCAAGGCGCGCGCCGATTTCCAGGCGGAGATCCGGCCGGTCTCCGGAGAAGAATTGAAAGAACTGCTGCGCGCCGAGCTGGCCGGCGTGATCGGAACCCTGGACGACCTGCGCCCGGATCCCTCGACCGGCCGCGCGCGCAAGCATGTAGCGCTTTTCTGGATACACTACGACGGCGGGGACAGGCCGGGCTCGCTCATCGTCCTGCTCAAGCCGACGATGACGGGCGACGAGCCGGTGGACCTTCTCAACTACCGCTGCGAGAACCCGACCTTCCCGCAACAGACGACGATGGACCAGTTTTTCGACGAGGCGCAGTGGGAAAGCTACCGCAAGCTCGGGGAGGTCATCGGCGAACAGGTCTTCGCCCTCGCCGATCCTGAAAAGGGCGAATGCTTCGGCGGCATCGCGGGGTTTCCGTGAGTTTTCACCGCCAAGGCGCGAAGGACACAAAGAGGCCGGGAAGCAACCGCTCGACTGATTGAAAAGATGGCCGCGCGGGTTCCTCCGCGCGTTGTTGGACGCCGTATCTCAAACCGCGGGCAGGGCTGCGAACAGGCTTCGACGCTCTTTCGTTCTTCCTTTCTTCGCCGCTCGATCCTCCCCAACCTGCGCGCATGGACAACCGGTTCGCGAGCGCCATTCCGGAGCTGCCTGTCGCTGATCTCGAGGAGAGCCTGCGCTTCTTCTGCGCGGTGCTCGGCTTCCGTGTGGACTGGACGTGGGGAGACGTTGAATACGCGTCCGTCTCGCGTGGTTCCGCCGTCTTCCGTCTGGCGCGGATAGAGCCGCCCGTCTCCCGCGTTTCGCTTGTGATTCCGGTGGAGAACGCCGACGCGTTGCACGGCGAGTGGGTGGCGAAGGGAGCCGTCGTGATCGCGCCGCCCGAGGACAGACCGTGGGGCGCGCTGGAGTTCACGATCGAGGAGGGCAACGGGCATCGATTGCGCGTTTCGCAGTGGCTGCGCGCGTCGCCGCACGCGCCGCGCGAGCCGCTGGCCGGCGCGCGCGTGGTGAAGCGGCTTCCTTCCACGGGCGAGTATCACGCGTTGGTGGAAGCGGTGCGCTGGACGGATTTCGTCAACTACGAGGCGGCGGCGCGCTCGCTTTCGCATTCGCTCTTCAGCGTCGTGGCGGAGCTGGACGGCCGTTGCATCGGCATGGCGCGCGTCGTGGGCGACGGCGCCCTGTACTTCCAGGTCATGGACGTCGCGGTGTTGCCGGAGTTTCAAGGCCGCGGCGTGGGGACGCAGATGATGAACCGCGTGGTCGAATTCATCCGAAGCACGGCGCCCGAGAAGGCGCTGGTGGAACTCTTCACCGGTCCGGGCCGGGCGTCGTTCTACGAGCGGTTCGGTTTTCGCGGGCCGGAGAATGCGCTGCTCGGCATGACCGCGTCCATGCTCAGGCAGGCCTGAGGCGCGCGTATCCAAAAACTGGATGCCGGTTGTTTCCTCCACGTATCGCGCGCCGTTCGGGTTGTCCAACGGGCACGCGCAGACCATCATCGCGGCGGTGGCGCGATCGGTCCCGCTCGTGACGGAGACGCGCGAGCGAATCGAGACGGATGATGGCGACTTCCTCGATCTCGACTGCGCCTTCAACAACCGGAAACGCGTCGCCATCCTTTCGCACGGCCTCGAGGGCAGTTCGCGACAACCTTATGTGCAGGGCATGGCGCGCGCGCTGCATCGAAGGGGATGGGACGTCGTGGCGTGGAACTTTCGCGGCTGCAGCGGCGAGCCCAACCGCATGCTTCGCTTCTACCACAGCGGCGCGACCGGGGATCTTCACGCGGTGGTCGAGCATGTCGCCTGTCGGCGGCGGTACGATCGGATTGCGCTCATCGGCTTCAGCCTCGGCGGCAACCTCACGCTGAAATATCTCGGCGAACGCGGCGAAAAGTTGTCGCCCTCGATCGGTGGGGCCGTCGCGTTCTCCGTGCCCTGCGATCTCGCCGGCAGCGCATCCCGTCTGGCGTCGCGTGGGAACCGGATCTACATGCGGCGTTTTCTGCGCGCGCTGGCCGCGAAGGTGCGGGCGAAACATCCGGTGTATCCGGAAAGTCTCGACGTGCGCGGCCTGGAGGAGATCGAGACTTTCGAGCAGTTCGACGACCGTTTCACCGCGCCGCTGCACGGCTTCGCCGATGCGGCCGACTATTGGTCGAAGTGCAGCTCGCTGGGTTTTCTCTCCGGCATCCGCGCGCGCGCGCTGTTGGTCAATGCGCGCAACGATCCGTTTCTTTCCGCCTCCTGCTTCCCGTTCGACCTCGCGCGGGAGAGCCGGTGGCTGCGCTTCGAGGCGCCGCCCTCCGGCGGACACGTGGGATTCGTGACCTTCGACCGCTCGGGCGAGTATTGGTCGGAGACGCGCGCGGCGGAGTTCCTGGAGGAAGGGTGACGCGGGATTCGCGCGCTTCGATGCTCCTTCCTCAACGGTCGCGCGCCGTTTCGTCCGGGTGTTTGTCGGCGGCCGCGTTTCTCGCGCCTTGCTGCGCCGCGGCCGATCCGCCCTGCCAGGAGTTTTCGAAACCTTCCGAAGTCTCGGCGGCGGCTTTCTCGACGGGCGCGGTGTTTCCGTTCAATTCGCGCTCGGCCTGGAACCAGTGCTCCTCCGCGCGACCGTCGGCGCGCCCCGACTGATCCCAGAGTTCGTACGCGCGGCGTTCGATCGCCTCGCGCGTCGGCGATGTCTTTTGCGGCTGCTTGTCGTTGGTGTCGGCGTGGGTGCTCATGGGTGTCTGGACTGCGCGATTCGTGCCAGCGCCGCCGTCGCCCGCATGAAACAGACGCTTCCCCGGCCCGCGCGGAACCCGGCAGGTCGACTTTCCCGCGTGGCGATGCGAAATGAACAGCGGCCAGCTTCAGAAACAGGAAGGTTGCACGGCCTTGGTCGCGCCGGGACGCCGCGAGCGCGCTTCCCGCCGATGCCACGCTTCGGGTCCGAGTCGGGGCGGCCTCTAATGGTCTTGCTACGGGGCGGGAGCGGCGGGGAGAAACTTCGGCGTGTCGAAGAACCTGGCCAGCATCGGGACGGTTTCCGCCGCCACCGTCCTCTCGCGCGTGCTCGGGCTTGTCCGTGACATGTTGACGGCGGCGGTTTTCGGAACCTCGGCGCTCAACTCCGCATTTGTCACCGCGTTCACGCTTCCGAATCTGTTTCGGCGATTGCTCGGCGAGGGCGCGTTGACGGCCGCGCTCGTGCCGACGATGAGCGAGGAACTCGAGGCGGGCGGGCGCGAGGCGGCGTTCGCGCTCGTGAACAAAGTCGCGAGCTGGCTGCTGGTGGTCACGAGCGGACTCGTCGCGCTGGCGGTGGCCGCGATGGGCGCGGTGCATCTCGTCGACGGACTGGAGGAGCGCTGGTATCTCGGCGCGCATCTCGGGCAGATCCTGTTTCCCTATGTCGTCGCGATCTGCCTGGCGGCGGCGTTTGGCGCCGCGCTCAATCTGCTCGACGAATATCTCGTGCCGGCGATGACGGCGGTGTGGTTGAACCTCTGCATCATTCTCTCGCTCGGCGTCGGCGCGCATGTCTTCGGCGAGACGCCGATGGAGAAGATGTACTGGCTTTGCGGAGGCACGCTGGCCGGCGGCATCTTTCAGTTCGCCACGCCGGCGCGGGCGCTGTGGCGGCGGGGGTGGAGGCCGCGTTTCGACCTGGCGCCGTCCGTCCGCTTTCGCGAATTGCTGCGCCTGATGGGGCCGGGCGTGTTCGGCGCGGCGATTTTTCAGATCAACATCCTGACTTCGCGCGGGCTGGCCTTCGCGCTCGACGAGTCGGCGGCGACGTTGCTCTACCTCGCGAACCGCTTGATGGAGGCGCCGCTCGGCATCTTCACCATCGCGGTCTCGACCGTGACCTTTCCGCTCATCGCGCGATTTGCGGCGCGCGGGGAGCATGGCGAGATGGCGGCGCACTACCATCGCGCGATCCTGCTCACAATGCACATCGCGCTTCCGGCGTCGGTCGGTTTGTTTCTGCTCTCGGAGCCGATCGTGCGGCTGCTTTTTCAGCGCGGTGAATTCGGCGGAGCCGACACCGCGGCGATGGCGCCGGTGCTGTGTGTTTTCTGTCTTGGGCTGCCGTTTTATTCGTATGTCACTTTGGTCACGCGCGCCTTTCACGCGCTGAAGGACACGCGGACGCCGGTGCGCGTGGCGGCGGGCGCGTTCGTGCTCAACCTCGTGCTGAGCCTCGCGCTCATGCGGCTCTACGGCGTGCTCGGGCTGGCGGCGGCGAGCAACCTCGCGATCGCCGCGCAGACGATCGTGCTCCAGGCGATCCTGAGCCGCCGCCAGCCGGCGCTCGCGGCGCGCCTGCACCTTCGCGGGCTCGGCGGCGTTTGCGCCGTCGCGCTGGTGATGGGGCTCGTCGTGAGCGGCGGCTGGTTCCTGCTGCGGCAGGCGGGACTCGCTCCAACCGTCGAGGCGCTGCTCGCGGTGGCCGTGCTCATCCCCGTGGGCGCGGCAGCCTATTTCGCGGCGGCGCTGCTGTTGCGCGTGGACGGACTGGACGAGATCCGTGGTTTGATCAGGCGATTTGTCCGCGGTGGATGACTGGCGCAAAAGGGGGACAAAGAGAATGGAGGAGGGGACGTCCGGCATCGCAGAGTGATTCGCATCCCGGTCTTCACGCGGCTCGATGCGATGGCGAGAAGGCGTGAGCGCGGATGTGGATCAAATCCTCGAGGTTCGCGGCGGGCGGCATCGGCGTGTTTCGCCTGTTGGCAGGTATGCTCATCTCGCGAGATTCCGGCAGTTTCGCATGGCTGAGGCAGCCGATCTTTGTGGACCGTGCGCATCAAGAATACGGATCGGCTTTGCCCGGGTCACAAGGCCGGGAGGCGTTGATTTTCGATCCGAATCGCGGGTTGCGCGGGCGGCTTTCAAGGGCTCTTGAAAATCGCTAAAATTTCGATTGACGGCCAATTTTTCGAAGCTCAAGTTGATCCTTCTTTTTCCATCCGTCAGGCCCTTCCTGCTAAGGCCCTTGTAGCTCAGTCGGTAGAGCACGTCCTTGGTAAGGACGAGGTCACCGGTTCAAGTCCGGTCGAGGGCTCCAGGATCGGAATCCGTCTGATTTCCGCGGCAAATTTCAGGAACTCACCTCACACAACCTCAGAACCACACATGGCAAAAGGAACCTTCGAGAGAACAAAGCCACACGTCAACGTCGGCACTATCGGCCACGTCGACCATGGAAAGACGACCCTGACCACCGCCATCCTTCGGGTGCAGGCGGACAAGGGTCTGGCTGAGTTCAAGTCCTACGCGGATATCGCCAAGGGCGGCACCGTGCGTGACGCTTCCAAGATCGTGACCATTTCGGTGGCGCACGTGGAATACGAGAGCGACCGTCGTCACTACGCTCACGTCGATTGCCCGGGCCACGCCGACTTCGTGAAGAACATGATCACGGGCGCGGCGCAGATGGACGGCGCGATCCTCGTGGTCAGCGCGGCCGACGGTCCGATGCCGCAGACCCGCGAGCACATCCTTCTCGCGCGTCAGGTCGGCGTGCCGAGCATTGTCGTCTTCCTGAACAAGGTGGACCTCATCGACGACCCCGAGCTGCTCGACCTCGTCGAGATGGAAATCCGCGAGCTTCTGAGCAAGTACCAGTTCCCGGGCGACACCATCACGCTGATCCGTGGTTCCGCCACCGCCGCCCTGGAAGGGACGGACGAGGGCAAGGCCGCGATCCAGGCGCTGATGGACGCGATCGACAAGGACATCGCCGAGCCGGCGCGCGAGATCGACAAGCCCTTCCTCATGTCGGTCGAGGACGTCTTCTCGATCACGGGTCGCGGCACGGTCGCCACCGGCCGCATCGAGCGAGGCATCTGCAAGGTCGGCGACACTGTCGAGATCGTCGGCCTGCGCGACACCAGCTCGACCGTCATCACGGGTGTCGAGATGTTCCGCAAGATGCTCGATCAGGGCCAGGCCGGCGACAACGTCGGCG
>CAZFCY010000124.1:2327-5520 GCA_964517665.1 uncultured Opitutaceae bacterium | reverse complement strand
ATCAAGCTTCCGGAAGGGGTCGAGATGGTCATGCCCGGTGACAACATCAACCTCGATCTCGAGTTGATCGCTGCCATCGCGATGGAGAAGACACAGCGTTTCGCGATCCGCGAGGGCGGTCGTACGATCGGCGCCGGTCGTATCACGGAGATCCTCGAATAACTCCTTGTCGCAATGGACACCGCGCCGAGACTCCCGAACCCGGGGTCTCGGCTGTCGTGTTTAACCGCGCGCGAAGGCCAGTAGCTCAATTGGTAGAGTAGCGGTCTCCAAAACCGTCGGTTGGGGGTTCGAGTCCCTCCTGGCCTGCCAGTTCTTCGTTCATGAAAAACCCTTTCCGCAGCATCCGCATCTTCACCGGCGAAATGGTCGGGGAGCTCAAGAAGGCCACGTGGCCGACGCGCACCGAGCTGCGCGACTCCACCCTGGTCGTGATCGTCGCCGTGATCATCCTCGGCGTGTTCACCAGCATCGCGGACTTTTCCATTTCCAACGTGGTGCTCCTCTTCTCGAGCTGGGTGAGCTGAGGGCCGCGCCCCGGAGTTCCATGTCCACCAATCCTCCCTCCACCACACCTTCTGGCGCCCAGTGGTTTGCCGTGCACACCCTCTCCGGCAAGGAGGGCAAGGTGAAGCAGTACATCGAAAAGTTCAAAAAAGTCGAGGAACTGGACGACGACATCATCGAGGTGCTCCTTCCGACCGAGACGGTCTCGGAGGTCAAGCGCGGCAAGAAGATGAGCACGGTGCGCAAGCTCATGCCCGGCTACGTCTTCGTGCAGATGAAGCTCTACGACGAAGAGGGGAAGCTTCTCAACAAGCCCTGGTATTTCGTGCGCGAAACGACGGGCGTGATCGGCTTCGTCGGCGGCGACCGGCCCGTTCCCTTGCAGGATTCCGACATCTCGGACATCCGCGATCGCATCGAGGCGGCCTCCGGCAAGGAAGTTCCCAAGGTCCAGTACGAAACCGGAGAAGAGGTCAAAATCACCGACGGCCCCTTTCTCAATCTCACCGGCCGGATCGACGAGATCGATCCGACGCGCGGCAAACTCAAGGTCTCGGTATCCATTTTCGGACGCTTCACGCCAGTCGAGCTCGAGTACTGGCAGGTCGAGCGTGCAACCAGCTAACCCATCATGGCCAAAAAAATCACTGGCTACATTCGTCTTCAACTTCCGGCTGGCGCGGCCAATCCGGCTCCTCCGGTCGGTCCGGCGCTCGGCGCGCAGGGCGTGAACATCATGGCGTTCTGCAAGGAGTTCAACGCCCGCACCAAGGAGCAGGCCGGCCTCATCCTGCCGGTGGTGATCACCGTTTACGCGGACAAGTCCTTCACCTTCATCCTCAAGTCGCCTCCGGCGGCCGTGTTGCTGAAGAAGGCGGCCAACATCGCCTCGGGCTCCGCCGTTCCGAACCGCGACAAGGTCGGCAAGGTCACCCGCAAGCAGCTTCTGGAGATCGCACAGACCAAGAAGAAGGATCTCAACGCGAAGAACGACGAAGCCGCCATCGCCGTCATCGCCGGCACCGCCCGGAGCATGGGCATCGACGTCGTCGATTGATCGATCAATCCACCCAACCGCAGGAGTTCCGCGAGCGCGGAACGCTCGCACTGCAACGCATATGGTCAAACTGAGCAAACGCTACAAAGCCGCCACCGAAGCCGCCGACCTGGGGAAGGAATATCCCCTCGCGGAGGCTGTCGCGGTCCTCTATAAACTGCCGAAGGCGAAATTCGACGAGACGGTCGAAATCTCCTTCCGTCTCGGCGTCGATCCCCGGCAGGGCGATCAGATGATCCGCGGCACCGTTTCGCTGCCCAACGGCAGCGGCAAGAAGGTGCGCGTGCTCGCATTCACCGAGGATCCCCAGGCCGCGCTCGACGCCGGCGCCGAGCACGCCGGCCTCAAGGAGTATCTCGTCAAAATCCAGGAGGGCTGGATCGACTTCGACGTCGCCGTCGCGACGCCGGAAGCGATGAAGGAAGTGCGCGCCATCGCGCGCGTCCTCGGTCCGAAGGGGCTCATGCCGAATCCGAAGTCCGGGACGGTGAGCGACAACATCGCCCAGGCGATCAAGGAAGTGAAGGCGGGCCGCGTGGAGTTCAAGATGGACAAGGCCGCCAACATCGGCGTCGGCGTCGGCAAGCGTTCCTTCACTCCCGAGCAGATCGCCGAAAACGTCAGCGCGCTGCTTTCCGCCATCGGCAAGGCGCGCCCCGCCTCGTTCAAGGGCAAATACATCCACAACGTCGTCCTTTCCGCGACGATGAGCCCGGGCGTCCGCCTGGCTTCGAGCGAATACTCGAAGCTCTGAGCGCACACGGAGATCGAAACCCATGAGATCCGAAAAAGAATTTCTCGTCGACGAAGTCGAACAGCACCTGCGCAAGTCGGACTACGTTTACCTGGCCAATTTCGACCGCATCACCGTGAGCGATGTCAGCGACCTGCGCGACAAGCTCGCGGCGGAGAAGGCCGAGTTCCACGTGGTCAAAAACAGCATCCTGCGCGTCGCGGCCAAGCGGGTCGAGTTGCCAGATATCGAAAAGTGGCTTATCGGTCCCACTGCGATTGTGGTCGGTGGAGCCAATCCCTCCGGGGTCGCCAAGGTTGTCCGCTCCTTCTTCGACACCGCCTCGAAGGGCGTGGTCAAGGTGGGCGTGGTCGGCAACAAGACCTATGGCCCCGAAGACGTGAAGGCGCTTTCCGAGCTGCCGTCGCTCGACGTGCTTCGCGCCCAGTTGCTCGGTCTTCTCACGACACCCGCGCGCAGCCTTCTGTTCGTGTTCAACGGCGTTCCCACCAGTCTGCTCAACGTGCTCCAGGCCAAGGCGAAGGAAGCCGAAAGCGCCGCCTGATCACCGCCAGCCCTTTCCAGCCTTTTCGGAAGCCGGGATTCACCCGGCCGCCGGAACCAAACCAACAAACATCCAAAGAACCAGGCCCGGAGCTTCGGCTCTTAAATGCTCCCGATGGAGCGCGAGCCATTCAAGGAAACCGTCATGTCCACCATCACCAAAGACCAAGTTATCGACTGGCTTAGCGGCCAGTCGGTCCTCGAGATCGCCGGTCTCGTCAAGGACCTCGAAGAGAAGTGGGGCGTCAGCGCCGCCGCTCCCGTGGCCGTCGCCGCTGCTCCCGCCGCGGGCGCCGCCGCCGCTCCCGTCGAGGAGAAGACCGAATTCGACG
>CAZFCY010000124.1:0-2317 GCA_964517665.1 uncultured Opitutaceae bacterium | reverse complement strand
CAAGAAGAAGCTCGAGGCCGCGGGCGCCAAGGTCGAGCTCAAGTAACGTTGTCCGGGACGCACAAGCTCCTGCTCAGTTCTTCAAGACAGGTCCGGAAATTCCGGGCCTGTCTTGCCCATTTTTAAATCGGTTAGCCGCGAGCCCTATTCGCGGCGCCTTTCCACCGTCATCATCCAACCGAATCGAATCGGAGTTCCCATGGTCGACCGCAACAATTTCGGCAAGCTCAAGGAAGTCATCCAGCCGCCCAACCTGATCGAGATCCAGATCAACTCCTACCTGGAGTACCTCCAGAAGGACGTTGCCGCCAATCAGCGCAAGCCGGTCGGCCTCGAAGCGGTCTTCCGCGAAGTCTTCCCGATCCAGAGCTACGACGAGCGCCTCACGCTCGAATACGTCTCCTACACGATCGGCGAGCCCAAGAACACCGAACTCGAGTGTTACCGCGAGGGCATCACCTACTCGGTCCCGCTCTACGTGAAGCTGCGGCTTCGCGAGGAGGCGTTCATCAAGGACGAGGAGATCTACATGGGCGAAATCCCGATGGTGACCGATCGCGGATCGTTCATCATCAACGGCGCCGATCGCGTCGTGGTCTCGCAGCTCCATCGCTCGCCCGGCATCTGCTTCGAGGTCGCGACCCACCCGAACGGGAAACTCCTCCATTCCTTCCGGATCATCCCCGACCGCGGCACCTGGCTCGAAGTGCAGTTCGACAACAACGACCTGCTCTACGTTTACCTCGACCGCCGCCGCCGCCGCCGCAAGTTTCTCATCACGACGCTCCTGCGCGCCCTCGGCTACAGCACGGACGTCGACATCCTCGGCCTGTTTTACGAGATCCAGGATCTCGAGACGACCAAGGCGCTCGAACTCGACAACGTTTCCAACCTCGTCCTCGTCGAGGACGCGATCGACGCCCAGAAGGGCGTCGTCCTCGCCCGCGCGTTCGAGCCGCTGACGAAGGCGATCGTGCGCCAGTTCGAGCAGCACGGCATCCATTCGCTGCGCGTGATCGACACGACGGTGGACGAGGGCGCGATCATCCGGGCGCTCAAGAAGGATCCGACCCGCAACGAAGAGGAGGCGCTCAAGGAAATCTACAAGCGCCTCCGCCCGGGCGAGCCGCCCACGGTGGCGAATTCGAAGGCGCTGCTGAAGCGTCTCTTCTTCGACGCCAAGCGCTACGATCTCGGCCGCGTCGGCCGCTATAAGATCAACCAGAAGCTCAACCTCAAGACCGATCTCGAGGCCGGCCGCATCCTCAACTCCGACGACATCGTCGAGGCCTCGAAATACCTCATCCGACTCAAGAAGGGCGAGGGCGTGGTGGACGACATCGACCACCTCGGCAGCCGCCGCGTCCGCACCGTCGGCGAACTTCTCGCCAACCAGTGCCGCGTCGGACTCGCCCGCACTGAGCGGCTCGTGCGCGAGCGCATGACGCTCTTCGACCAGAGCGTCGATTCGATCACACCGCAGAAGCTGATCAACCCGAAGGCGCTCACCACGGTGATCCGCGACTTCTTCGCGCGCAGCCAGCTCTCGCAGTTCATGGACCAGATCAATCCGCTGGCCGAGCTGACGCACAAGCGCCGCCTCTCCGCCCTCGGACCGGGAGGTCTCAACCGCGATCGCGCCGGCTTCGAGGTGCGCGACGTGCACCCCTCGCACTACGGACGCATCTGCCCGATCGAGACGCCGGAAGGCCCGAACATCGGCCTGATCAACTCGCTCTCGATCTACTCGCGGGTGAACGAATTCGGTTTCATCGAGACGCCCTACCGCATCTGCAAGGACGGGCGCGCGAGCGACAAGATCGATTACCTCACCGCCGATCAGGAGGAAGGAAAGGTCATCGCGCAGGCCAACTCGGAGTTGGACGACAAGGGCGCCTTCATCGGCAGCGTCGTGGTCCGCAAGAGCGGCAACTTCCTCGAAGTCGATCCGGAGAATGTCGACTACATGGATGTTTCCCCCAAGCAGCTCGTCTCCGTCGCGGCCGGCCTCGTGCCGTTCCTCGAGCACGACGACGCCAACCGCGCGCTCATGGGCGCGAACATGCAGCGCCAGGGCGTGCCGTTGCTCAAAACCCAGTCCCCCTACGTGGGCACCGGCATCGAGGAGCGCGTGGCCCGGGATTCGAAGACGGTCGTCGTCACGGATCACGAAGGCATCGTCGCCTCGGTCGACGCGCGCCGCGTCGTGATCAGCAAGGACGGCGAGCTTCCCGCCCGTTTCGATCGCAACCCGAAGTCGGACCCGAAGGCCGGGATCTGGGTGTATGAACTGCGCAAGTTCATGCGCTCGAACGCC
>CAZFCY010000123.1:14839-15216 GCA_964517665.1 uncultured Opitutaceae bacterium | reverse complement strand
GTCCCCCGGGGCGCCGGAAAAGCCACAATCCTGTCTCGTACGAGACAGGATTGTGGCTTTTTGTTTTACCCGATCCCTGGTCGTCCCGATTCCGGCGGCGGGCGTGGATCGTGTCGTTCGCTAAATCGACCATTGAAATTGTTCCGGGCCGATTGCCACTGTGTGCGGATGACGTGGCGATTCTGGCGCTGGCCGCTGGCGAATTTGATTTTGATCGGGTTGTTCGTGGGGGCGCTGGCCGGATGGCTGGTCAATCGCCAGGTCGCGGACGCGGGGACGATCGAGTCGCTGGACTACTGGATCACGCACGTCATCCGCCCCGTGGGCCGGCTTTTCATCCGGATCATTTTCATGATCGTGGTGCCGCTGATTTTTTC
>CAZFCY010000123.1:0-14829 GCA_964517665.1 uncultured Opitutaceae bacterium | reverse complement strand
TTTCGGCGATCGTGCTCGGCATCGCGGAGATGGGCGACATCCGGCGGCTCGGGCGCGTGGGGGTGCGCTCGCTGTGGTTCACGCTCCTGCTCACCGGCACCGGCGTGCTTCTCGGCGTGTTTCTCGTGAACACGATCGAGCCCGGGCGGGCGATGTCGGAGACGACGCGGGAGCAGCTCGTGGCGCGTTATTCCGGCGAAGCCGCGTCCAGCGTGACACGGGGAACCGAACCCCGATCGCTGTCCGACACGCTGCAGAACCTCATCCCCGAGAATCCGCTCGCGGAGGCGGTGAATGCCTTCACGCCCAACTACACAGGCGGCGGATTGATTTCTGTCATGGTGTTCAGCGTCTTTTTTGGCGTGGCGCTGACCTTGGTTTCGCCGGAAAAGGCCGCGCCGATCACGGGTGTGTTGAACGGCATATTCGAGGTCTGCATGCGGATCATCGGGTTTGCGATGACGCTGGCGCCGATCGGCGTCGCCTGCCTCGCGTTCGCGCTCACGGCGCAACTGGGCCAGGAGGTGATCGAACTGCTGGGCCGTTATGCCCTGGTCGTGATCACGGCTCTCGCGCTGCAACAGTTCGTCATCTATTCGCTTTTTCTGAAACTGGGGGCCGGTGTGTCGCCGCGGTGGTTTTTCGGCCGGATCCGCGAAGTGATGGTCACGGCCTTCGGGACGTCCTCGAGCAACGCCACGCTGCCGGTGTCGCTGCGCGTGGCGCAGGAAAACCTGGGCCTGCCCTCCAACATCAGCCGGTTCGTGCTCACAGTGGGCGCGAGCGCGAACCAGAACGGCACGGCGCTCTACGAGGGCATCACGGTTCTTTTTCTCGCGCAGGTGTTCGGGATCGATCTCTCGCTCGGGCAGCAACTGATCGTGATCCTGATGTGCATCCTCGCCGGCTTCGGCACGGCGGGTGTTCCCGGCGGTTCGCTGCCGCTGGTGGTCGGCGTGCTCGTGACCATCGGCGTGCCGGGCGAAGCGATCGCCATCATCCTCGGCATCGACCGCCTCCTCGACATGTGCCGCACGACGCTCAACGTCACCGGCGATCTCGTCTGCGCGGTGCTGGTGGCGAACGGCTCGTCGTCGAAATCGTAGCGCGCGGCCGCCGTGGGGCGCGCGCGAAACACCCCTCAACGAATTCGAGTCACGAGGACGCCGTCGTCGCCGGAACCCCCGCGCGGCGCCGGTTTTTCAACGTCTGCCAGCGCGCCTCGATCGCCAGGCGCACCCGGTCGAGGCCGAGGTAAACCACCGGCACGGTGTAAAGCGTGAGGATCTGGCTCACCGCCAGCCCGCCGACGATGGCGAGGCCGAGCGGGCGCCGCATCTCCACGCCCTCGCCCGAGGCGAGCACGAGCGGCAGCGCGCCGAGGAGCGCGGCGATGTTGGTCATGAGGATCGGGCGCAACCGCATTTGCGCGGCCTCGAAGATCGCCGCGGCCGGCGTGAGCTGGCGCCGCCGCTCGGCCTCGATCGCAAAGTCGATCATGAGGATCGCGTTTTTCATCACGATGCCGATGAGCAGAAAAAGCCCGAGCAGCGCGATGAGCGTGAAAGCGGTGCCGGTGAAGCGCAGGGCGAGCAACGCGCCGAGCCCCGCCGAGGGCAGCGTGGAAAGAATCGTGATCGGGTGAACGGTGCTTTCGTACAGGATGCCCAGCACGAGATAGACCGCGATGATGACGCCGAGGATGAGGAACGGCTGATCCTGCAACGAATTCTGGAAGGTCCGGGCCGTGCCCGACATGCTCCCCTGCACTTCCGTGGGCAACATGACGCGCGCCATCGCCGCGTCGATGGCCTCGAGGGCCTCTTCCAGCGACACGCCTTCGGCGAGCGAGAAGCCGACATTGTCGGAGGCAAACTGCGACTCGTGGCGCACCCGGTCGTTGATCAATGAATATTCGTAGCGCGTGAAGGCGGACAGCGGCACGCGCCGGCCGTCCGCCGCGATCACCTGCACCTGATCGAGCACCATCGGATCCTCGGTGTATTGCGGCTCGAGCTCCATCACCACGCGGTACTGGTTCAGGCTCTCGTAGAGCGTGGAAATCTGCCGCTGGCTGAAGGAGTTGTTGAGCACCTGCGTGATCATCCGCATGTCCACCCCGAGCCGGCGCGCGGCCTCGCGATCGATCTGGAGCATGACCTGCTTGGCGCCCTCGTCGGACGGGATCTCCACATCGACCAGCTCGGGCAGCTCCTGCAGGGCGCGCGCGACCTTGGGCGCCCATTCGCGGATGAGCGACAGCTCGCCGGCGAGGAGCGTGAAATCGTAGGAGCCCGCCTCCGACGTGCGCGGCATCGCGATATCCTGCGACACGCCCAGCCACATCATTCCCCCGGCCACGGGCGGCATCTGCCGGCGCAGGCGGTTGACCACCTCGGTCGCGGACACCCCGCGCTCCTCGAGCGGCTTGAGGCGGATCATGATGCGCGCATTGCTCACGCCGCCTCCGCCACCGCTGGTGCCGATCACGTCCGCGACCGCCGGATCCTGCATCACGAGTCGACGGAAAATCTCGATCTTCGGCTGCATGACCTGAAACGAGAATCCGTCATCCCCGCGTATGAACCCTTGCAACTGCCCGGTGTCCTGTTCGGGAAGAAATCCCTTGGGCACGCTGATATAGAGCGAGATATTGAGGGCGATCGTGCCGGCCAGTATCAACAATGTGATCGCGGTGTGGCGCAGCACCCAGTCGAGCGAGCGCGCATAACCCCTCCTCAGCACATCGAACACACGCGTGCTCGCGCGCTGCAGCATGCCCGACGACTCGCGGCGCAGCGGTCGCAGCCAGCGCGCGCACAGGGTCGGCGTGAGCGTGAGCGACACGGCCAGGGAAACGAGCATGGCCGCCGCCAGCGTGATCGAAAACTCCCGGAACAGCCGCTCGACCAGCCCGCCCATGAAGAGGATCGAGATGAACACGACCACGAGCGAGAGGTTCATCGCAATGAGCGTGAACCCGACCTCGCCCGCTCCGCGAATGGCCGCGCGGACGGGCGTCAGGCCCGCTTCGATGTGGCGCGAGATGTTTTCGAGGACCACGATCGCATCGTCCACGACGAGCCCCGCGGCGACGATCAGCGCCATGAGCGAGAGGTTGTTGAGCGAAAACCCGTAGAGGTACATGATCGCGAACGTGCCGATCAGGGAGACGGGAATCGCGAGGCTCGGGATAAGCGCGGCGCGCGCGTTTCCGAGGAAGAGGAGCACCACGAGCATGACCAGGCCCGCGGCGAGCATGAGGGTGAACTGCGCCTCGTGCAGCGTGGCGCGAATCCCGGGCGAGCGATCCATGACCACGGCGAGATCCGCGTCCTCCGGGAGCAACGCGCGCATCGAGGGCAACTGCTCGTTGATCGCATCGATCGTCGCGATGATGTTGGCGCCGGGCTGGCGGCTGACCATGAGGAGCACGGCGGGCCGATCGTTGTGAAAGCCGCTGCTGTAACGATCCTCGATCGAATCGGTGACCTTCGCCACGTCGCCGAGGCGGACGGGAGCACCATCCTGATAACGGATGATGAGCGGCAGATACTGCTCGGCTCGGCGCAGTTGATCGCTCGTATGCACCTGCCATTGCCGGTCGCCGCGCTCGACCGCGCCGCGCGGGCCGAACGAGTTGGTCTCGCTGATCGCGCGCCGCACCTCGTCGAGCGCGATGCCGTAGTGGGCGAGCGCGTGCGGGTTTAACTGCACGCGCACCGCGGGCAGCGAACTGCCTCCGACCGTCACTTCGCCCACGCCCTGGACCTGCGAGATTTTCTGCGCGAGGATCGTCGCCGCCGTGTCGTAGAGCACGCCGGGCGCGAGGTTCGGCGAACTCAGGGCCAGCGCCATGATGGGGGCCTGCGAGGGGTTGACCTTGCGGAAACTCGGGTTGCCCGGCATGCCGCTCGGGAGTTGTCCGCGCGCGGCGTTGATCGCGGCCTGCACATCGCGCGCCGCCGCGTCGATGTCGCGATCGAAATCGAACTGCAACATGATGCGGGTCGATCCCTGGCTGCTGTGCGACGAGATGCGCGTGATGCCGGCGATGCTGCCCAACGCGCGCTCCAGGGGCGTGGCCACGCTGGACGCCATCGTCTCGGGGCTCGCGCCGGGCAGCGAGGCGCTCACCTGGATGGTGGGGAAGTCCACCTCCGGCAACGGCGCGACCGGCAACAACGCGTAGGCCAGCGCTCCGACGAGCACGATGGCCACGGCGATGAGGCCGCTGGCCACGGGGCGTCGCACGAAGGGTCGCGAAAGATTCATCGCGCGCCGCTTCCCGCGGTGCCCTGTTCGAGGATCATGGCCGCGCTCGCCTGCCGGCGGCGCGCGGGCCGCGCGAGCCGGTCAAAGAAAAGATAGACCACCGGCGTGGTGAACAGCGTCAGCACCTGGCTGACGAGCAGCCCGCCCACCATGACGAGACCGAGTGGCTGCCGCAACTCCGCGCCTGATCCGGAGGCGAACATCAAAGGCAGCGCCCCGAAGAGCGCGGCCAGCGTCGTCATGAGAATCGGCCGGAAGCGCAGGAGCGCCGCCTGATGAATCGCCTCGCGCGGCGGAAGCTTCTGCCGTCGCTCCGCCTCGAGGGCGAAGTCGATCATCATGATGCCGTTTTTCTTCACCAGGCCGATGAGCAGAATGACGCCGATGACCGCGATCATATCGAGCGGCCGATCGGTGATCCACAACGCGAACAGCGCGCCCACCGTCGCCGAGGGCAGCGTGGAGAGAATCGTGATCGGGTGGATGCTGCTCTCGTAGAGAATGCCGAGCACGATGTACATCGTGACCACCGCCGCGAGGACGAGCCACAGGGTGCTCGAAAGCGAGGCGCGAAACGCGTGCGCGGCTCCCTGGAAACGCAGCTCGATCGCCGCCGGCAGCGCGAGGTCGAGTTCCGCCTGCTCGATCGCCGCGACGGCGTCGCCGAGCGAGGCGCCGGCGCCGAGGTTGAACGAGATCGTGACAGCGGGAAACTGGCCGATGTGATTGATGAGCAGCGTCGCGGGACGCTCGCTCACGCGGGCGACACTCGAGAGCGGAACCGGCCGGCCGGAGCGGGAGTTGACGAAAATGCGTTCCAACGCCTGCGGCCCGGAAGCCAGCTGCGGATCGACCTCGAGCACGACGCGGTATTGCGCCGCCTGGGTGAAAAGCGTCGAGATCTGCCGCTGCCCAAACGCGCTGTAGAGCGCGTCGTCGATATCCGTCACGCTGATCCCGAGCCGGCTGGCCCCCTCGCGGTCGATTTCCACATAGGCCTGCAGCCCCTCGTTTTGCAGGTCGCTCGCGACATCCGCGAGCGCGGGCCGCTCCTGCAGGTGCGCGACCAGCCGCGGAACCCACTCGTGCAACAGCGCCTCGTCCGGACTCGTGAGCGTGAACTGAAACTGCGTGCGGCTGACCCGGTCCTCGATCGTGAGTTCCTGCACGGGCTGCATGTAGAGCGTGATGCCGTTCACCGCGCGCGCCCGCTCGCGCAGGCGGTCGATCACCTCGAGCGCGTCCGCCTCGCGCTCGCCGTGGGGCTTGAGGTTGATGAGCATGCGCCCGCTGTTGAGCGTGGCGTTCGTTCCGTCCACGCCGATGAAGGACGACAGGCTGACCACGGCCGGATCCTCGAGGAGGACCTTCGCCAGCGCCTGCTGCCGCTCGGCCATGGCGGAAAACGAAATCGATTGCGGCGCCTCGGTCACCGCCTGGATCGCGGCGTTGTCCTGCACCGGAAAGAAGCCCTTCGGCACGGCGAGGTAGAGCAACACCGTGACACCCAGCGTCGCGACCGTGATCAGCAAGACCGTCGGCTGGTGGTTCAGCACCCAGTCGAGCCAGCGGCCATAACGCGTGATCACCCCGTCGAGAAATCCCGGCTTGTCGTGGCCGTGCGCCCTGGGCTCAGGCAGCATGCGGGCGCACATCATGGGCGTGAGCGTGAGGGAGACGAGGAGCGAGATAAGGATCGCGACCGCAAGGGTGATGGCGAACTCGTGAAACAGCCGCCCCACCACATCGCCCATGAAAAGCAGCGGGATGAGCACGGCGATGAGCGAGATCGTGAGCGAGACGAGGGTGAAGCCGATCTGCGACGCGCCCTTGAGCGCCGCCTCCATCGGCGAGGCGCCCTGCTCGCGGTAGCGCGCGATGTTTTCCAGCATCACGATCGCGTCGTCCACGACGAATCCGGTCGCGATCGTGAGCGCCATGAGCGTGAGGATGTTGAGCGAGAAACCCGCCAGGTACATCACGCCGAACGTGCCGATGAGCGACAGCGGGACCGCGACGCTCGGAATGATCGTCGAGGGAATGTTGCGCAGGAAGAGGAACGTCACCAACACGACGAGCCCGATCGCGAAAACCAGTTCGTGCTGCACGGAACGGACCGAGGCGCGAATGCTCTGGGTGCGATCGGTCAGCACGGTGAGTTCGGCCGCGGCCGGGAGGCTGGCCTCGAGCTGCGGCAGGAGCGCGCGCACGCGATCGACGACCTCGATCACGTTGGCGCCGGGCTGGCGCTGGATGTTGATCAACACGGCGGGCAGCTCGTCGGCCCAGGCGGCCAGCCGGCGGTCCTCCGATGCGTTTTCGATCCGGGCGACGTCGCCCAGCCGCAACGGCGCGCCATCCTGCCAGGTGAGGATGAGTTCACGGTATTCCGCGACCGACCGGAGCTGGTCGTTCGCGTCCATGATGATGTTGCGCACCGGGCCGTCGAAACTGCCCTTCGGGGCGTTGACGCTCGCGCTCGTGATGGCGGAACGCACGTCGTCGAGGTTGAGGCCGCGCGCGGCCAGCTCGCCGGGATTGACCTGCACGCGCACGGCGGGCCGCTGGCCGCCGGCGAGGCTGACCATGCCGACGCCGGGCAGTTGCGCCAGTTTCTGGGCGATGCGCGTGTCCACCAGGTCGTGCACGTGCGGCAGCGGCAGGCTGGCCGAGGTGACGGCGAGGGTCATGATCGGCGCGTCGGCCGGATTGACCTTCCGATAGATGGGCGGCGTGGGGAGGTCGTTGGGCAGGAGATTGTCGGCGGCGTTGATCGCGGCCTGAACCTCCTGCTCGGCCACGTCCATCGAGATATCGAGGGAAAACTGGAGCGTGATGACCGAGGCGCCGCCCGAACTGGAGGACGACATCTGGTTCATGCCCGGGATCTGCCCGAAACGACGCTCGAGCGGCGCCGTGATCGCGCTCGCCGTCACGTTCGGGCTGGCCCCCGGATAGAAGGTGAAGACCTGGATGGTGGGGAAATCGACCTGCGGCAGCGCCGCGACCGGCAGGAGCCGATAGGCCATGATGCCGGAAAGCAGCAACGCCACCATCAACAAGGTCGTGGCAACCGGCCGGAGGATGAACGGGCGTGACGGACTCATGAGTCCATCGCGGCAGGCGCGTCGTTGGTCACGATCACCGCGCGGCCATCACGCAGCCGGTCGAGCCCTTCGAGCACCACCGCCTCGCCGGGCTGGAGTCCCTCGGCAATCGATTGCTCGGCCCCATCCGCCGGACCAAGGACGACATCACGCACAACGGCCTGGCCCTTCGCATCGACGATATACACGTACGTGCCGCGCGAACCGAACTGGACGGCCGCGCCGGGAATCACGATCGCGTCCGGCAAGGTGCGGACGCGGAGGCGAACGTTGACGAACTGGTTCGGGAAGAGCCGGTCGTCGTCGTTGTTGAAGACGGCCTTCAACCGCAGCGTGCCGGTGGCGATGTCGATCTGGTTGTCCACGGTCTCGAGCACGCCCTCGGACAGGCGCGCGCCCTCGCTGCGATCCCAGGCCTCGACAGCGAGCTTTTCGCCCGCCCGGAGGGGATCGAGGACCTTCTGGAGATCGACCTCCGGCACGGTGAAGACGACCGAGATCGGGCGCGTTTGCGTGATCATGACGAGCCCGCCGGCATCGCCGGTCCGGACGAGATTGCCCGCATCCACCTGCCGCAGGCCGAGGCGGCCGGTGATCGGCGCCTCGATCTTCGTGTAGGCGAGTTGAAGGCGCGCGTCAGCCACCTGCGCCTCCGCCACGGCGAGCATCCCCTCGCGCTCCACCACCAGGGCCCGCTGCACCTCGATCTGCTGCTGCGTCACGAGCGTGTTGTCGAAAAGCTGCTGGAACCGCTGCAGGTCGGCCCGCGCGGACTCGAGTTGCGCGAGGCTCTGCCGGTGCTCGCCCTCGGCCTGCGCGAGCCGGATCTGATACGATCGCGGGTCGATCTCCGCGAGCAACTGGCCTTTCTCCACGCGCTGCCCCTCGTCGAAGGTCACGCGCAGAAGCTGGCCGTCCACCCGGCTCCGCACAGTCACGGTGTTGACCGGCGTGACCGTGCCGATGGCCTTGAGATGCACCGGCAGCGGCCGGCGCTGCGTGATCACCGTGCGGACCGGAACCGGCGCGAATCCCTCGGCCCCCGCCCACCCGGGACGGGCCCGGGTGTCCCTCGTCGAAGCGGGACGCGAACTGAAATACCACACCGCCCCGGCAAGACCGAGCGCGATTGCGGCGAAGAGAAAACGACGAAGATAGGGCGAAGCGGAGACAGCCATGAACATCTACAAGACGATGGAAACGCGGAACAATTTCAGGCCAATCCAACAAAATTCACGCAAAACCCCTGTCGCGCGGCTCTCCAGCCCGGCCCGCCACGAGCGACGCGTGGCAGAATGCGGAAGCGCGCCCGCCGTGAAACGAGCGGAAACGACACGAGCATCCTCCTTTCCGTCCTACCGGAACTGATAACTCGTCTGCGGCGGATAGAGATAACCCATGGACTGCAGCGCGGCGTCCTTTCGATAGAGCGCATCCTCCATCAGCGCGGGCCGGCGCCGGGTCGTCGGAATGGTCGTCGTGTAGATGCGAAGCTCGCCGGAAACGCTGACGAGCAGCTCCTCGCGCCAGTCGCCGATGATGTCCGCGATCGCGACGATGCGGCCCTCGATCTCACCGATCTGCCCGGCGCCGTATTTCAGAATCGGACTCGGCGCGCCGCTCCGATCGCCGAACGGGCGTTCGGGGATGTAGGCCTTGACCGTGGTTTCGTCCCAGAAAAACGCGCGCGGGCTGATGCCGCCGAGATCCCGATCGTCGATCAACTCGCCCGTCGCCGCGGAATAGAGCCAGTGGCCCGTGCGATCCTGTTCGACGGCGTAGAGTTCGAGGCCCGGCGCGTCCGGCACGAAATTGCCGAACATGCCCTGATCGTGGATGTGCGTGGTCTTGTGAGGATGCCCCCAGATGATTTCGCCCGTGCGCGCATCGACGAGACAGATGCCGTTGTTGTCCTGCCTTGCCTCGTAACCGAACGCGATCTCCATGCCCGGGCGCGCCGGAATGACATCCGTCATATAGACAATATCCGGATGCCCCATGCCGAGATTCCACAGGACCGTGCCGTCGTCATCGAGCGCGACCGAACCGAGGATGATTTCGTCGCGGCCGTCCCCATCGACATCGCCCACCGCCATGCGATGGCTCCCCTGGCCGCGGATCTGGGGCGACTCCTTGTCGCCGTCCCAGCGCCACACTTTTTCGAGCGTGCCGTTCACGAGATTGTAGGCGTCCACGACCATGCGCGTGTAGGTGCCGCGACAGACGAGCAGGCTCGTGCGCTCGCCGTCGAGATTCGCGAGGCCGATCTGGTTGCGGTTGACCCGATTCCCGCGCTCGTCGCCCCAGTCGCGCGGATCGCCGCGCTCCACCCAGTCCACCTTCGTGATTTCCTCGCCCGTCATGCCGTCGAGGACCGAGCAATATTCCTCGCCCTTGATGACAAAACCCAGCGCCGGACCGGAGCGCTCGGCGAGCGACTCCTCGAAGGTTTCGGCCATCGGCGCGCTCTTGAGCGCGACCTCGGCTTTGCCGTCGCCGTCGAAATCCCACACGATATACGGCGTCCACCAGATGCCCATGTTCATGTTCCAGCCGAGATCCTTGCGCCAGAGAAACGTGCCGTCGTGCAAATAAGCCTCGATCTTGTACGTGCCGGGGCTCACGCGCGGTGTTCCCGGGTCGAGGCCGTTGCCGGGCTGCTTGATCACGTAATCGTATTTGCCGTCGCCGTTGAGGTCGGCGATCGCGACCTTTTGAAAGGCATGGTCGCCCTGTAGTTTGACGCTCAGATACGGCAGCGCCGGCGCGTGCGCCGGCAGCTCGACCCGCGCGAGAACATCGCCCTCCTCCGCGGGCCGGCCGCGGGGCAGCGCGACGGCGGTGATCCACCACGCGTTCGGCTGATCGGACGGCGCGACGTCATCGACGAAGTTCGTCGCCGTCATCGGGCGTTCATTGAGCTTCACCGCCTCGCCGCCGGCGGTGGAGCGATAAACATTGAACACCCGCCCGGCCGGATCGCTGACGAGAAACCGCCAGCCGAGATACACGCTCCCGTCGCTGCGCGGGAGCGCAAACAGGCCGCGATCGAGCGTCTCGGCGGCGAAGCCCGCGGCCCCGGCCGCCAGCCACATCGCGGCGCCCATGACCAACATGCGAATCGAACTCATCGTGAGATTGTCCAGGTTGTTCTTATATCAATTGCCTCTCCCCTGCCCGCGACCGCCGCGACCCGCTTCGTCCGGCGGGGCGGGCGGAATTTCCGAAGGCAGGAACTCGCCGATCAGGCCCAGCATGGCGATCGTCTCGAGACCGTTTTGCGCGGCGCCGTTCGTGCCGCCGAAGCCTTCGACGATCGGATTGAGCGCCTCCGGTCCTTCGATATGCCGCAGCGTTCCGCCCCCGCGGCCGCCGCGCTGCAGCGCGGCAATCGCCGCCTCGCGAAACGCGGTCTCCCCAGTCGCATGATAGACGTAGGCCGCGAGCCGTCCGTCCCGCACATACGACGCGTCGAGACCTTCGCGCCCCGTCTGCATGTCGCGCTCGATCACTTCGCGAGGCGCGCTGTAGAGCCGGCAATATTGCAGCCAGAGTTTTTCCCAACGCGGATCATCGAGCATGAGGTTCAACTCGAAGATGACCTCCGCGCCGCCCATGATCGTGGCGAGATTGTACACGCCGGGTTCGTCGCTGAGTTGATATAGTTTCCCCGTCGCGGGATCGTAGCCATACACGAGATTGCGGCCGGTGCGCAGGCCCAGCGGCATCGCGGCGAGCGACTCGACGCCGGCGAGGATCTTGTCGCGCCACTTCGTGTCGCCCGTGCGTTCCCACTCCGTCATCCAGTTGGCGACAAACGCGAACCAGTCGGGCCCAAGCCGCACACGCGTCGGCGCGATCTTTTTCTCCGCTTCCGTGATCGGCTGCGCCAGCCGCATCGGGTCGAACTCGATCGTTTTGAAATCCGCGTTGAGCATCTCCCGCATCACGTCGCCCGTGCGCTCGTCGGTCGTGAGATAATAGTGGAAGCGCCGGTAGGCGGCCTGGCTGATGCGCGCCTCTTTCGCCCCGCAACCCCAGTGCCGCACGTTGTGCCGCGAGCCGAGCCCGGCGAAGCGCCCGAGATGATAGCAATCCACCTCGCCCGTGTGCCGCGTCATCGCCTCGGCCATGCGAAAGACGTCCGCGCGGCCCGTGCGCAAAAACGAATACCACAGCCACATGTCGGGCCCGAGTTCGGAATTCGCCCACGCCATGCCGCCGAGATCGTAGCGCCAGACGTGGCGCTCGTTGTCATACGAATGCATCACGTCGCCAAAATCCCAGAAGCCGCGCCAGTTGTGCTGCTCGACCTGCCCGATATAAAAATCGAGCACGGCGGCGAGCCGGTTTTCGATCTGTTGTTTCGCCGGCGTCGAACGATCCTCGAGGCCCCAGTGACCGAAGGCCTGCGCCGATTGCAGATACTCCGGCGTCGCGACCAGCAGCGGCGGTTGCGCGCCGAGTTGCGCGAGTTTGACCGTGTCTTCGCGCGTCGGCACGCCTGCGGCCGGAAACAACATCAGCTCGCTCGTGCGCGCCACGCCGTGCGCTGTGCTGAAGCCGGGCTGCACGTCCTCATATACAGCTTCGAGGCCGTGCGCGCGCGTGTCGTAGTGCCGCATGTCCATTGCCGGTCCGTCCGGCGACCAGAGCCACACGCACAATTCCGCGGCGTCGCCCCCGGCGTTCCGCACCTCGAGCGAGGCCGGATACGATTGCCAGAAATTCTTCACGCTCACGGCCAGGCCGCCGCTGACATCGCCGGCGAAGACCAGCCCCGACGAACGGCGTCCGGCGCCCGCGGGAATCCACGCGCTCTGGGGATTCGTGCGCTTGACGACGGTGAACCCGTCGGAGTTCGGCTGCGTGAGTTTGAAGTCGCCCCAGACCGCCCAGTCCGCGAGCCAGCCCTGGCTGCGGGCATTGACCTGCTCGAAGTTGGGCACGCGCAGACCGTCGGCCTGCAATGGATAAACATCCTCGCCCGTCGCGGGATCGCCGACAAACCGCCCGCCGCGGCCGATCATCGGCTGCACCGGCTCGGCCCAGAGACCCTTGCCTTCTCCGGAGAAACGCACGTGGCGGTTGTGAGTCTGCTCGCGCATCGGCACGGCGAACGCGAGCCCGAGTCCGCGGATGAAGTCCGTCTGCTCGTCGCCATCGAAGACGAACGTGTGCACGAGGCGCACCGCTGTCTCGCCGGCATGAAAATAAAGCCGCACGACGAACGGCAGCCATTCGCGGTTGCTCGCCGCGCCCAGATGCCGGCCCTCGATCTTCACGACCGCGCGCACCGGGCCGCTTTGTTCGAGGGTCACTTTCTCGACCTTGCTCGTGAAACGCTCGCGCGCGGGCGTGTCCCACGCGTCGCCTTCCGGAGCGTTTTGCAGCACGCAAATCAGCCGGCCATCGCGGGCGACTTCGCGGCCCTCGACGCGCAGCGATTCGATCAACGGTCCGCCCCACTTCACGATCCGCGCCTGCAACACACCCGTGTCGATCTCGTAGGTCGTGTCGCTCTGCCGCGTCCGCACGGTGGCGCCGGCATTGGCTGCTCCGCCCGGTGTCAGCGTGAGCGCGCCATTCGCGTCGGGACCCGCCACCGTGGCGAAGCCGCTCCACTTGAGCGAACCATCCGGCCAGTAGGCCAGCGGCCAGGTTTGCGCCGGCAGCGTTTGGCCATCGGCGGTCGTGAGCGCGAAGGTTTGATCTTTCGACACCGCGCCGCGCGGCCACGGCACGCCCCAGCTCACGCCGGCCGTGGCCGCGGGCGGCGCGTCGTCGAGCCAGCGCAATTCCACGGGAGCCGGCGACGCGGCCGGCGATAACGCGGGAAACAAAAGAAAAGCGGCCGCGCAGGGCGCAGCCGGCAATCGGCGGACAACACGAGAAAACATTGATGGAAATGGTGTTCCTCCGAAACGACGTTCCCGAGGCCACCGGGTTACGTTTGCGGCGGGAATCGTGAAACCGCCATCGCGTGATGCGGGGATGAAGCGGAAGCGCGCGTCATCGGACAACTGCGCAGGCCGGAAGCGCGGCGATGCCGGGCGGTTTTCATCCCGCATTTGTTTTGTCTTGTGTCGCCCCATGGATGAGATCATCCCGAAACGCTTCGGCTGCCCTGGCAGTCGGAAAGGTTCTTTTGCGCGCGGTCCGCGGGTCATTCTGGTTCTTGAACGGATTCGTCTCGAGGACGCGGCGCCAGCGGGACTTGTTGAAGCTCGGTTTTCAGTTGGTCGACGGGGTGTAGCTTAGCCTGGTAGAGCGCTACGTTCGGGACGTAGAGGTCGTCAGTTCGAATCTGACCACCCCGACCACTTTAAGTGATTGGTTATCAGTCTGGTTTGGTTTGCTGGCAAAATGGCAGTTTTATGCAGCATTGACCAAGATTATACGCCTTTCATGCTTCCGCGTGTGGAGAGGCGTGTGGAGAAACGGCGGGGGGATACCGGCGTGCGCGTGGCGCCGCGCAAACGGCGGGACGGCAAACAGGTGTGGCTCGTTCGCGGGGTCGTGCATGGCCGCGGCGTGGTGTTCGAACGCGCGACGCTCGAGAAGGCCGAGACGCTGGCGAAGGAACTCAACGACCAGGTGATCGCGGGCCAGGGTTCGCTGCCGGTCCGCACCACCCTGCCGGTGGAGAAGGTGCAGGACGCGGAACGCGCGGCCGCGATGCTGCCGGCGGACGTGACGTTTACCGATGCCGCCCGGTTCTATCTGGATCACTTCCGGCCGGTCACACCCTACCCGCTGGGTTCCGCGATCGATGAATACGTGGAGATGAAACGCAGCGAGGCGAAGAACTCCCAGATCACGGTGGAGGTTCTCCAGACGGTGCTCGACACCCTGCCTCGCGACACCCACGTGACGTCCACCCTCGACCTCACGGAGGAAAAGGCTCGCCTGTGGGTGTTCGCGCCTCACCTCACCGATCGTTCGCAGCGCGATCGCTACGACCACCTCAACCGGCTCTGCAAATACCTGATGGCCCGCCGGCAACTGATGGTCCACCCGCTGGAGAGCATCCCGCGGCTGGCGGTCGGCAATTCCCCCCCCACGGTGTTGTCGGTCGAGCGCCTGGCCAAACTTCTCCAGGCTGCGGTGAGCGATCCCGAAGGCCCGGAGATGGTTCCGTTTTTTGCCATGGCCGCGATGTCCGGCGCGCGGCCGTTCGAGCTGCGACGGGCGGAGGAAGCGCACTGGTTCATCGACGAGGATCCGGCGATCATGGAGATCCATCGGTCCAAGACCGTGTGGAGGACTGTGGAGCTGCCCGAGAATCTGGTGAAGATCCTGCGCCAGTGCCGGGAACGCGGCATTCCCCTCGCCTACGTCAGCAAGCGCAGGAAAAAGAAGAAGGAGCCCGCCAAGGCCAAGGAAGAGCGCCCGCGACCCGCGATCGCGTTCTCGAAGCGCAAGTTCGACCGGATCCGGAAGGCAG